>CAZECA010000021.1:0-31139 GCA_964510385.1 uncultured bacterium
TATTGCTTCACTTTCATAGGGTTTAAAGAACCACTTACCAAAAGGTAAATATTCAATGGTAGTGATGTTGAATTGTACCTTTCAGTTGCTAAAAATAGTTTAAAGTATGTACCTGAATAAATATGTCGCTGAAAATAATGATAAATACTTTCATCAATACTGAATTTTGAATCTCTTCTTAATGAACCGAACAAGACATTCCATTCAATTGCCATTTGTTCTTTCGATGTCAGTGGAAAATTAAAAGACGTAAATAAAGAGGCTACACCTCCGGAACCATCCATTGATCGCTGGAGAGTTAAAGTGTCATCGTCTATGTATTGGAAAAAAGAGTCATCGATGATCATATATTGTTGATCAAAAACAGGTTTAATTCCAAATCCCCAGGCATAGTTCTTTCCTATTGGAACAGTAAATTGAGCATTTATAATTCCACTAATCCCATTGATACTATTTGAATTCTGAACTTCATTACCAGAATAATTCCCGCTCAACATGGCAAATTCCAATTTATTCCATGTGACTGGGTTTGCTAGCGATATACCTCTGTATAGTGATGGTACAAGACCTCTACTGGCTATACCAGAAGATGAAGCATTATGATCAAAATTAATAGATCCTAATCCAAATGCATGATGGATCGACTGCCCATAAGTGACAGAAACACATAAAGTAATTATTAATTTACGGAGATACATACCGTAACCTTAGTCTGGGATATAGCGAATCATGGTCTGCAGTATAAAAATGAATATCTCTGTGAAGGTTATTATTGATATTGGCATAAAACTTCACGCCCATGTTATTTATATTTCCAAAATATTGGTTCTGAAGAAAATCCTTAATATTGATCGTTACTTTACCATCATAAAGTGAACCACTAGAAAGCATTGTACCTTCAATTGAATAATCATCCTCATCCATGTAGCTAAAACCCATCAGATCTAAAGTATCAGTTAACGGGGCGGCCCATATACTAAATGAAGAAATATTGCTATCAGGAACCATATAAAAGATCAATTGAGCCTGGTCATAACTGGTTTGCTCAGGCAAGAGTAAAGAATCTAGAAAGTTTAATTTTATAATACTTCTTAATCCCTTGCCCCTGCCAACTGTTATGTAAGTTGTATCATCTTCAGATATTTCAGGTGGAACCATAATGCTAATATCTTTTGTAACATAAAATGTTCTTGTGAGGGTATCCACCTGAATAGTTGAAGAAGTGTCACTAGAATCTGGATAAATGAATTCCCTGTAAAATACTTCCAATTTTGGAGTTAGTGTTTGGGTATAATCATATTCTCGACTATAAAATGGAATCATTTCATCTAAAGCTTCTTCTGATTTAACCATCAATGTATAATTCATGGATGTATCTGCAAATGTTGAATCAAACAATACCTCAGCAGGAAATCTAATTCGATATTTTGTTGTAGTTGAATCCACTTGATAACTTTCTTCTGTGGCACTGGATACAAACATTCCTGAAGATATTTCCACATCTGTAAAATTTAGATAGTGAGTTTTAGATTCATTAAAAATTGAGTCCCCTTGATCAGGAAAATAATACATTGAAAATAGTGCTGGATTTTCCAGAGTATCTTTGGAAACACCTACAGTAAAAAATGCACTATCAATTGTAATCGCTGTATCTAAAAATGAAGTGAGAGTTGTGTAATATGATTCAGAGGAGATATAAGAAGTTGCAAAAAGCATTACTTTGTATTGGAAACTTTCTTCTTCGCCCAAATACAACTTTGTTTTGCTACCAATTATGGGAGGAATTTGATACGTTTGTCCAGAAATATCGTATAATTCCTGCGATTCCAAATTTAGATTTGTGTTTTCCAAATCAACCTCTAAAGGATCCTCCATACATCCGGATACAAATATAATTATTAAACCAAGACCCAGTAATCTGAAAAAGGAAAATTGATTCATAAACGTTATGTTATACTAAAAATTAGGCAGATAGTTTCTCAAGGACCTTGTCTAACTTATCAGCCACTGGTTGATAGTCTACATCTTCTCCTTCTGGAACCTTGACAGTGACCAATTTTTTCTTGTTCGCCTTGAGTGCTGGGAGTTTTAACAATTTTGAGGACAATTTATTTGATGGTGATTCTAATGCGATTATCATATCAGCATTTTCTGCAGCTGCCTCATACGCATTCACAGTACCATTTTTCATTGCTGGCGGAAGACTCAAGCCTGCTTTTTCAAATGCCGTTTGTCCAAAATCTGTGTATTCTTCATCCATATCATGGATCATAAGAACAGTTTTAATTTTGTCATAAAAGTCCATTGATTCGTACTCTTCTTTATAAATGGCGGGAACAAACGAAGACTGCCATCCATTACATAAAAATATATCCGGCTTCCAAAACAAATGGGGTAAGGTTGCTAGTGTTCCTTTGGAAAATATAGCACAGCGCTCATCATTATCAGCTAGAACGCGTCCATTTTTTGACTTGTAAACCAAATTAGTTTGAGGCTTGAACCAATCCTTATCTTCAAGAAAATATACTTGAACGCGGGTTTTCGGAATAAACGCACTTTTCGCAGAAAGAACTTTTTCCTTGCCATTATATTGAAATGGAATCTCTCGCAACCGGATCACTTCGCGGAGGATGTATTTTCGTTCACTGACGTAACCATATTTTGGAATAATCGTGCGAATATCGTGTCCTTTTTCTTGAAGCATTAATGGCACTTTTGTCGAAAAAGGTGCTAGGCTGGATGTATTTGCAAACGGAATAATTTCCGTTGTCATGTAAAAGAATTTACTCATAAGTAATTTTTATATTAATTAATGGTTAATTGTTTCAGCGCTTCTTTGGAACGATCATAAAATTCACTTCCAGGAAAATAGTCAACTAATCTTTGAAATTCCTCTCGGGCTTTTTCAAGATTACCCATACTTTGATATGATAATGCAAGTTTTAATTGAGCATCATCATCCTTATCTGTTCCAGAAAAGGTGAAAACTTTTTCAAATTCTATCACAGCACGTTTATAATTACGTTGAGAATAAAAACATTCAGCCAACCAATACTGGCTGTTATCTGCCAAATCGTTTTGAGGATCACTTATTACTAGTGTTGAGAATCCTTTTATTGATTGAGTATACAAACCATTTTGAAAATTGCTCAAGCTCTCTATATACATACGTTTATATTCCGTAGGACTGATTTTAGAACTGGGTGAAGCTGGCGTTTGATCATTGCGAATGTTATACAATTCTGTAAAACTGTTCGCAAGTGTTACGATTTTGTTTTCAATCATGACCAGTTGAGCCAATACTTCAAAATTGGTACTATCAGAATATGCAGCTTTATCCTCTAATAATCGGATTTTATTCTGTATCGTATTGATCCTGTTGATGATCATAATTGAAACAGAGTCTGTCTGTTCCTTTGAAGCAACAGTTGCTTTTAAAGTATTTTGTAATTCAGGTAGTAGAATATTGAGTTTTGTTTCCAGCTCATCAATTCGATTGTTCAATTTATTAACCTTATCATTCAGTTTTTTCAATTGAGTATCCGATTGAGCAAAAATCTGGTCAGAAAATACCAGCGCAAAACTCAAAAAGAAAATTCGGTATATGTGCTGCTTTCTGTTCATATTATATGATTTTTTACTAAAAAAAAAGGTAATGAATTTACCCACTAATCAATATATCTTCATCCCTCTTTTTAATATTCCTTTGGATCTATTCCCAGGTTCATAATCAAAGCGATCATAATATAACAGGATAATAAAAATGATCCTCCATAAGAGATGAATGGAAGTGGCAGTCCTTTTACTGGTATCATCCCAACTGTCATGGCAAAGTTCACAAATACATGTGCAGTAAAGATTGTTCCCAGTCCAATCAATACTAAACCTGAAAAACGATCATCAACTTGATATGCCATTCGTATACATTTCAGTATTAATATAGAGAAAAGAACCAATAAAAGAAAAATTGCAATAAATCCAAATTCCTCTCCTATAACAGATATAATAAAATCAGACTCTTGAACTGGAAGAAATTTCAAATGTGTCTGTGTACCCTGTCCCCACCCTTTTCCAAATAAACCTCCTGCCCCTATTGCAGTTTTACTTTGGATTATTTGGTAAGCTGCTCCTAAAGGATCCAGATCTGGATTAAACAATGTCAAAATTCGTTTTTGTTGATATTCCCTTAACATTGCCCATAGTACGGGAGATAAAAGACCGAGAAAAATATTAGCAAAAAATGTAGACATACCGAATACCAATGATGGAAATTCCCTATAGATTATAATCATCATAAGGATTGCCCAAATCGTGAAGGAGATCCAGTGAAAAGCAGATAATATACTGATGAGCGGTGCTATCATCAAGAAAAGGTGAAACGGTCTCGCTCCAATCCAATAAAGCATAGGTATAACTGGTGTTAAAATGATTATAGCAGAACCCAGATCTGGTTGATTTAGTACGATTAAAGCTGGTACTAATGCTATCACGATTGGAATAATATTCGATGTAAAATGGTTCATCTCCAAATTATGATCAGATAAATACCTAGCGAGTGCAATAACAATAATCCATTTGGCAAATTCAGAGGGTTGAAATCCAATAGGAAGCCCCAAGTCAATCCAACGATAGGTTTCAGCAATCTGCTGTCCAAGAAATGGGATAAATATCAAAACAAGTATTACACCATAAAAACCGTAAATATATCTATGTATGGTATGTCGAGGAATGAAAAAAAATATTAAAAAAGATATTGCAGAAGGAATAATAAAGATTAGCTGTTTATAGTACGAACTATCAAATAATTCACCTGCGAATGATAGATTAATGCTTTTCAATGTTATAAGTCCAACTCCTGTGAGTATGATCATTAGCACGACCAAACTAATGGTAGACTCCTGAAATTTTTTTAAAAATAATTGTATCATTGCGAAACTGCCAGTTTAGTTATTGCATTATTTTTGAAAATATGTTCAAATACTATTTTTGCAATTGGTGCAGCAGCTTCACTGCCATTACCTCCATTTTCAACAAGTATCACCAAAGAAATTATCTCATTTTCTTTTTCCCCGTATCCTACAAACCAAGCATGAGGTTCTCCATGTGGATTTTGAGCAGTACCGGTTTTCCCAGCTATCTTGAGACCATTAATTTTTGGATTCGAAAGTTTTCCAGTTCCATTAGCTGATGCTACCACATTATTCATTAATCGTTTTATCATTAACCAAGTTCTTTTTGAATAGCGGTCGTTAATAAATAGCTCATTGCTCTTCAACTCTGAGATTCTCAATCTAGGAGATTGTCCATTTAGTGATATCATGTTGATATATCGCAGCATTTGAATTGGTGTAACCACTAATTCACCTTGTCCCAAAGACAAATTTAATAGATGCCCCTTTGACCAACCCCATCGACCATAGATCTTATTCATATATTGCGAATTAGGTACAATCCCTATTGCTTCTGAAGAAAGATCAATATTTGTACTAGCACCAAATCCAAAAGAACGACAGGCCACTGACCATTCATCGAGCGATAAACGTTGAACAAAATGATAAAAATAAATATTACATGATTGAGCGATAGCTGATTCAAGATTCATCTCGCCATGACCAATTTCTTTCCAACAATGATAAATTCTATCCCCTAATTCATAAACACCAGTACATTCAACTGTTTCATTCATTCCAACCTTACGTTCTTCTATAAGTGACATGGCAGTGATCATTTTTAATGTTGAACCAGGGGGATACAATCCGTGCGTTACTCTATTCAATAATGGTTTATTTGGGTCACTAATAATCTGATGCCACGTATCTATTGAAGTTGTGCCGGTAAATAAATTAGGACTATAATCTGGTTTGCTGACCATTGCAAGTATTTCTCCAGTGATGGGCCTAGAAACGAGAGCAACTGCACGCTGTCCATCAAGATGTTGTTCTAACATTCGCTGTAAAGAGATTTCAATGGATGTTTTAAGATCATTCCCTGGGACGGGATTTTCTAATGGATGCTCATTTGATTTACCCATCTCCCGTCCAAATGCATCTACTTCTACAAATCTGGCGCCTTTCTTGCCTCGCAGCTTATTTTCATATACTTTTTCAAGTCCCCGCCAGCCAATTAAATCACCATAAGTATAATCCTTACTTTCATCTAAATTATTCAATAATGTTTGGTCAACTTCTTTCACATATCCAAGTATATGGGACGCATTTATTTTACTTGGGAAATAGCGTTCATGAAATTGAACATAATTTATCCCCGTCAGATCCTGCTTATACTCTTCTATCCTACTTAATTGATCAAATGTCAGATCTTTTGCCAATCGTACAGGTAAAAAATTTCCTCTATAATATTTTTTGTAATTGGTTTCCAAAATATCAGCAGCAATTCCAGTACATCGGCTTATAATTTCAAAATTCTTATTCTTATCTATCATTTCACCCGGAATAGCTGTCAACAAATATGTTGGGTAATTATCGACAATTATTTCATTATTTCGATCAAGAATCAATCCACGAGGAGCGTTCAAGGGAATAGCTCTAATTCGATTTACATCTGCTTTTTGCTTATATAATTCATGATCATACACCTGTAAATAAAAAAAACGTGATAATAAAGAGAACATTAGCACCAAAATGACGCCGCACACAACAAACATACGTTTTTGAGGAATGAGATTAGCTGCTTTCAGCACGATAAAATGTTCTAAATGGAATAACAAATTGTAGGATCAAAATAAAACCCATTGTATAGCTCATAGTTAAGAGCCATTTTTCTAAGAATGTCATAAGATCTGTTTCATATAAATATTGATAGCGAACATAACTATAAATAAAAAATTGAAATAAAACGATTCCTAACCAACTAATATGAAAGTAAAGTGGAACCAGACGATTATATTTATTTTTTAAAAACCCTGTTAAGTATCCACTAATTGAATATATCATTGAAGATAGCCCAAAGTATGAACCAACGGCCACAAGATCAGTCAGTATACCCAATGTAAAACCAGCAATAACGCCGTAAAAACGTCCGTATCTAATTGCAGTATAAATAATAAAGATCGTAAGAAAATCAGGGCGTATCATGTTTATAGAGAGAAATTCTGCCAAATAAAATTGGATAAAAAATATTCCAAACATGGATAGGTAAAATTTGCTATTTGGCATCTTTTAAATCTGTGATTACAAATAAGTTTATTAGCGAACCCAAATTTTCATCAAACTTCACAGAAACGATTTTTTGAAAGCTGCCTCGCTCATCACGAACACCTGTAACTATTCCAACAGGAAGATCTTTGGGGAAAATGTCACTAAAACCAGAAGTAGTTACGCGATCACCTACGCTAATGTTTGAATTTTTTTGGACTTCTCGAATTTCACATTCATCTCCATAAACCCATCGCAAGATCCCTCTAGCACCAGATGGTATTATTTGGACACTTAAACGAAAATTCACATCTGTAATTACTTGCACAATTGATGTGCGATTTCCAACAGAAACTATTTTACCAATAATACCATTGGGGGTTAAAACTGCTAAATTCCGTTTCACTCCCTGGTTGAATCCTACATCAATGGTAATAGTATTCATATTAGCAGTGATACCCTTATTGATGACCCTAGCAGGTAAAAGTGATAATGTACTAGAACGCTTATAATCAAGAAGTGTCTTTAACTGTTCGTTTTCCGATACCAAATTGAACATGGATTCAATTTGGAGCTGTAGTTGGATATTTTTTTCCCTTAAAACCGTGGCTTCGTCTTCCACCACTGCCATGGACCGTAGCCATGCAACAGGTGAATAGAAACGTGAAAAAATATCATTCGCTTTTCCACGAATTATCGAAATATCTTTTGAGTCGTTTGTAAGAATTAATGAAAAAGATATTACGAGGGCGAGAATAAATGCAACATGGTCACGTTGCTTAATAAGAACGAGGTATATATTCCTCATTACATATTAGATCAACACCGGTTCATATTTCCGAATATCCTCTAATATTTTTCCCGTTCCTTTAACAACAGATAAAAGAGGATCTTCTGCACAATTGACCGGAACATTGGTCCGTTCCCGAATAATCTGATCGATTCCTTTTAGCATACTTCCTCCACCCGTCATTATGATCCCTCTATCCAATATATCTGATGCTAGTTCGGGAGGAGTTTGCTCCAGTGCTCGTTTTACAGCTTCTACAATGCTGTTTACTGTTTCTTTCAATGCTTGTCGTATCTCATCTGATGATACTTCGATAGTTTTAGGAATACCACTAACAAGATCACGTCCTTTCACTGAAATAGATTCCATCTGCATCCGCATTGCTGAGCCAACAGATTTTTTGATGGCTTCACCTGTTGCCAAGCCAATATCTAATTTATGTTCATTACGGAACCACTGAACAATCGCTTCATCCATCTCATCTCCAGCAATACGAATAGTTTCTTTTGTGACCACACCGTTCAAAGCTATGACAGCGATCTCTGTTGTCCCTCCACCAATATCAACAATAATGTTCCCAATTGGTTGACTGATATCCAATCCTATACCAATAGCTGCAGCCACCGGTTCTTCTATGAGATAGACCTCACGGGCATTGGCACGTTCACCAGAATCTTTTACAGCTCTTCTTTCAACTTCTGTTACACCAGAGGGAACACAGATCACCATCCGGGGTCGTGCCAGTCGATTGATATTAATTTTACGAATAAATCCTTGAAGCATTCCATCAGTCATATCAAAATCAGCAATAACACCATCCTGTAATGGACGTATAGTCTCCAATTCACGATGAGTGCGGCCGAGCATGGCCTTAGCTTCATTGCCCACAGCCACAATTTTTCCATCATGAACAGAACGTGCAACAATGGATGGTTCATTAATCATGACACCCTTTCCTTTGACCCATAGCAATGTGTTTGCTGTTCCCAGATCAATGGCAATATCTCCAGATACCCATGAAAGTGAATTATTTAAAAAACCCATAAAATTAATCTCGGATTATTGAACTGCTTAATTTGTAAGGAATAAAGTTAAATCAATTCTCATCTATAATCATTATTTATTAAGCAAAATTTGGGATTGATCTCAATAAGTTTTGGGTATATTCATTTTTAGGTGATTCAAAGACATCTTTTACTGATCCTGACTCAATTATGTGGCCATTTTTCAAAACCATAATCCTATTTGCAAATGCATTGACCACAGAAAGATCGTGAGTCGTAAAGATTAGCGCCAATTCTTCTTTTGTTACCAATGAATGTAATAAGTTAAGAATTTTTGCTTGAATTGAGACATCCAACGCTGAAACAATCTCATCACAAATCAATATTCTTGGTTGAACAGCTAATGCACGCGCTATACAAGCACGTTGACGCTGGCCGCCGGAGAGCTCATGAGGATATTTATCTTTCACATTCTCTGGCAGATTAACTCTTTGCATTAGTTCATGAAATCTTGTTTCCCCATCCGCATGTTGTTGATGTAGATTGATCACTTCTAAAATGGCATTACCGATTCTCATTCTAGGATTCAATGCACTTAATGAATCCTGAAAAATGATTTGAATTTGACTACGCAGATCAGACATATTGCTTGGGTCGTAAGAATTTCCATTATATTTAAATGTGCCTTGCATGTGATTTACCAGGCCTACGATTGACCTTCCCAGTGTAGACTTTCCACTTCCACTTTCCCCAACAATAGCAAGTATTTCTCCTTTACTTACTTGGAGATCAATATCATAAAGAATCTGCTGTAATTGGTTCTTTTTGAAATATGTCTGTCTGCCAGGATAAAAAACAGAGACATCCTTTAGTTCAATAACAGGCGCTGACAAAGTTTAGTCTATTTCTATTTTACTTTGATCGCCCAATATGAAACGATGTGTCACTGGTTTGGTTCGAGATCGGAGCAACTCTACATCTGTACCAAATAGAGATGCTTCAATACGTCTGGATATGTTATTGATCGAACACCCTTCCATAAGAATCGAATACTCGATCTCGCTATTTACTATAGAACAATTTTTACCAATAGCAGAATAAGGTCCAATATATGAACCATCTACAGATACATTTTCACCGATGATCACTGGTCCTCGTATATTTGATTGATTGATGGACGAACCTTCGCCGAGACTAACACGTCCTGTGACTGTAGATTCACTATCAACCTTACCTTCACGCTTATCTTTAATATTATCTAATATCAAACGATTTGCTTCGAGAAGATCAGATGGTTTACCTGTGTCTTTCCACCACCCAGTAATTTCAGAATAGGTCACCTTAAATCCCTTATCTAATAAATATTGATGGGCATCTGAAATTTCCAATTCATCCCGTTGCGATGGTTCAATATTATTCACTGCCTCGAATATGTTTGAGTCATAAATATAGATGCCGGTTACTGCCAAGTCGCTCTTAGGATCTTGCGGTTTTTCTTCAATCCCTACAATTGCACCATCCTTTACATCTGCAACTCCAAATCTATTTGGGTCAGGTACCTGACTTAATACCAAATGGCAATTTGAACCATTTGATTCAAAATCTTCGATAAACTTTCTGATACCTCCAACCAAGATATTATCTCCTAAATAAAATACAAATGGGTCACTCTTAATAAATGGTTCAGCAATTTTTACTACGTGACCGAGACCCAACGGAGCTGATTGTTCAATATAAGTGATCTCTAAACCAAATTTTTCACCATATCCAAATGCGTTTAAAATGGATTCATCTCCAGCATTTATTATGATCCCCACTTCAATGATACCTGCATCTTTAGCATATTCAAGGGCGTAAGAGAGCATGAGCTTATTTGCAATGGGGATCAAGTGTTTGTTCTGTGTATGCGTGATAGGACGCAAGCGGGTTCCATGACCTCCAGCGGTAATTAATGCTTTCATGTATTTCTACCCGACATCATTCCCGCTTTGCTTAATTTATCGGCTACAGTATTCATTTCCCTGGGTATATGATGGATTTCCCAGGAATCAAGTTGGCTCAATAATTCTATGGCAGATGCATGTAGGGGAATCATATTTTCATGCTTTACCTTGAATTCGCCATTTACCTGATTTACGACCAATTGACTGTCAGCATAGATCATCAAATTGGTCAAATTCATATCTAGTGCCAGTTGGATACCCTTGATCAAGGCACTATACTCAGCTTCATTGTTAGTAGCATCTCCAAAATATTCTGAGAAAGTAAGAAGTTCCTCCCCATTTTGGTAAAATACACCACCTATTCCCGATGTTTTGGTGTGAAGGTCCGCAGCACCATCCACGTAAAGATCAACTTTTTCCTCTAATGATAGTTTCTCATATAAATTTTCCAAAATATCAGTGGAACGATTCTCTGCTTTTGACAAAATATTCTTCAGTTCACTTATTTCTATTTTTTTCAACTTCATTTGTACATGAAAATTAGGAGATAATAGCTATGCTTTTGACAGTAATTGTTATTTTTAAGAGAATAATTTCCACACTGTTATTAAGATCCTATATACGGGTTTGAACTTTGTTTGGCAGGGCATTCCTCCCAATAGTGACACCAATTACATAAGATAGACTCTTTTGGAGGAAATGGCTCCCCAGAACGTTCATGTGCTCTGATCTCATCGATCTGGGACTTTAAATTTTTTGTCAATTGATCCAATTGAGAACGAGATCTTTTAGAACGTATCTCAATTCCATGCCGTACAAAATGCCACACCAGCTCAACCTCGCGCACATTCTCTTTCTGTTGTTTCAATGCGATCTGATAGACAGCTAACTGACCATCTCTATCTGCAGATATTTGATCCATTGCACGCTTTCCTGTTTTATAATCGTGAATTTCATAATCATCATTTCCAATCTGATCTAATCGGTCCATGATGCCCTTCATTCTGTAATTAGGATCGTCATCCAGATCAAAATCCATTTCTAACTCTATACCGATTACATTTTCACCAAAGGGTTGGTTTTTGCGATAAAATCGCGCAATACAATCCAACCCTAATTGAAAATATTGGTCACTTGTTTCTCCTCGTTTAACTATGGCAATTCGATCGTGCCATTTTTCATTCCACTTATCCTCGTAGTGAATCAGTATATTATCGATAAAAGGAATTTTACCATCTTGAATCTCTTTATATAAAAATTCAATGGCTTCATGAACACGCTTCCCCATGAAAGCCTCGATCCCTTCATCTGTTTTACGAATTTTATCTACATATCTAAATTGAAATTGAGCTGGACATTTTTTATATGATTGAAGTCCACTATATGAAAAACGTTTTAATATACTCACCAGGCACGTCCATATATGTATGGAGTGGACAGTCTGTAATCTCCAAAACCATTTTCATCATAAAAAGTGAAACTTCGGCTGATACGATAATAATGCCACGTCTGATTTGCATTGCGGGTGTTATTCATATAAAGTCGTTCTATATCGTCCGGTGCTCCAAATAGTATATATATCATCCCCATATCTGTCTGCCATCCTGGTGAAAACGTCGTAAACTGTTCATTTGAGTATCGTACGCGGCTATAATACTGATCCATCAATTCATTTGTGCTAGTTTCCGGCGTTGGATCACGTTCTTTCCAAAATGAATAAAACAGTTCCTCTCTTTCCTTCTTTTTAGCCTTCCCTAACTTAGATCGTTCTTCATTGTTAAGAATGTAACGCATCTGATCCAAGGCTTCATTCACATCACGAATATTAGCAGACACTCCTGGACGCTTTATCAGCATATCCACATGCTGCTCTTTCACATTTCCATTTTGCTTTAGCTTTACTAACAGTTTACCCCGCAGACCATGGACATCCAGCAACTGCAGATCAAATCGTTCATTAATTACTGTTTTATTATTTATTATCATCGTATCAATGGATGCAATTTCTTCACCCTTATTATCTGTTAAGTTCAATTCAATAGAATAATCCTCTGTGGCAACACGACCGGAAACCATTACTGAGACAGAAGATTGTTTGGAGCGGATTTCATTCTTATAACTTGGCATCATTTTTTTTTCACCCTGCCAATACCCTTTATACTGTGTCATAACTTGAGGTGCAAAAATAAAAAAGTCAGAAGTATATTCTGACAGATCTATCTTTTGAATATTAACACCACTGTTACGTGTATCCACATCCATCACTTCACCAACAATCGTGTACTCCCCTGGAGAAACAGTAAAATCATACTCAATAAAATACCAGTTTTTCTTACTCACAGTGACGAGATAATCTGAAGCTGTTAAGGCTTGTTGAATTGTTTTACTATCGATCTGTTCGTCTTCACTATCTAGAATAGAAATTCGTGCTTCAAACTCAGACTGAAAATTGCCATTTTCCTTTATAAATTGAAGTGCAAAACTTGGAAGTAGGATATATGTCTTCAGATGGATTTTGTCACCTGATTCAGTAGCACTTGGTGATACCATCAAATAGAATTGCTCTATATTGGACTGTCTTGCTTCTTTCCTGTCCCTCGTGGTCCGTTGACAAAAAACTACACTAAAGATTAGCAGAAAACTCAATATTTTAGATCCGTTCAATTTTTAGTCCACTTGAAATTAATTAGTCCATTTCTGGTACCAAGTAATAAATTGCGTTTTGTCAGCAATATATCGTGTACCTCTCCTATAAAATCATACTGATAATCACGGATGAATCTATCTTTTAAATCGTAACGAATAAAGCCATCATTAGTTGCAAGAAAAATTACATTTTTCCGTCGTTCCAAATCTGTGATCTCATATCCAGCGTAAACAGATGCATCTAATAATTCATACCAGGTTTCATCCTTATACGTGTAACTCCACACTCCCTGATCTGAACTGATCATCATACTATCGCCATCCAAGGTAAGAACCTTAAAACCTGATAATAGGTCCTCCAGACCTTCCATATCTCCCAGTTTGCCAATTGTTTTATGATTCAATAATTTTCCATTGATTAAATCAATTATAATGAGGTCATATCCTGCAGCTATCCACAAATGATTATTTACCAATTCAATATCATAAATAAAACGATTATCAAATAAATGTTCGAACCCGTAATCAGTAACCCTTTTAGACTTTTGATCCATACGAAATAATCCAGATGAACCGGCTATCCATACGTATTGACCATCTGATAACATATCCGTTATGATATGGCCACTGAATCCACGTGACTCATCCAGCGTTCTCCAAAATGATTCTTTTTCATTATACACAGATATTTTTCCATCTCCGCCAAACCATATTTCATCTCCAGCTCTAACTGCACAGTAATAATTTCCTTTTGAAAAATTGATCATATAATCATAATGAATGTTTTCAATAACATTCCGTTTCAAATCAAAAATTGTTAACCCATTAGTCCTATGAGAAAATCTACCACCTAAATAGACTTCGCCATCATCCATAATAAACTGAACATCATTGTTACCTATACCAGCTGTGATTAGCTCAAGAAATTTTGTACTGTTATTACCTAGAAAGATTGTACCGTCAATCATACCAACAACCACATCACCAGATTTACCTTCATAAAATACTGATTGCTTTATATTTACCCCATATGGATTAACGCTCATTTCACCCATAGAAAGCCATCCATCAGATAGAGAATATTCATTTAGAATACCCTGCTCATGTTCTGGATATTTTGCGCTAGTGCTCCATTGAATATTTTCCTCTTCCGGATATGGAAATGATCCCAAGAATATTCCAGATATATGATCTAATTTCACATACCCGCCGGTGGTATGAACCCACACATAATTTCTGGATGAGCCCATTCTTAAAATGTCTGTCCATTTAGGGAGACCCCAAAAGTCTATGGATTCAGTATCCCATCCCCCTGCACGAGAGTGACTGTAATGAATATAATTTCCTGCTATGATCCAAAGATTCCCGGTTTTGCTATCAAAATGTACCGCAGAAATGTTATTGCTTTTAATACCCTGCGCTTGTGTAATGGGATCATCCAAATCATGGCTAATAGTGTTAATTCGGACGACTCCACCCATTTCTGTACCTATATAAAAATATCTAAAACCCTCTGTAATGGAATTGATAGCTCCCAATTGTCGGTACATAATCCAATCAAAAGGATCATATCGATAGTCATGCTGTGCAATTGGAAATTCTAACAGCATTATAATAATATAAATGTTCAGGAATGATCGTTTCATATCAGGCGTAAAATTGAGAAATGAAATAAATGGTTGAAAGAAAAATTAGGAATTGTGATGATCTATGATATCATCCAGCATATGACGTTCAATCGGAATGACTCCCACTTCTTCACATACACGTCCTGCTGCAAAATTTGACAAGATCGCTGATTCTTCTGGTGTCGCTCCTGAAATATTGGACAGAGTAAATACTGAAATAACTGTATCTCCAGCTCCAGATACATCATGAACTGCACGTGCTTTTGTAGGAATGACGATAGTATCATCAGCAGTCGATAAGATCATCCCCTCAGCACCCAGGGTAACCAATACCATATCTGCATCCAGTTCACTTCTCAATTGACCACTGATTTTTTCTGTGTTTTCGTTACCCATTGCAGTCTTGAATTCATGCGCATTTGGCTTAAATAACCTTACATTTTTGTAAACCATAAAATGATCATGCTTTGGATCAACATAAACAGGTACGTTATTTTTTTGTGCAGAATCTAAGATAGAGTTAATTAGACTTTTAGTCAACAAACCTTTATTATAATCCGCAACAATAATCGCATCCAACGTTTTAATTATATCGTTCAGCGCATTAATAATTAAATCGACAGTTTCATTTGAAATATCATTGGATGATTCTCTATCCGTACGCAGAACTTGTTGCCCCTGAGACATCACCCTTGTTTTGACGGTAGTGGAAATATCATCAGATCTGATGATATTATCTACTTTCATTCCATGATCTTCCATAATGGCAACTAACTGATTCCCAGAATCATCATTCCCAATGGCTCCCAGCATTGTAACTTTACCATTCAATGAAGCTATATTCCAGCCCACATTTGCAGCTCCGCCAGGGTTATGGGTCACTTTATTTACTGCAACTATAGGTACCGGGGCTTCTGGAGAAATCCTTTTGATCTCACCCCACATATAAGAATCAAGCATGAGATCACCAATAACACAAATAATCTTTTGGTTAAATTGATCAGCTAATTCAGAGTATCTTTCTTTTTTCATTAGACCTGATCAGTCTGTTCGTATGAATGTGCAGGGAGGATAAGTGCTAGGACAAGATAAAGTAAGATCCCGATACCGGCACTCATAAAAGTACCAAAAACCCATGAAAAACGAATCAATGCACTATCCTTCTGTATCGATTCTGCAATGCCCCCACACACTCCGGCAATTTTTGAATCCTCTTTAGATAAATGTAATGGAAGGCCTTTTCCATCATTAAGTAAATTCGCAAGATCGTTTCGTTTTGTATACAATATATAGATACCAAGACATAGAATAGACACGGCTAGAAATAGGTTTATACCACTATCCCAAAAACGATCCCAAACCATCTCTATAATATCACCATGAATTAAAAACAGAATCATTCCAACAAACGCCAACAATACTCCCCAAAGAATAGTTTTATCATTGTGAGCATTGCTGACATTACCATAACTAATTTCAGGTGATGAATGTTCATCTGGAATAAGGATCATCGCTAGAAGATATGCCAAAATCCCTGATCCGCCAAAAAGTGTGAAAAATATCCATCCCAGGCGCACTATAGATGGATCCAAGTTGAAATATTGAGCAAAACCACTGCAAACCCCTGCAATGATCCTGTCATTTCGTGCTCGTATGATCTGCTTCATAATCTTAATAATTTACATCGAAAGAACTGTATTCTTAATATAATTGAAGAATAATCATTTTCGACGTTGATTTTGGGAACGGGGTTTAGGCTGCCCTCGACCGCGTCGTTGCTTATGAGATCCACGTTGAGTTCTTCGCTGACCACTGGATCGTATTTTCGACACATGTCCTTTATCCAAAAATATCATGACTGATGCCAAACGCTGTATCTTAGATTGATCAAGTGAAGAAAGAATAATTGTCGTTCCCAGGTTTTTATTCATTTTCTTTAACCGATGATTGATGTCCTTATACAATTCTTCATCCAAAATAGTCCCACAATATTCAATAATGAGTACCCTGGGATCACTTTCTACGGCGTCTATTAATTTCAACCAGTTTTGCTCGCCCACAGATAATGAATCGATAGATTGGTCCCACATAAATCGACGAATACCTGTATTGAAATATTGATTTTGTATATCTTGGCTACGTTTCCCATAAATTTCTCTAAAGACATCACTAACAAGGTTCCCTCTTAATGGTTCTAGTAGTGAAACAAATTTCACGTCTTTCGGCGCAAGTAATTTGCCGAACATAGATGTTTTAAATTCATTATCATCGTACAGAATCGATCCTTCTGTCGGTTTTTCCAAACCGGCAAGTTGTTTTAATAAAGATGATTTCCCTGATCCAACCGGTCCAATGATTCCATATATCGTGCCCTTGTGAATCTGCAACTTTCTTATCTGCAGGATAGTACGTTGCCCAGAGACCTTTTTAAGGTCCTTTAATTCATATATAAGTGTATTATTATTCATCACTCTTTCCTTTCTGTAGTGATGAATCGTAGGTCAGTTTAAGAGTGGGCCTTTTCTTCCAAAAAACGCTCTGCGTCAATGGCAGACATACAACCAGAACCGGCAGCGGTTACTGCCTGGCGATAGTAGGAATCCTGCACATCTCCACAAGCAAAAACGCCCGGAATATTAGTGGCTGTAGTACCGTTTTGAGTGACAATATAATTTTTGTCATCCAACTCTAAGACATCTTCAAACAAGCTCGTATTCGGGATATGACCTATGGCCATAAATATACCATTACAATCTTCTTCACGTTTTTCACCCGAGACCGTATCCTTTAATGTAACTCCCGTGACCCCTGTTTCCGTAGTTCCATGGATATCTTCAACTGTAGAATTCCAATGAAAATGGATCTTATCATTATCTTTAGCACGTTGTTCCATGATTTTTGAAGCACGTAACTCATCTCTCCGATGAACTATATATACTTCAGATGCAAACTTGGTCAAAAAAGTTGCCTCTTCCATCGCAGAATCCCCACCGCCGATTACAAGGACCTTTTTATCCTTGAAAAAAAAGCCGTCGCAGGTTGCGCAGGCTGACACACCATGGCCCATGAGAGCAGACTCAGACTCGAGTCCCAATAATCGAGCAGAAGCACCGGTAGCAATGATTACGGTTTCAGTTGAGTATTCTTCATTACCGATCCATACCTTATACGGATGCTGGCTGAAGTCAACATTAGATACATGTTTAAAATAGCATTCAGCGCCAAAACGCTGAGCTTGTTTGCGAAAAAGGTCCATTAATTCTGGACCCATGATACCATCAGGGAACCCGGGGTAATTCTCCACATCAGTGGTAATTGTTAATTGTCCTCCAGGTTGGCTGCCTTCAAAAACCAACGGTTCTAAGTTGGCCCTTGCCGCATACACAGCCGCTGTAAGTCCGGCCGGTCCGGATCCGATGATGATGACCTTACGATTCATATAACTGTTTGTTAAAGAACTGCCTCTAATCGCTTTGCAATTTCCTGCTTCGGAACAGCGCCAACAATGGAATCCACCACGCCGCCGTCCTTGAAAATGAGCAGGTTAGGAATACTGGTAATGCGGTATTCCATGGACACCTGATTGTTGGCATCTACATCTACCTTACCTACCTTTACCTTACCAGCATAATCGCCGGCGATCTCTTCAACCACCGGGCCTATCATTTTGCAGGGGCCGCACCATTCCGCCCAGAAATCCACCAATACCGGTGTGCCGGACTGAACAACCTCTGCTTCAAAATTTGAATCTGTAAATTCATGTAAATTATCTGACATACTTACTCCAAATGAGTCTAATAGATTAAAATAAATCTATACAATTTATGGCTATTACTAATTGTCGTTAAATAAATATTTGTAAAAAAATCGCTAATTCGTTAGATCAAACTCGAATCCAGCGCCAGATCTCAGGTAGTGTTGCCCTTTTTCCGTACATTAGCAATGCAGTACGAAAAATTTTTCCAGCCAGGGCCATCATACCCCAAATAGAAATGATCATCAGAACAGTTGTCGCTATGATCTCCCAGGTTTCAGCGGCACCACTGCTGATACGAAGGATCATCATGAAGGGTGTCATGGGTGGAACAAAGGACAAACCTTTTGTTATGAGTGATTCGGGGTTATTCATAAAATAGAATGATCCGAGCAAGGGCACCATGGCAATAATAGATACAATACCCATGGATTGCTGTGCATCCTGTTCATTATCAAATAAGGTACCCAGAGTTGCATAAATGGCCGCAAAGAAAAAATATCCGAAAAAGAAATAAATAAACAAGAGGGGCAGTTCATCTAACTTAACGATCTCCATCCCCTGGTAGATGCCTAAGGAAATCATCACAAGAAAATAGAACAAGATCTGGACCATTCCCAACATACCCAGACCCAATATTTTTCCAGTCATCAATTCTCTGGAAGAAACAGTAGATAACAATATTTCCACCATGCGGTTTGTCCGTTCTTCCATAACACTGCGAAGTAATAACTGTCCATTGATAAACACAGCCATTACCAAGAGGAACAAGAAAAAGAATGGACCAAGGATCATCATCAGTTCATTGCCTTCAGTCAGTTCTCCTTCTTCACTGACCTCAAACGTTTCCATTCGGATTCTTTTACTAGCGCCTTCTGCAATGGTAATTTCCAGACCCTGGTCAATGAGTCGCTTCATCATGACCGTATGAACCAGCCCGTCCTGGAGATCGTCAATAACAATAATATTATTCAATGATCGGGCATACAATTCTGCATTGGCACTATCAAGGATCCCATCTGGAATAACCACCACCGCATCAAGCAATTTATTCTGCAGGTCCGGCTCCGCTTCTTCAAAATCAAGGTATTCAAAGAAAATATATTTGGGAGTATTACTATTTAAACGATAAGTATCATCCATGTGGTCACGATAGATATTATCTATATCCTTGTTATTATTGATCAAGCCAACCTTTACTTCAGTACCTCCTGAATCTTCCATGACCATTGCAGGGACAATGCTTATGGTTGCAATAAATAAGGGCATAAAAAGTGAGATCAAAAATATCTTTGACCGGAAACGAACCATAAATTCCCATTTCAAAATTTGCAACATACGATTCATGATGCGGCTCTCACTTCTTCGATAAAGATCTGTTCTAGTGATGGTGTATTTTGAGAAAAAGATAGGATTTCTACTTTATTATTTAGAAATGACAAAAATTCAGATGATGAGGTTGACAAGACACCTTGAAGTTCACCATTCTCAATCTTTGGCTCAGGTATGTAATGAATTAATTCATCTTTAGATAGTTCGCCTTCATATTTTACTGTCACTGCATTATTACTGTGTTTTTCTTTCATTTCGGTCAAAGTACCATCTATCAGAACTTGTCCTTTATTGATAAGGCAAATATTTGTACATAACCGTTCTACCTGTTCCATTTGATGCGTGGAAAAAATAAAAGTAACGCCCTCCTCTCTTTTTTCTTGGATGATTTCTTTAAGCAATACCTGGTTCAATGGATCTAAACCAGTGAATGGTTCATCAAGAATAACAAATTCCGGGTGATGCAACAGGGCTAAAATGAATTGCACCTTTTGCTGATTCCCCTTTGAAAATTCTTCTATCTTTCGATTAGATGAATCGGAGAAATCAAATCTATTTAACCATTCACCAATCTCGTTTTGTAGATTTTTCCCGGACATTCCCCGGAGCCTACCAAAATACTGTAATGTTTCTCCCAATTTCTGTTTCTGATACAATCCACGTTCCTCCGGCAAATACCCAAAAATAGAGAGAACATGTCGAGATAAGACTTTATTCTGCCAAAGGATATCCCCATCATCCGGTTGTAAGATGCCCATAAGCATACGGATGGTTGTGGTCTTTCCCGCACCATTTGGGCCCAGCAATCCGTAAATATCACCCCTTTTAATACTGAATGAAACACCATCCACAGCTTTCACCTGGTCGTATTGTTTTGTGATATTAATTAACTGGATCATTCTATTACTTCGTACAATACTTTTCCATCTACTTTTTCAGGAATACTAATATCAAGTATTTTTGCAATCGTCGGCGCAATATCAACAGTTGCCACAGGCCGTTCAACTGATTCTCTAATTACATTTACATGTGAGAAAAGAATTGGAACATGAGAATCATAATCATGGGGGGTCCCATGTGTCGCACCTAGTGGAAATCGTTCACTGTAATATTCTCTCATAACAAAAAATACATCCGCACTATTTTCAGGATGGATCATATTTCTCATACGCCGAGATAATGGATCATCACTCTCAAGAGATAATATTTCTTCTTTGGTCATCCATTTTTCAATGGCTTTTATTCCTTGAAACGATTTTAAAATCATTTCAAAAGATTCTGCTCTTTCCTTTGCACTGAATTTCTCTGGAAAGTAGAAGCCATCCCCATAGAATTTAATCCGACCTTTTGACCATTCTTCTACTGACTCAATCCTATTTTTAAAGTCATTGCGATCCAACCGTCCCGCATCGATCCCCTGTTTCACTAAATATTCCGGCAGCGGTCCAACTCCATGGTCAGAGCTCAATACAAATACCACGTGTTCGAGCCCAATCCGATTTTCAATAGAGATAATGAAATTTTCAAGATACTTGTCAAGGCGAATAAAATAATCCAAAACTTCGTGTGAATGGGGCCCGTGGCTATGCCCGATCCAGTCTGCTGTAGAAATACCTATGCTCAACAAATCAATCGATTCGTCAACGCCCAATTTTTCTTCTTCCGCGATTCTTACTGCCATTTCAAAAACAGTTCTGTCAAACCAGGGCGTGGCACAGATATAATTATTGGTCTCATTCATACTTCGACTGGATAAACTTACAGGCAGTGTAGGAGAATAGTTTTCATCATCGAACAAGTCAATCTCTCCCTCATGATGATCTGCAGTACCATATTTTTCGTAATATTCTGGTTCAGCAATATGAGACCACACAGAATCTTGATACGATAAAAAATCTAGTTGAGAATTGAAATCCAGAAGCCAATTGGGTAATTCATCTGTGTAATAATCAGAAGTCATGAATGAACCTTCGTAATCATAGTAGATTGCTAGGTCAGCATTCTTACCTCCAAGGAAAACAGCTGATCGATCTTTCCCGGCTACGGAGAACACTTTGGAATTGGGATCAACAACTTTCATCCAGTCGCCGATCGTTGATGCGTTGGTTTGATTATAGGATCGTGCTTTTCCATTTCCACCGACTGGTTTCGCCAAAGAATCCTCCACACAATTTATTGAACGTCCTAGTTCCCGTACATACCAGGAATTACCCAATACTCCCGCAGGACCAGGATACTGTCCGGAAGTAAGAACAAAATGACCAGTACCGGTAACCGTATTGGCATGCTCATGATGGGCATTTGTGTAATCAATACCATGATCAAGCAGCCACTTCAAACCACCAGTAAATTCATGCCTAATACGCTGAAATAATTCTCCAGGCAGCTGATCTACAGCAATAAGCACCACTAAACGGGGATTACTTGGAAATTGATTATTAGTACAGCTGGACAATAAAAAAGCTGCCAGAAGCAGCCAATTTATACGTTTCATTAGGATACCTTAATAAATCGTCTCTTACCGACTTTAATTACCACCTCTTGACCGTGACTACATATATGGTCTATATCACTACATACTTCTCCATTCAACTTAACGGCATTTTGCTTGATAAGCCGTCTAGCTTCACCCTTGCTCTTGGTCAGACCGGAATTGGCAATAATATCTACTAACGAAAAATCTTTCTCAATTACAATTTCTTCCATTTCATCAGGAATATCTTTTTTAACGATGACCTTATCGAAATGCTGTTCAGCTTTGAGTGCTGCATCAGCACCATGATATAATTCAACGAGTGCCCGACCGAGTTCCCGCTTTATATCGCGAGGGTTAGTATTACCATCCGATAATCTGGATTCAACATCCTTTATAATCTTATCATTTGCATCGGCAGCCAAACGGAAATACTTTACGATCATATCATCAGAAATGGACATAATTTTTCCATATTTATCCTCAGGTGAATCATTCAGACCAATATCATTTCCATAGGTCTTGGACATTTTTTCAACACCGTCTGTACCTTCCAAAAGGGGCAATGTTAAGATACATTGAGGCTCCTGACCATATTCCTTCTGAAGATCTCGACCAACCAGTAGATTAAATTTTTGATCAGTGCCTCCAAGTTCTAGGTCGGCCTCAAGCTCAACAGAATCCATTCCCTGTGCAAGCGGATATAAGAATTCATGCAGTGAAATTGGTTTTTCTGACTGGTATCGTTTGGTAAAATCATCCCTCTCTAGCATCCGTGCCACTGTATATTTACTGGCCAAATTGATCACATCACTAAAATACATTTTATTGAGCCATGTAGAGTTATATAAAATCTTAATCTTCTTTACATCAAGTATTACATTAGATTGATTAATATAGGATTCCGCATTCTCTTTTGCTTCTTTAAGTGTCAAAGTTGGGCGAGTCTTATTTTGACCGGATGGATCACCTATCATGGCAGTAAAATCACCAATCACAAGTATTACCTGATGGCCTAAATCCTGGAAATGACGCATTTTTCGTAGCACAACTCCATGGCCAATATGTAAGTCAGGGCGGCTAGGGTCACACCCAAGCTTAATTGTAAGTGGGGTATCATCTTTTATGGATCGTTCCAACTTTTTAACAAGTTCATCTTCTGGAATGATCTCTTCGGCTCCACGTCGGATAAGGGATAATTGTTCTTCTAAAGGTAAAAAGCTCACCTTCTGCGACTCATTTCACGATCAGTGTCGCGTTTAATATCCTTGGCTTTGATCGTTTCGCGCTTATCGTATTGCCTCTTCCCCTTGACCACAGCGATCTCTGTCTTTGCTCTTCCTTTTTTATCAAAATATAATTCCAAGGGAACAATCGTGTGCCCTTTTTCAGCAGTACTCTGATGTAGCTTTCGTATTTCTCTCTTGTGCAGAAGTAACCGTCTTTTTCTCAATGGATCGTGCCCGTCAGTTCCAGTATGTGAATATGGAGCTATATGCATTCCACTCAAAAAGGCTTCACCATTGCGAACCGTGACGTATGATTCTTTCAAATTTGCTTTTCCTTCTCTCAAGCTTTTGACCTCACTACCTATAAGCTCTATACCAGCTTTGTAGCGATCAAAAATATGAAAATCGTGAAAGGCTTTCTTGTTTCGTGCTACAACTTTGGTATCCATGTGATAAAATCGTCGGATAAAATAGGAAATTATGCTATGGTGTTACAAGGTTTAAACCTTGCAAAAAGTTCGCTTTATCCATTAAAATTCGCCGCTTTTAATATGCCCGGGTGGCGGAATTGGTAGACGCGCACGGTTCAGGTCCGTGTGTCAGAGATGACGTGCTGGTTCGACTCCAGTCTCGGGCACAGGTCAACGAAATATTTCGGGTGTTTTTCTCAATGCATCCGTCACTTTCTCAAATGCATTAACAATATCATTAATATCGTTCTCATTCCCCAAAAGGTGATTCTGTTTTAACCATACCGCTTCCTCATCACACATTTGTTCAGTAACTGGCAAACTCAATGATCTATAATCTTGGTTATTTAACCAAGGGTACTCATCCGGATCAGTCACAAATAATTTTTCTCGATACAAAGGTGTGTAGCCCGCATATGTGTATACTCCCTCTGCCCGCATAGCTTTAAAAAACTGATCCCTGTGGATACCATTAAAGGCTTCTTTCTTATACTTTACGATATATAAATGATTGGCGGAACGTGTAGCCTCCTTGTAAGAACCAAGTAACTCAATCCCGTGGATGGTTGACAATCCATCATCCAGTATCTTTTTGTTCCTATCTCTTAGAGTCATATCATCATCAATGGTCTCTAATTGAGGCAGGAGCATAGATGCAGCTAAGGCATTGAGACGAAAGTTTCCGCCTAAATGTTGATGCTCATACCATTCCCCATCCCGGACCCTTCCACAATTATGATAGGAAAAACAGGCTTCCTTGAACGATTCATTATTTGAGATGATTGCGCCACCCTCACCAGCGGTCATATTCTTAGATGTCTGGAAGCTGAAAATGCCGCCTAATCCCAAAGCACCTACTTTCTTGCCATTCCATTCTGCACCGTGAGCCTGGGCAGCATCTTCTATAATCTTAAGCCCATGTTTTTCTGCAAAATCCACAACCCTACTTAAATCTACTGGATTACCGGCAATATGCACTGGCATGATCACCTTGGATTTACCAGAGATAGCTGATCCCAGTGTATCAGGGTCCATGTTAAAAGTATCGGGGTCAATATCTACAAAAACGGGTACCGCATTCGCCATGAGAACTGCAGATGCGGTTGCTATGAATGTATATGCAGGTATGATCACCTCGTCTCCTGCTTTCACCCCGGCCGCTTTCAATGCAACCCAAAGTGCTGTAGTCCCGGAACTGGTACTGATACAATAATGTGCATCATGGTAGTCTGCGAACTTTTCTTCGAAAAGGGTTATAACATCACTGCCCACGCCCCAATTCTCATTATTAAGAACGTTCAATACACTCTCGTTTAATTCACTTGTAGTTCGAGGCCAAACCGGAAAGGGATCTCTGCGGACTGGTTGACCACCAAATAATGCCAATTTGCTCATCAGTTCACAATACGTAAATAATTCAAATATAAAATTACAATTTTATTCCATTCATTGATAGCATTCCATTTCATTTCTGCAATATTTACAGACTGGTGTGACATATGTTCCATCAACATATGACAGAAAGTCATTTATTTATCATTTATTGTCAATAAATGACTTTTGGCACATCAATTGTAATATAAGAATTGAAATTTTTAAACTAAAAATAAGGAGTCAATTATGACACTAGTAAAATGGAACCCAAATAAAACCCAATTAACTGGATTTGACAGAATGCTCGATGAATTCTTTAACGATGGATTGAATTTTTCTACTAATCCACAGAATTCATGGACACCATCTGTGGATATTCGGGAATCAGACAAGGCATATACAATAACTGCGGACCTTCCTGGATTGAAAAAGAAAGAAGTTAAAGTTAATGTGAATGACGGAACGCTGGAGATCAGCGGTGAACGCAACTATGATGATAAGGAAGAGAATAGCTCATTCCACCGCCGTGAAAGAGGTTACGGTAGTTTTCAGCGCTCATTCCACCTGCCTGATACAGTTCTGGAAGAAAAAATAACTGCCAGTTTTAAAAATGGAATACTTTCAGTAGAGGTGCCCAAGGCAGAAGAAGTGAAGTCTAAAGGATATGAGATCAATATCTCATAAACTGAATTCATTTCTTGAACACAAAAAAACCCTCATGACAACATGAGGGTTTTTTTATAAATGAATTTTGCTTTATACGACCACACCGCCATCCACAGGTAAAACGGTACCGCTGATATAGCTGGCCTCATCGCTAGCCAAAAAACAATACAGATCTGCCACATTCTCCGGTTGACCCCATTTTTTTAGTGGCACCTTATCCCCCATTAGTTTAATAATCTTTTCAGGCATCTTAGCAGTCATACTCGTCTCAATAAAACCAGGAGCGACCGCATTCACCCGGATTCCGTGTTTACCCAGTTCCCGTGCCCAGACCTTGGTCATACCCTCTAACCCAGCTTTCGCTGCAACATAATTGGACTGGCCAAAATTTCCATAACGGCCTACAACAGAAGAGGCATTCAAAATAACACCACTACCCTGCTCACGCATGACCTCGGCTGCATATTTGGTACATAAAAATACGCCTCGAAGGTTCACCTTTATCACTTTGTCAAACTGCTCTTCATCCATTTTTTCTAACGTTTGATCCATAAGTATTCCAGCGTTGTTCACCAATACATCTATCCTTCCATATTCATCTTTTACAGCATTCATTAATTCTTTAACGCTATTTAGATCGCTCACGTCAGCTTGAATAAAGGAGCATTGGTCTCCCAGTTCATTTTCAGTTTCCTGCCCAGTTTCATTATCAAACTCGGCAATGATCACTCTTGCACCTTGCTCAAGAAATGTTTCTGCTGTGGATTTTCCGATACCACGACCGCCTCCGGTAATTATACATACTTTATTTTTTAAAAGATTCATGCAATTTCTCTATAACAATAACATTATATTTTTAGGCAAACAATTTAGTATTTCGTTCTATTTATTAAAAGGACTCCCATGATATTGGAAAATATTTTATCGGCCATTGGCAAGACACCCATTGTAAAAGTAAATCGTCTTAACAGTGATCTGTCATGTGAACTCTTTGTTAAATGTGAATATCTTAATGCTGGCGGTTCTGTGAAAGATAGGATCGGTAAACGGATGATTGAGGAAGCCGAAAAATCAGGCCGAATTAAACCGGGAGACACGCTCATTGAACCAACTTCGGGAAATACAGGGATAGGTCTTACCCTGACAGCAGCTGTTAAAGGATACAAGTGCATCATCGTTATGCCGGAAAAAATGAGTATGGAGAAACAGGTGGTTCTCGAAGCTCTGGGAGCAGAAATTGTTCGAACACCTACCGAAGCATCTTGGGATGATCCAGATAGTCATATCGGTGTAGCCAAAAAATTGAATGCGGAGATACCCAATTCACATATATTGGACCAATATTCCAATCAAAACAACCCCAATGCTCATTATGAATTCACAGCAGAGGAAATACTGGCTGAATTTGGTACAGATCTGGATATGTGTGTCATGGGTGTCGGGACAGGTGGAACCATTACAGGTGTCGCAAAAAAGCTTAAAGAAAAAATCCCCTCAATAACGATTGTGGGGGCCGATCCATTTGGCTCTATACTTGGAGGTGGGGATGATATACATTCCTATCATGTGGAAGGTATTGGTTACGATTTCTTCCCAGATGTACTGGATAACAACCTTGTGGATGAATATGTTAAAGTAAATGATAAAGATTCATTTCTCATGGCAAGGCGTCTTATTAAGGAAGAAGGACTGCTTTGTGGTGGTTCAAGTGGTACAGTAATGGTGGCCGCTATTGAGAAAGCGTCTGAATTAAAGTCCGGACAAAAATGCCTTGTCATTCTACCCGATGGGGTTCGGAACTATTTATCCAAATTTTTATCAGATGATTGGATGAAGGAGAATGGATTCTTAGAATGAGATTAATTTTCCTCCTGATACTTTCATTAACATTTTTACATAGCGATGAACAGGTAGACCGGGGATATATTGTAAACGTAGGTGAGGATTCTCCGGATTTCACTTTACAAATGATAGATGGCTCAACACTTTCCAAAAAGGATCTAAAAGGTAAAGTTGTTGTCCTCCAGTTCACTGCAAGCTGGTGTTCTGTATGTCGGCTGGAAATGCCGCACCTGGAAAAAGATGTTTGGCTACCTTTTAAAGATAAAGATTTCATACTGATTGGTATTGATAAGGATGAACCAATAGATATAGTAAAACAGTTTATCGATGAAATGAAAGTAACATACCCTATTGCTCTGGATCCTGGTTCTAAAATATTTCAATTATTTGCCAAAAATGATGCCGGAGTAACTCGAAATATTGTATTAGATAGAAATGGCAAAATTGTTTTTCTTACGAGACTTTTCGAAGAAAAAGAATTCAACAGCATGATCGAAAAGATAGAACAACTCTTGCACAAAAATAATATTAGCGGTTCTTAATTGTATCAATGAAAAAAGCCCCAGCAGAAACTGCCAGGGCTTTTGGTTCAACTGATAACCTTAAAATTTATATCTTTAAGGTCTGGTTAAAATTAAATCCACCAATGCCAATACGTCAGTGATACCTATCACATTATCATAATCAACATCTGCGGTGCAATAATCCGCTTCATTAGGTATCTGATATTCTAATACAAAATACAGAATATTGATCACATCCAGTATATTGATGATATTATCTATATTTACATCACCCACTTGGCAATTACCACCAGCTGGGATCACGGAAATATTTACTGGTGCTGATGTGGAATCATTCTCCGACAAACGTGTGATGAGTGAATATTGATATTGAGTATAACTCAACAAACCCATATCTGTGAATGATTCAAGCCCCGAAGGGATTGATGTATGAAATAATCCATCACGATGAATATCGATAACAAAATCGGAAATAGGGTCGCCACCAGATAGTGTGGTGGGATCATCCCATGTCAGTGTTACTTCATACCATTCCGTTGTATCTGCGTATAAATTTGTGACCCCGCTAGGATCCAGAGAATCAGAACCCAAATGTTCGCTGGTTAATAGAACAGAGTTAAAAAGATTTAGTCTTCCACCACTTACTGTTATACCATCCAGAGATGCTAATGGATCTGAACCATCCAACAGAAATTGTTTCAGTATAAGTCCGCCCTCTTCACCATTATTTTTGAAATGATTAACAAATCCCGGTGTCATGGCCGAATGCATAAGCCCCACTGCTCCCGACACTTGAGGCGTCGCCATAGATGTCCCTGTTAGCGTTATCGTTCCCCCACCTGTATAAGATGAGAGCACACTAGTCCCTGGCGCACCTAAATCGATCATAGTTGCTCCGTACGCTGCACCTGAATTTTTAGCATCTGTACGAGTTGTATTTGTTACAGCAACCATATAATCACTGGAACAGCCTGTGGGAACGTCACCAGTATTATCAACATTTGAGTTATTGTTCATCGTAGCTGCAGCGTTTAAGATTCCATATTCGCCCAAAGCATCATACATGTCATCCCACAAAGGATAACTTCCAGAAGAACAATCGGCAAAATCAATTCCAAAACTACTGTTGGTTGAGATAACATAGGCTCCTAATGCTCCGTTGGTAGAGTCATACAAAGCTCTTTGATCTAAAGCATAGCCATAAGCTTCAAGTACTGTAGATGTGTTACCTGAAGAACCCGCAATAGCCATTATTTTGACATCCCAATTGACACCTGCAGTTTGACTACCATTGTTTCCTTTTGCACCAATAATACCCCCCACATGAGTCCCATGTCCATCACTGGGAACAGTACCATCACTGGAATACGCATCCCAACCATGGATATCATCTACATATCCATTTCCATCATCATCGATATTATTTCCAGGAATCTCATTATGATTGGTCCAAAGATTTGGTACGAGGTCAGGATGGGTCAACATCATTCCTCCATCAACAACAGCAACTACTATCGAATCTCCGTGAGCATTGACACCTCCGGTCGTAATGCCCCATGCCTCCGGAGCGTCTATATCCGCATCCACCGTGCCCCCATTTTGGCCTGTATTGTGCTTGTCCCATTGATCAGAAAACTCATTATCATCAGGGAACAACTGTCTCTGGGTTACCTTATGATCTAGTTGGGCTTTGTTCACCCAGGGATCGTTACGTAATTCTTCAACCGCCATGGGTGCAGTGATAACATTATTAACAATACGTATTTTATATATTCTTAATCGCTTTACGATGAGATCTGCCAATTGATATTTTGCTGGATCCAATGTCGCAGTAAAATCATCTCTGGAAACATCTTCATCCAATTTTACCAGGATATATTTATTGTCGTAATCTTGAGGGAATATGACTGATAACAATGCAAGTGTGATTAAAAATATTTTCATTTCAGTTGATAATTTACGCTTTACGATTAAATAATCTATGTGATCCAGCGCTCATTCAAAGAACGTTCAAAAAAACACTTATACTCAATGAACAGGTCAATCTAATGAGTGATTTTTTTGGCTTTTATTATAATTTCTTTTACAATCTTTTCTGGAATACCTGTTTTATCATGAATCAATTTGTGATCAGATCTGGCTATTAAATCAGCTGATTCAAAAGATGAAAGTAATGTTTTTACTCGCTTGGGCCCCATTCCATTTATACCATTATAAACTGACTCCAAAGATTGTATCCGCTTACTACGCGGAAATTTAATAGCAAATCGATGGGCTTCATCACGAATTCGGCGTAATAGAATCAATCCG
>CAZECA010000022.1:0-28343 GCA_964510385.1 uncultured bacterium
TCATTTACATGCACAGTTCAATTTGTGGGACTCTTATTGGTGGCAGCAGCCCAGGGTCAATGGTTCTGGCCCATGCTGGGTATGATTATTTTTAGCGCTGCATTTGCTCTGCCTTTCTTCTTTCTGGCACTATTCCCGCAATATTTGGCTCGGATGCCAAAATCTGGTGGTTGGCTGAATTCGGTAAAAGTGGTACTGGGTTTTTTGGAAATGGCAGCAGCATTTAAATTTTTCAGTAATTCAGATCTGGTGTGGAACTGGCAAATTTTTACCCACTCATCTGTTCTTGCCATCTGGGCAATTCTCATGTTCTTCACCGGGTTTTATTTACTGGGCAAGATCCAATTACCTCATGATTCAAAAATGGATACGGTAAGTGTGCCAAGGATGATGTTGAGCATTTTCTTTTTAACCTTTGCCCTTTATTTAAGCACAGGACTTTTTGGACGACCGATTCATGGTTTGATATACTCCTATCTTCCTCCAAAATTGACGGAAGAAGTGGGTATGATATCTGATGTGAACGGGGGCGAAGAATTTAAATGGTATACTGAATTGGATGATGCCTTTGTGGAAGCGAATATCTCCGGAAAGAATATTTTTGTGGATTTCACCGGATATACCTGTACCAATTGCCGCTGGATGGAATCGAACATCTTTACGAAAGATAAAGTGAAAAAACGATTTGAGGAAATGGTATTGGTTCGTTTATACACGGATGGCGGCAATAATTACCGGGAGAAGCAACAATACGAGGTCGACAGATTTGGTACAGCCGCATTGCCATACTATGTGATCCTAAGCCCGGAAGATGATGTTATTGCAAAATTCCCTGGTATGACGCGGAACTTGGATGAATTCTTGAATTTTTTGGATAAAGGATTATTGAATTGATAAAACATTTTCTTTTAACTTTGATGCTGATCGCAGCATTTGGCTGCGAATCAGGTGAGCAGGCAGAAGCGCCATCAAAACTAGTTGCGCAAAAGCAGTTCCATCCACAACCACAATTGCCCTCCAACGCTGTAAAGGTCCCAGGATTTAAATTGGCGACCACTACAGGTCAAATTGTTACACTAGATGATCTTAAAGGTAAAGTGGTTTTATTGAATTTTTGGGGGACATGGTGCGGACCCTGCAGAGTAGAGATCCCTCACCACAATGAGCTACATGAAAAATATAATAAAGATGGTTTGGAGATCGTCGGCATTACTATACGGCGTGGTGAATCGATTGATTATATACATAAATTCGCAGAACAATGGAAAATGGATTACAAAGTGTTGGTTGATTTGAAGAACTTTGAAACATTTAAATTCCAGCGTGATATCAGTCATGCAACAAAAGAACAAATTGTGGGATACCCAACTACTTTTCTCATTGACCGTAACGGTTATATAGTTAAACGATACCTCGGACCCCGGTCAGAAAGTTTCTTATATAACGAGATTAAACCGTACCTCTAGGCCAAGAAAGAAAAATGAACCAAACGTTAAAGTGGGCGATCTCACTGCTCATTCTTATTTCAATTATTTCTGCTGAAGAAGACTATTTTCAGCAATTTGTTCACTATACCATGGATGTAACACTGGATATTGAAGACCATACAGTTGGAGGACATTCCAAGATCGTATACACCAATAATTCACCGGATGATCTGTATAATATGTATCTCCATTTACTGCCTAATGCCTTCCAAGAAGGGTCTGTAAAGCACCGCGAATATCTGCAGAAATTTGGCCGAATGGGTCGGGCGGCCAATTTTATCAGGGGTATGGATTCCTATTTCAGCAGGGTGGATGTGAGTCAATTTTCGATTTCAATGAATGGAAAAGTAATTGCTGATACATTCAAAATTGTTGATACTATCCTTTCGGCTGATCTATCCAAACCCTTAAAACCAGGTGAATCCTTGACCATGGATTTTAACTGGATCCATCATGTCGGTGAACAGGTAGAACGAGCCGGCCGTGTGGATGATCAATATAACTTTGCTCAATGGTACCCAAAAATGGTGGTCTATGATGAAAACGGATGGCACAATATTCCCTTTCATGCGGAGGGCGAATTTTATGGTGAATTCGGGACCTTTGATGTGACCATGGATGTACCGGGCTGGTATATTGTTGGTGCGTCTGGAGTAGTGACCTCAGGAGACCCTGGATGGGCTGAAGTGACAGTGGATACTAAAAGAGATTTTAAAGAATGGCTGGATGAGTTTAACGAAAACAAAGCAGCGGTTGATTCCTCTTCCCGCAGAACCGTTACATTTCATGCTGAACAGGTTCACGACTTTGCATGGATAACGTCACCCAATTTCTTGTATGAATCGGGATCCTGGAATGGCATTGATGTCCATGTTTTATTCAACCAGGAGAATGGAGAAAAATGGACTAGGAAAGTAGTCGCACGATCCGAGCGAGCATTGGAATGGTTGAGCACTCTGTATGGGATCTATCCCTACCCGCAGGTAACCACCACTGACCGCTTAAAAGGCGGCGGAATGGAATATCCCATGCTGGTCATGAATGGCAGTGAAAGTGAGAGCTTGATCCTCCATGAGATTGGCCATATTTGGTTCTATGGTATTCTAGGGAATGATGAGGTTGCAGAATCTTGGCTTGATGAAGGATTTACCACCTTTCAAACTGGTCAATACATGGTTGATCGGTATGGACCACAGGGGTTTGACCTGAAAGAATCAAAACGTTACGATGAATTTGTAAAAACACATGGGAAATTCACCTCTTTACTTGGCCGTTCACAATGGTCCACCATTCGATTTCAATTCAGTGGAAACGATGAACCCATCAGCCGGAATTCATACATGTTCAATAATGGCGGTTCCTACCGTTACAATGCCTATACAAAACCAGGTCTCATGCTGGCTGAACTAAAGCATGTATTGGGAGATTCATTATTTTATGGAGGCATGCAGGAGTATTACGATCGCTGGCTTTTGAAGCACGTCAATGAAGAACGCTTTGTTACAGCCATGGAAGATGTGACAGGCGAGGACCTTGACTGGTTTTTCAACCCCTGGCTCCATAATGTTCGAATATTGGATTATGGCATTAAAAAATGGCAACAGTCACAAAATGATGATGGTACGTGGAAAGTGGAAATAGATATTGTTAAGCATGGGACACGGGAAATGCCTCAATTAGTGGAGATCACTTTTGTGGATGGCAGCAGGGAACGACTTTGGTGGAAAAATCATAAGTGGAGAAAACAGGATACATTCACATTTAATATAGATAAAGAAGCAAAGTCTGTAGCTCTTGATCCGGATGCGCAAACGATGGATGTAGACTTTCGAAATAATTTTTCCGGCCGGATGCCAATGGAATGGCAGTTCAACTGGATCAATACCAATTACAACCCCAGAAATTTATTTTACGTACAATGGATCCCCGCATTGAGCTATCATGAACAGGATGGCTATACACCGGGAATAGCACTTAAGCGAAAATACGGACATTGGGAATCTATTGATCTGAATTTGAATTATGGGCTTGATTCTCAAAATGTATATTGGTCTTTTAGAAGAATGAAACGGCCTGTCCATTCCTATTCCGGAATTTCACGGGTTTTCCATGCCTATGATCTGGGTGGTGTCAATGGATACGGATTGGAACTCCAAAAATCATTGAATGAAGCTTTTGCTGACTTTATGAGTAACCATGCATCCGTTGGGTTTTATGTTACATATGCCAAAGACACTTTATTTACAAATTTGTATGATCTAGGCCAAGTAAGTGTATTCTATGGATCATACAATTTTTCTGTTCAGGAAATGGTGAACGTGGACTTGAGTGTTGCAACTACTCCAGGATCTGTATCTGATTGGTCATTTACCCGATTTAATGCCACCTTAACCTTTGACATGGGTCAAGGTAAGTTTGGCCTTCGTAATCGTAGTATTGCAGGACATATGATCAGTGAAAATGGTGTGCCGGCACAGGAGCGCTATACCATTGAAGGAGCCGGGTCAGGTGATCTGTACTCCAAAACATACCTGCGAGATGAGTCATCCTTTTATGGAAACAGTAATTTGAGGAATCATTTCCATTTAGCCGGCGATGCCAATTTACGCGGGTACACAGGGGAAGGACTGGCCGGAGCAGAATCGGTCTTGACTAATTCCTTTGAAGGATTTTACAAACCTGATATCAAAAAACTGAATCTGGAATTAGCAATATTTATTGATGATGGCTGGATCTGGGGTAGCAAGTACATACAGGGAGATAAAGGTTTTAACGGAGACTATTTATTTAATGCCGGAATTGGTTTGCGGATGGCACCATCTTTACTGGGGAAACGGATGTATATTCGTTTTGATATACCCATTTTAGTGAAAGATGTGAGTGATTTACAAGAAGGTATACGTATACAGAAGGACAAATGGCTATTCAGTTTTTCAAGAGGAATTTGATAAAAAAAACAATATTGCTTGGGATCTTGATTTTGACAGGGTGTGATGAACGAAATCCATCTGAAGTTCAAAAAGCGTACATTACTCTCCAAGGGTCCGACAAGATCGCAGTCGTGGACATCAATGAAGGTGTATTATTGGAAACGATAGATGCGGATCTGACAAATACATCTGACATGCCCCATTATATTGTCATCGATGAGACCAACAATCATTGGTACTGTACTCTCATCTCCAGTGGACATATTCTAAAATTTGACCTAACCACAAATGAACTCATTGATTCAGTCCATGTTGGCAATATGCCAGCGTTAATGGAGATTGATGAACTGAATGAATATTTATACATTTCTCGTTTTATGCCCATGATGGGAATGAGTACTGCTTCTCAGCTGATTCACAAGATCGATGCTCAATCTATGGCCATTGTAGGCACAGTTGATGTTGGAGCTGATTCTCCTCATGGGATTGCATTAAGCTCTGATGGTAAGACATTGTGGGTGGCAAGCAACCAGGCATCCCATTTTTTTCAAATTGAGACTGACCGATTTGGTGAATCCAATTATCAACCGCAAAATTATCCCATTGGAGATGATGTGCCTTCATCTTATGAGATCAATGATGGGTACTACAATGCCTTGGAACTGGAGTTGAGCCATGATAATTCAACGTTATTCATTTCCTGTTCAAACCGTATGGAAGTTAGAGCTTTCAGTACATCAACTGGAGAATTCATGGATAACTATATGACTGGCATGATGCCATGGCATTTGCAGGTTTCGAGTGATAACAGTAAACTGTATGTTACCAACCGCATGGGCAGTTCATATTCAGTGATCGATCTGGATTCTGGAGAATCCGCAACCTTTACCTTTGCCAATATGACCATGATGCACGGGTGCGCGTTAAGCGGTAATGAAGACCATTTAGTTGTAACTTCTGCAGGAAGCGGAAATGCTTATGTTTTTGATACAGAAACAAATACTCAATTGCACTCAATCGAATTGGATGGAGAAGATTCCATGCCTACTGGAGTGGCGATCGTCCAATAAAAATTTTCTTGGAATTTTCTTCCTGTCAACCTTTTTATGGGTTGGCTGTGATGACCAGGGAAAGAATGACCCGCTACCTGTCCGTCCAATTCAATCAACCTTTGCGGTAGATGATTTTAGCTCTGCTGAAGATTGCAAGGAATGTCACCCTAATCACTATGATGAATGGTCAGCGTCCATGCATTCATACTCAATGGAGGACCCAGTCTGGATCAAGTTGCAACAGCACGAACAGGTGGTTCATAAAGCAGTCGGGATAGAACTGGGAGATTTTTGTGTTCAATGCCACAGTCCAATTGCTGCGTTGACCAACGCGATCACTGATCATGAGAATTTTTCATTATCTGATCTGAATGAACTTCCAAAACAGATCCAGGAAGGAGTTACGTGCGATGTGTGCCACATGGTAACACACTTACCTGAACCAACAGACATTCAAAAAGATGAACAGAATTTCGAAACGGTTAATTTTAAAATGTATTCTGATGGAACACGGTACGGCATTATTTCAGATCCCCAGGAAAATGAATACCACTCATCTGAATATCATGCCGGCTATGATAAATCTGAATTTTGCCAGAATTGTCATAATCTAACCGTGGATGGGGTTAATGCAGAAGTTACACAATTTGAGTGGGAGGGAAGTGCTTTTGAGGCAATGGGATCTGAATGCCAGACCTGTCACATGCCTACATACGAAGGCCAAGCTGCCAAAGGGGGCCCCTATAGAGATAATATCCACCGTCATTTTTTCCCCGGGATAGATACCCAGTTGAATACCAGCGTACCAAACTTTGGTTTGGTATCGGCAATTGAAGATTTATTATTTGAATCGGCAGAGGTACATTTTTTTGAGCCTATTCCGGATACGTTAGGAAACGGATCCACACTTGAGTTTGAACTGATTGTAAGCAACAATTCCGGACATAATTTTCCTTCCGGAACCACATTTTCACGACAACTTTGGATTGAGTTGACCGCAATAATGGAAATGGATACAATATTTGCATCTGGACATTTGAATGACAATGATGATATTTCTGATTTTTACATCGATCCAGAGAGAACGATAGACCCATATTTACAGGTGTTTAATACTGTGCTCTATAATGCAGATGGAGATTCTGGATTATTGCATGTTGGTGTGGAAGATATGGTCAGTATGAGTGATTATACTTTGCCTGTCAGTGGATCCAGAAAGGTTAATTATTCATTTGATCTTCCACTTGGTCAAACTGGAGAATTGGAAATCAGTACACGGTTGAGGTTTCGATCATTTCCACCATTCTACCTTCGATATTTGGGGTTAAGTGAAGAAGCAGACAGACTGAAAATTTTCGAGGTTGATGAATTTAATTATATTGTAATAGTACAATGAAAAAGTCAGTTTTTTTCGGATTATTCACTACTGTTGTTTTTTCACAGGGATATGTGCGTGATGTAAGTCCCTTTCCAGTCTTTGTAGATAATGAGGAAATAGATCAGCCATTTACAGGCGGGCTTAACCAGCCGGATCCCCATTTTATCGATTGGAATGAAGATGGTGTTTTGGATTGTTTTATAAATGATCGGGATGGATATTTACAATATTGGGAGGGTAAAGCTGATTGGGGGGATAGCGAAATCCCTCAATTCACATTTGTTACTAAAACATTCCAGAATATCAATGTGGGAACCTGGTATGCCTTTCACGATTTTGATGGTGATGGTGATTATGACCTATTGAGTCACACTCCTAATTCTGATGGTGTGAGTTTTTGGTCAAACAGTGATGGTGATCTAACGTTAGTGACAGATGAGCTCTTGGATATAGAAAACTTTCCTGTATATGGTGGGCAGATAGTGATCCCAGCATTAGCTGATATTGATAATGATAATATCATAGATTATTTCATAGGGGACATATCCGGACGCCTTGCTTACTACAAGGGCCATGACAATGTTGCGGGATTACCTCAATTTGAATTGCTAACCAGTGTCTTTGAAGACATCCAGATCGTTTGGACACCGGGCCGCCATGGTGCCAATGCAGTGGAATTCTACGATATGGATAATGACAATGACCTGGACCTAATCTGGGGTGACTTTTATCAGCCGGGCCTATTTTATTTGGAAAATTACGGAACTGATGAAGTGCCTGATTTTGATCAAACATTGATGGAAACGGCATTTCCTCAAGGAACGGAGTTTGCAACTACAGGTCATAATATTGCCAGAATTGCTGATTTTGATAGTGATGGTGATGGCGATATGGTTGTAGGTGTTTTGTCTGGTGCATATGGTACGGAATATTTGGACAATCTCTACTATTTTAGAAATAGTGGATCAGCAGAGAACTCCAATTTTGAAATGATGACCTCACGTTTACTGCCGGGATTAGATCTTATTTCAGGAACTCATCCAGCCATATCAGAACAATGCAGTTCTGGAGATCTACAAATTTGGGTGGGCACTGAACAGGATAGCGCCAATCCGAATTATAATGGTAGCATTTATACTCTATACGAAAATGGAAGTAATGCTGATTTTACATTACATATGAATTCTTCAGGACAATATGGTGAAATAGGTTCAAATCTGTCTCCTGCATTTTTTGACCTATCAAATGACGGGGCAAATGATTTGTTTATAGGGGAATTCAATGGAACAATTGTCAAGAAAGATCAGGAAAGAGACTATCCAGATTATTGTATTTATTGGGGGCCAGAACCTGATTTTTTAAATATAGATTTAAGTGGTCGATCTACACCATCATTTGGAGATGTGGATCAGGATGGGGATGATGATCTGGTCGTGGGAGATAAGAATGGAGTTGTTTTTGTTTTTTGGAATCATGGATCATCTAGTACAACTGTATTGGATTCTCTTTCATCTTTGAATATTGATATTGGTGACAATGCTTCTCCGAATGTATTGGAAAATGGTCATATTTTGGCTGGAAATAAAGCGGGAGAGCTTTATGAGATCACATATATGGACACTCAGGAACTGATAGCTGAATTGAGAACGGACATCCCATACATAGGTACAAACCTGTCACCTGCTGCTATCTATTGGGATGAAGATAGTGAGCCTGATCTAATATTTGGTACGCAAGCCGGTGGGCTCCAGTATTTTCGATATGATTCCACAGCCGCAGGTATTGGTAATGAAATTAGACCCAGTACATTTTCCATCAGTCATCCATATCCTAATCCATTCAATGATCAATTCTCATTTTCATTGAGTGTGGAAAAAACGGAATTAATTAGTATTACATTGATTAATATATTGGGTCAAAAAGTTGAAGATATTTTTTCAGGTACCATAGATAGGGGGGAAAAATATTTTTCTGTGAAAACACATTTGACCACCGGGATTTATTTTTTGGAAGTAAGTTCACAAAATAACATTTATATTAGTAAAATCATTCATTTGAAATAAATGTGATTATAAACACATTTTATCGAGGAGAGACTTTAATGAATTGATATTCGATTCTCTGTGAGTAAATTCGCTGTCAATTTCGTTTCCAATTATATATGGGATTAAACCAAAAAGAATTTTTCACCTTACGAGGAGGCATGCATGTCATTTGCCAGTAGATTGAGAGGAATTACAACATTATTGTTTGTTTGTTCCTTTATTTCAGCACAGGATCGCGATGAAGTAATCGAACTATCCTACCCTGTCACTGGGGTGATCGCAGATACAAATTTTGTAGATGTGGAGATAACGGTGGCAGATTTCTTCAGTCTCGGAGATGTAGGTTGTTCTGACTGTGATGGGTATGTACAGATCACTATGGATGGTACTGCTGCTGGTCAGATGACATCCGATGCTGCAGTAACTGTCAGCGGTTTATCAGAGGGAAGTCATTTTATTGAAGTAGAAGCCCTTGATCCTTCTGGGACCAGTTTTTCTCCAGCCGTTTATGATTCTGCTACTTTTTCAGTGGATATGGTGTCCGTCCCTAATCTCTGTCCTCCTAGAAATTTATCAGTTGCTGGAGGTGATACACGAAATTTCATTAATTGGTCCTCTCCCATTGCGTTATCCAGTTTGAATCCTTTTCCAGCTTCTCCTCAATCAGTGGATTATCATACTGGTAGTACGAATGGCTCTTCTTTCATTCAAAACAGTTTAATTATGGCTCATGGTGGACCTGCAGATAGTAAGGAAGCCGGTTGGGCCATTTTTGATATTCAAGGGATGAATCCATCTGTAGAAGTAGATTCTATTATTTTTCATTTTTACGTTAGTAATACGAACTGGCCATACTGGAGCGTGACTGCTGTTAATATCGATCCCCTAACATCATCGGCCAGTGATGTGCACGCTGAAATCCTTTCCGGTACAGATGCTGCAACAGCATACCTATATCGTAATGAAGCCTCATCTCATACAACTGGCTGGTATTCTGATACATTTATGAATGGCGCGAATGATGATCTGGAAAATGCGATTACACAGGGTTATTTTGTTATCGGATGTACAGATCGAGATGGTAGCACCACATATTACTTGGATATTGATGGCTGGAATGAGGCCAACCCCCCCAGCCTGGAGATACACTGGAGTGCCCCAGGAGGAAGACAGGGAGTATATAACGCTCCTGCTATAAGTGATATCCCTTACAGCGATGAGGAAATCACAGCCTATAAAAATACAGTCAGAAATGGTCTAGATGTTTCTGAATTTTTATCGGGTATTGGTGATTATGAAACGGTCCACCAGCCCACTCATTCTTCTCAGCGTGAAGAGATTGAAGGGTGTGGAGATTTTCAAAATTTTACAGTGTATTCTTCTGATGGAAGCACAATCGCTACGGTTGATACGAATTTTTACCTGCACGAAGGATTGACCAACGGAACGGAATATTGTTATTACGTTGTTGCTAATTACTCTGAAGGATCCTCTTCAACAACAGGAACTCAATGTGGAACACCAGTTACATTTGACCCTGAAGGACCTACCAATATTGCTGCTGTTGGGTTGGATGAGGAAATTGCTGTTTCATGGACGGATCCATCTGTTCCTCAATATACATTTTATGAAAACTTTAATAGTGGAATACCTGCTACGTGGACAGTCACAGATAATAATGGTAGTGGGATAATCTGGGCAGCAGGTGAAGACGGACCTTCCTCATATACATTAGATGACTATGATGGGGAATTCGCAATTATAACATCTTATTCGAATACATTTCCAAATTCAGACTTGATATCTCCCAGCATTAATTTGAGCGGGTATAGTTCAGCAACAGTTTATTACAGCTTTAATTACCAAGATTTTGCTCTCAATCCAACAGACAGTGGTTTAGTGTACATATCGGGAGATGGTGGCTCATCCTGGACACTTATGAATTCTTATGATGCAGATACGCCAGCAGGTGGCTTCGATCAGGTCCTATCAGATTCAGTTTCTCTAAATAGTGTGGTAGGTAATTCAGATGTAAAGTTAAAATTCCATTATGAAGTCGAATCTGGTGAATCCTGGTTCTTTTCAGTGGATGACATAATTGTCATTGGCTCAGAAACATCCAGAGATTCAGTTGACGGCGATCTTATGGGTTATAATGTTTATGTAGATAATAGTTCAACTCCTCATAATTCTTCGATTATTCAGGAGACATCTTATATTGCTGATGGATTGACAAATGCCCAAGCATACACTGTGGGTGTGACTGCAGTGTATTATCCTGATTTTGAAAGTTCACCTATAGAAGCAACCGCTACCCCTACCTGGTTGTACGGTGATGTTTCAGGCGCTATCTCTGACCCCAATGGTAACTTACTGGATAGTGCAATTGTCAGTATTGGCGCAATGTCAGACATTACAGGAGCTGATGGTGTGTTCTTACTTGAAGATTTAGAGCCCGGGGAATATACTATTAGTGTGTCACGTGTTGATTTTGAAGATGATTCAGATGAGATAACGATTGTCGCACAGGAAAATGCAATTACTCAAAATTTTGTTCTAACACCCGCACTTTTAAGAGCAGACAATTTAATTGCTTCGGCTGGTGACAATTCAATAGATCTTATTTGGAATATGCCCGATTCATCAGGCAGTGCCGGTGATTTGACAGGTACTTGGACCTTATTCTTTGATTGGGGCTGTTATGGCGCACCTGGAAGTGTAGAGGTAGAGTTTAGTGAAACGGGAGAGCTTATTCTTTATGGTAATCAGGTCATGGGAAACTGGTACAGTGAAACAGGTACAGCATCATTGAGTGCTAGTGGGTACGGATGTGATGCCATTGATTTTGATTACAATGCATATTTTACGTTTAACTATTATTCCACTATCTATTATATGGTAGTTGACGGAGATGAGTTTAGCGGAGTTATCACCAGCGGTTATGGTGGCCATGATGGGGATAATAGTGGTGTAAGATTAACAGGGCGGAGCTTACAAGCAGACAATGCAAATGAAAATTCAAATACATTATTAAATTTAGCTTTTGATTTAGAAAATACGCCGGAGACAATTCTTTCTGAATATATAGATTTAAGCAATTCAAGAATCTCATATCCGTCAATTTCCATTGGATCACAATTAAGTCGTTCGTTGCCAGACAGTCTGATCGGTTACAATATCTATCAAACTGTAGAAAGCGGTGATACTATAGTTGCTTCCACTGCAGGTCCAGAAGACACTACTGTAACTATAATGGTCCCGGATAACTATACAGAATATTGTTATTATGTTAAAGCCAGATGGGTGACGGATTCTTATGGCATTTTAGAGTCAAAAGCTTCCAATGAGGCATGTGCTGTACCCTATAAGCTGGGAGATGTGGATTTTAATGATGATGTAGATCTATCAGATCTATTGACCGTTGTTGATTATATATTGGAAGTAACCATGCCATCTGAAGATCAGTTCAATGGCGCTGATGTTAATGAAGATGGACAGATTACGATTAATGATGTGGTAATGATCATTGATATAATTTACGGTACCAACGGACGGGTTTTAGCTTCCATAGATGAAGCGGTACGTATGGATATATCAGGATTAGACAGTGAGGTCATATTGAGCATGGATTATTCAGGTATGACCCGAGGAGTACAGTTTATACTGGACGCTCCCATGAGTCTTGAGTTTGGAACACCTTTGTTATCGGTTAGCGATGCTGGGACCATGATCATGTCCAACCGGATAGAGAATGGTCAGCTGTCTGTGGTGGTTGTAAATACTCAGGGGTCTGCAATTGAGCGAGATGAGAGTATGCTGGTCCGCCTTCCTTATGGTTTTACTGGCGAGAGGAACGATAAGGCATCAGTAGTATTGCATGATGTAAAGGTAGCTGGAATGTCTGGTGAGAGTTTACCGGTAACAGTTGGCGAGAAGCGGATTGATATTAGTATTGTTCCATCAGTATTTGCTCTGCATCAGAATTATCCCAACCCATTTAACCCCGTGACAGAGATCCAGTTTGATGTTCCGACAGAGAGTTATGTGACCCTGACCATTTATAATATTATGGGTCAGGAGGTTCGGAGATTGAGCAATGGTACCTTAGAGGCAGGATTTCATAGTGTTCGCTGGGATGGAATGAATGAGAGTGGAGAGATGATAAGTACGGGAGTGTATTTCTACCGATTATCATCACCATCATTTACATCCACAAAGAAAATGTTAATGGTGAAATAACGAGAATTGAAACAGGAGTATTCCATGATACGGAAATCGCTGAAGATTATAATATTTAACTTGACTCTTGCAGGGGCATTGTTTTCTCAAGCTGAAGTGATCAGCATAACAAGTCCAACTTCCGGAGCTATTATTGATACGAATTTTGTTAGAGTCTCTTTTGATGTTGCAACTTATTTCAGTGTTGGAGATTCTGGCTGTACTGATTGTGATGGCTACTTAAAATCTTATCTAAATGAAGTTCATTTTGAAAATACATATGGTTATAGTGATTTAGCATTATTTGATTTAGTCGATGGGTATTATCTTCTTAAAATGGAAGCAGTGGATCCTAATGGTTATAGTTTTGATCCAGTAATTGAAGATACAGTCTCATTCACTATAATTGGTAATCCAACGCTTTGCAGGCCTCATGATTTGATGGTCTACTCTGGTGAGGAACGAAACACAATTGAATGGTCAGAGCCCTCATTAGGTGGCCAAGGCGGAATCGGTTGTGGGGATTATGTTATATCGTCCTTACCCTTCAGTGAAATAAATACAAATGTTGGAATGGGGGACGACTGGGATGTAACGTTCGGCGATGGAGAAGATGTGGCCTATACTTTGAATGTTTCTTCTACAATTACGATAGATGTCACAATGTGTAATTCTGGTACGAATTATGATACAAAACTAGAAATATTTACATTTGAAGGCACGGATTGTTCATTGACATATACGGATGCCGTGTCAACAGGCGATTATAACGATGACTATACATGTGGGTTTAGTTCCCTGTATTCATCATTGGTAGGCGTGACTCTAGAGCCAGGCCAATATTATATTATTGCTGATGGGTACGCAGGCAATACAGGGACATATGAAATTTCAGTTGTAGAGTCCACCGTCGGCCGTTCAGTAGCCGAGGATTCCATGAATGATTATGATTTGGAATTGATGAAGTCAGGTCTGGCTCCCGATGATCTTTTTGCCGATCTCCAAACACTCCAGGAAGCAAGAAATTCTTCCAGGGAGGTAGAAATTTTATGCGGTACATTTATAGGATATAATGTTTATAATTTAGCTGACAATGCACTGGTTGGCACATCAGACACCACATTTTTTATTCATGAAAATTTAACAAATGATATAGAATATTGTTATTATGTGCGAGCAGAATATTCAGAAGGTGAATCAGCAAACTCCGATACAGCCTGCGGCACACCGGAAGCCTTCACAGCTCTTCCTGTTACAAATCTAAATGCAACAGAATTGGATGAAGAAGTAGGCCTTTCCTGGACGGATCCCAATACATCCACATTTGTATATTATACAAGCTTTGAAGGTTTTGATGGAGGGTTCACAGCCAGCGGTGATTGGGAAAGAGGTCTTCCTGCTGATGGGCCGGGAACTGCGTCCAGTGGATCAGAATGCTTTGGTACCGTTTTGAATGGTGCTTACAACAATAATTCTTCATCTTTTTTAACATCACCAGCTTATTCACTAGATGGAATAGCAAACCCTATGCTGCAGATATCCCACTGGTACAATATTGAGAGCTATTATGATGGCGGAAATGTAAAAATTTCTACTGATAATGGATCAACGTGGTCGTTGCTCCAGCCGACCGTTTCCTACCCGGAAGATGCAGTGTATACCGGAAATTCATGTATCCCCAGTGAAGAAGCTTATTCTGGAACCAATACAGGAAACAATTGGAATACTGCCCAGTTTGACCTTGCCCCTTATGACTCAACATCAACTGTTATGTTCCGTTTTGATTTTGGCAGTGATGCTTCTGTAACCTATGAAGGGTGGTTTATTGATGATTTTGCCATTTTTTCAAATTTAGGTGGTGGACGGGAAGTGGATGGCGATCTAACCCATTACAACGTTTATCAGGGTGGCACATTAATTGCTGATTCTGTAGAAACGACTGGTTACATGGTCACTGGTTTGACCAATGGGACATCATACGAATTCAGTGTATCTGCCTCTTATTATCCAAATTATGAAAGTGACACGGTGAATGTTTCTGCGACTCCAACTTGGTTGTTTGGAGATATTGTTGGAACGGTCACCGATCCAAATGGTAATCCCCTAGACAGTGCTGTTGTATCAAGTGGTGAAATAACAGATACTACAGGCGCTGATGGTCAATATGCTTTGATGGATCTGGAGCCTGGTTCCAATTTATTCCAGGTAAAAAGGGATCGTTTTGAAACTGCAGAGGCATATGTAACTGTTGTAGCTCAGGAAGACGCAGATACAGCTAATTTTTCATTAATTCCAAAAATATCTCCTCCTGGTGAATTGATTGCTACGGGTGGTGACACAACTGTTAATCTTATTTGGACAAAACCAGGTTCTTCTTCAGCTGGTGACCTGACAGGCACTTGGATGCTTTATTTTGACTGGAGTTGTACTGGCTCTCCGGGAAGTGTTGAGGTAGAGTTTACAGATTCTGGTGAGCTGTTAATATATGGTGATGTTTTAGGGAATTGGTATGGAGTATCAGAAACGGTTGATCTCATGGGCACATATTCCTGCGATGCTGTTGCATTTGATTACAATGCTTATTTTACATTTACATATTATTCCACTATATATTACATGGAAGTAGACGGAGATGAGTTTAGCGGAGTTATCACCAGCGGTTATGGAGATCATGATGGGGACAATAGTGGTACCCGTTTAACTGGAAATGCTAGGACTACATCAACCCTAAGCGATATCTCAGAATTGTTTATTAGTGATGAATTAAAAAATGATCCATCATGGAAATTGAATAATGCTGAAAGGAATGAGCTGCAATCGAATGAGCAATGGATTAACTTCCAAAACTTTAGCCCGCAAGACAGATCTGTCTCTGATAGTCTGATCGGTTACAATGTGTATCAAGTGACTGCTAGCGGAGATTCTCTTGTGATCACAAATAATGATCCGGATGATACTACAGCTACAATAATTGTGCCCTCCAATTATGTTGAATATTGTTTCAATGTAACCGCCCGATGGAGCACTGATAGTTATGGTGTATTAGAATCATATGCTACGGAAGATGTTTGCGCTACTACTTATAAACCTGGAGACCTGGATTTTGATAATGCCGTTGATGTATCAGATCTACTGACCGTTGTCAACTTTATTCTGGAAACAGATATTCCAACGGAAACAGAATTTAGAAATGCAGATGTAAACAATGATGGTGAACTCAATATTGCAGATGTTGTTCTGATCGTTGATTTTATTCTTGGTAGGTCCAGCGATCGGCTAGCTTCCATAGATGAAGCGGTACGTATGGATATATCAGGATTAGACAGTGAGGTCATATTGAGCATGGATTATTCAGGTATGACCCGAGGAGTACAGTTTATACTGGACGCTCCCATGAGTCTTGAGTTTGGAACACCTTTGTTATCGGTTAGCGATGCTGGGACCATGATCATGTCCAACCGGATAGAGAATGGTCAGCTGTCTGTGGTGGTTGTAAATACTCAGGGGTCTGCAATTGAGCGAGATGAGAGTATGCTGGTCCGCCTTCCTTATGGTTTTACTGGCGAGAGGAACGATAAGGCATCAGTAGTATTGCATGATGTAAAGGTAGCTGGAATGTCTGGTGAGAGTTTACCGGTAACAGTTGGCGAGAAGCGGATTGATATTAGTATTGTTCCATCAGTATTTGCTCTGCATCAGAATTATCCCAACCCATTTAACCCCGTGACAGAGATCCAGTTTGATGTTCCGACAGAGAGTTATGTGACCCTGACCATTTATAATATTATGGGTCAGGAGGTTCGGAGATTGAGCAATGGTACCTTAGAGGCAGGATTTCATAGTGTTCGCTGGGATGGAATGAATGAGAGTGGAGAGATGATAAGTACGGGAGTGTATTTCTACCGATTATCATCACCATCATTTACATCCACAAAGAAAATGTTAATGGTGAAATAAACCAAAATTAATTTGGAAATAGAAACGGCCCCAGTATGTTTAGGGGCCGTTTTAATTTGGAACCATTTTCTTCTTTTTGCATTCTAAAAGCAAGTAATATAAATTTGTTCTTATGGAGAAAACTATGATCAAACGAATTTCTTTCATTTTAATATTTGTGCTGTCACTTGGATGGTCACAGAATCCAATCGTTACCCAATTCAGTGATGCTTTCGCTGATGTGGCAGAGGATGTAAATCCATCTGTTGTAACTATTTTAGCTACTAAGGAAATTGATGTTGACCGCTACCATCAGAACAATCCTTTTGGTCAACTTTTTCCTGAAGAATTATTTCAATATGATAACAAAAATCGGGCTTTGGGCTCTGGTGTGATTGTAGATGAAGAAAAAGGATTTATTTTGACTAATAATCATGTGGTAGATAATATGGATGAGATCACTGTGAGACTTATAGATAAAAGAGAATTTGAGGCCACAATTGTTGGGAATGATCCCAAGTCTGACCTGGCCATCATCAAGATCGATGCTAAACGATTGGATGCAGTAGAATTGGGAGATTCAGATGCACTAAGAGTAGGTGAGTGGGTATTGGCAATTGGCAGTCCATTTAATGAGAACTTGAGTCACTCTGTAACTGCAGGAATCATCAGTGCATTGGGACGAAGCAATATTATTTCAGGCGAGAACTATGAAGATTTTATACAGACTGATTCTGCTATTAATCCTGGAAATAGCGGTGGCGCATTGGTTAGCCTGGATGGAAAATTGATAGGCATAAATACCGCAATTGCTACAGGAGGTTTTGAACGGTCAAACAGAGGTGTCGGGTTTGCCATTCCAATCAATATGGCCAAAAAGGTAATGAATGACCTTATAAATGAAGGTCGTGTAATTCGTGCCTGGCTGGGCGTCTATATTCAAGACTTAGATGATGCTACTGCCAGAGCCATGGAAATTGATACACGCGATGGAGCATTAATTGGTGAAGTAGTTAGAAACAGTCCAGCGGAAAAAGGAGGAATAGAGGTGGGAGATGTGATCACATCTTTTGATAGTAAGAATATCACTAGTTCGTCCAACTTGAAAAATGTGGTTTCCAGTTCAAAACCCGATAAACGATATACAGTAGAATTACTCCGTGAAGGAAAGAAAAAGAAATATTATATCACCCTCGAAGAATTACCAGAGAACCCAAGTTTACTTGCAAAAGTTGATTCGGATGTTGAAAATGAATTGGGCTTCAAAGTAGAAGATTTATCATCAAGACTACTTAGAGAATTTCAAATTATGGAAGAGATCGAAGGGGTGATAGTTACACAAATTGATCGGAGGAGTGACGCTTTCTCATCCGGCTTGCGGACAGGAGACGTGATAACTCGAGTTGGCCGTCAAGAAGTAAGAAATACAAGATCATTTTTTGATCTCCTGAACAAGGAAGCAAAGGGGAATACAGTTCTTTTTCTAGTTAAAAGAGGTGAAGCATCTCGTTTTCTTACATTAGAAATGTAAATTATTCTTTCTCTAATTAATTAAGGGTAATAGCAATATTGCCCTTTTTTTATATTAAGAAATGAACATAAAGAGCTAACTTCACGCCCTCTATTTATCGACGACATGATCAAAAAAGTAGACCCAAAAATAGATTTTGTAACTCTCGAACATGATATGCTTGATTTCTGGGAAACCAATAACATTTTCCAAAAACGGGTAAAGTCTAATGAGGGGAAAACAAAATGGTCGTTTATTGATGGCCCGATCACTGCCAACAATCCCATGGGTGTCCACCATGCCTGGGGACGTTCACTAAAAGATATTTATAACCGCTACAAGGCCATGACTGGCCACGAGCTTCGCTACCAGAATGGATTTGATTGTCAGGGGCTATGGGTAGAAGTTGAGGTGGAAAAGGAACTGGGTTTCAAGACAAAGAAAGAAGTTGAAAAACACGGTATTGAAAATTTTGTGAACCTTTGCAAGGAACGGGTACGTAAATATTCCGGTGTGCAGACAGAACAATCAAAACGGTTGGGATATTGGATGGATTGGGAAAATTCCTATTTTACAATGTCCGATGAGAATAATTACACTATTTGGGCTTTCCTAAAAAAATTATTTAACGAAGGTAAGGTCTATCGCGGTTCTGATGTTGTTCCTTGGAGCGGTCGGTCCGGAACCTCTTATTCTCAGATGGAGATAGTAGAAGGTAGAAAACTTGTCGCTCATAAATCTGTGTTTGTGCGGTTCCCTATTCAGGAAAGGGAGAATGAATATTTACTGGTCTGGACCACCACACCCTGGACATTATCATCTAATGTGGTTGTGGGGGTCAATGTAAATCTGGATTATGTAAAACTGAAAGCTGCCGATGGTTCAATCTATTATTTCGCAGAGGAAAACCTGGAATACAAACGTTTGGAAAAACAATTCAAGGAGAAGAAACAATGGATTGACGGTGTTCCCAAATTAAAAACCATTGCCCAGATCTTCAAGGAACACGGTGGTTATGAGATCCTAAATACGGTTAAGGGAAGTGACCTGGTTGGATTGAAATATCACGGTCCGTTTGATCACCTTGATGCTCAAAATGAATTGGGTGGTTTTCCCTTTGTTGATGACGATCTGAAAGTTGAAGGACACACAGCTGTCTCGCAGCATAAGGTTATCGATCCAGGCAAGGACAATATTGGTAATGATATCGTTGTAGGTGGAGAAGGTACTGGCATAGTTCACATGGCACCCGGATGCGGTGACATTGATCACCGTATAGGAAAAAAGTTAGGCCTTGTAGATCTGGCCCCACTAAATGAAGAATCCAAATTCATTGAAAAATTTGGCTGGCTTGAAGGCAAAACTGCCACAGATCACAATACAACTGATGAAATCATAGCAGATATAAAAAAACGTGGCTTTCTTGTTCACGTAGAGGATTATCCCCACGTATATCCCCACTGCTGGAGATCCGGAGATGAGCTTGTTTTTCGCCTTGTGGATGAGTGGTACATAAATATGGACTGGCGGGACAAGATAAAAAAAATAGTTGATGATATTGAATGGATACCCCCATGGGGACAAGATCGGGAACATGAATGGTTAGATAATATGGGCGATTGGATGATCTCCAAGAAGCGTTTTTGGGGTCTGGCATTGCCAATATGGACATTCGAAGATGGTTCATTTTATGTTGTGGGCTCAAAAAAGGAATTGATGGAATTGTCTGTTGAAGGATGGGAAGAATTTGAAGGTAATTCTCCTCACCGTCCATGGATAGACAAGGTCAAGATCAAACACCCTGATTCCGGTCTAATAGGCGAACGTATCTTAGATGTGGGTAACCCATGGCTGGACGCTGGTATTGTTCCCTTTTCTACACTTGGATATACCGATAATAAGGAATATTGGAAAGAATGGTTTCCCGGTGATTTCGTGACCGAATGTTTTCCCGGTCAATTCAGGAACTGGTTCTATTCGCTATTGGCCATGTCAGCCGAACTGGAAGAGGCAGCTCCTTTTAAAACATTATTAGGTCATGCGCTGGTAAAAGATGAAACAGGAAGAGATATGCATAAATCCTGGGGTAATGCAATTTGGTTTGATGATGCTGCTGAAAAAATGGGCGTAGACGTAATGCGCTGGATGTATGCATCCCAGAATGTGGAAAGTAACTTATTGTTTGGATATGGACATGCAGATGAGGTTCGCAAAAAATTGATCCAGCTTTGGAATTCATATTCATTCTATGCTACATACGCAGCAGTAGATGGTTTCACTCCTGAAGACAGAAATTGGAAAGAGGCTGACCTAACCATCCTTGATAAATGGATCATTTCGAAATTGCATACCTTGATCAAGGATGCCACAAGTGCATACGATGAATTCCGCGTGGATAAATTCATGCGCAAGTTTGAAAAATTTCTGGATGATCTATCTAACTGGTACATCCGACGGAACAGACGCCGTTTTTGGAAAACGGAAGATGATGAAGATAAGCTAACAGCGTACCATACTCTGTATGAGGTTCTGTTTACCACTATTAGACTCCTGGCACCCTGTTTGCCCTTTGTCACAGAGAATATTTACCAAAACCTGGTACGTAATTCCATTGGTGATTCCCTGGAAAGCATTCACCTATGTGATTTCCCCGTGGCAGATAAATCGCAGATTGATGAATCACTTATGAATAAAGTAGATGCATTACGCAAGGTGGTAGAGCAAAGTAGATCTGCTCGGAACAAAGCAAATATCAAGATCCGTCAGCCACTGGGTAAATTGTGTTATTCAGTGGAAAATGATGATATCGCCTCTTTTATTGAAGAAAACGGCAAGGTTATACTCGAAGAATTGAATGTAAAATCTTTGGAACGAGTCTCAGAGGCAACAGATCTGCTCACATACGAAGTCAAACCAAATCTACCTTTTTTGGGTGAAAATTATGGAGACCAGATTAAAGAGTTACGCCAGGCTATCTCATCAGTAAATGTCAAAGATTTGATCAATTCACTGAAAAATAGTGGCTCCTACACTTTATCTTTAACCGATGAGGAAGTAGTGGAATTAAGCAAAGAGGCATTCTTGATTTCGACCAAATCCAAAGAAGGATTTACGGCCGAAATGGACAGCGGAATTACTGTGGGTCTTACTACAGAAATTACAGAAGAACTCCGTCGGGAAGGCATGGTGCGAGACCTCATTCGAAACGTGCAAATTATGCGAAAAGATGCTAATTTTGCCGTTGAAGATCGTATCAAAATTGGCGGGTTGATTGATGGCCCATTGGGAGAAGCGTTGAGCGATCACAAAGACTTTTTTTACAATGAAACATTAACTGTAGAAATGACAGCTGAAATAGAAGATGGTGAGCATGAATCATCATTTGAAATTCATGGTCAATCAATTACCATAAAAATTGCAAGAGTAGTCACCAGTAAAGGATAGAAAATGGCAAAAAAATATTCTAAAGTAAAACTGAAAAAATTTAGGAAAGAGATTCTGGAACGCATGGAACAGATCTCTGAAGATATGGATGAAATCAAAGACGGCATTTTGGATACGGGAAACCCAAGCGCTGGCTTATCCCAGGATTCTGTTTACAGTGTCCACATGGCAGATGCAGGGTCAGATTCATTCGAGCAGGAAAAGAATTTCATGCTTATGAGTAGGGAAAGCGATTATTATAATAATCTTTCCTTGGCTCTTGAACGTATTGACAAGGAAGAATTTGGTGCGTGCAACCTTTGCGGTGAGCTCATACCGGAAGAGCGAATGCTGGAAGTCCCTAATGCAACTAAATGTGTTGATTGTAAAACAAAAGATAAGCTGAACCTAAAATGAGAATTTTGCTAGTGAGTGCAGTGATCGTGGTTTTAGATCAGATCACCAAGGCACTCACTCGCTCCAACATGGATCTGTACGATTCAGTACCAGTCATCCAGAATTTTTTCCACTTAACATACGTTACCAACGATGGCATGGCATTTGGACTGAATTTCCCTGGAGGTATTTACATTTTTACTGCTGTTTCCATTATTTTGACCATGATCATTTTTATGTATTTGTGGAAAGAAAAAGATGGGCATTTTCTTATGAGATTATCTCTATCTCTAATATTAGCAGGCGCTATAGGGAACCTGATTGACCGTGTACTTTTTGGTAAAGTGGTGGACTTTTTTGATATTATGATTGGAGATTATCATTGGTATATATTTAATGTAGCTGACTCTTCGGTGACAGTCGGGATGATCATTTTCCTTTATTTTTCATTTTATGTACAGCCAAAACTTCACCCGTCAAATAACGTTGAATAAAATAGATTTGGTTTTTACAGGTCAGGAAGAAATTCGATTGGACCATTACCTGGTCAACCAATTTCCAGATCTTTCCCGTTCGCAGATTCAAAAATTGATTCGTCAGGAAGGAGTACGCGTGAACGATGAGATCACTAGATCTAGCTATAAGCTTCGCCCTAATGATTGCATTTCCGTTGACAAATTAGATCCACAGGAGGAACAAATATTTATTGAGCCTCAAAACATACCTTTAGATGTTATTTTTGAGGATGATGATATTATAGTGATCAATAAACCTCCGGGGCTGCTGGTTCATCCGGGAACAGGACAATCTACTGGCACATTGGTCCATGGACTGCTCCATCATTGCAATGAATTATCTAATATTAATGGAACACTCCGCCCGGGGATTGTTCATCGTTTGGACCAAGATACGTCTGGAGTAATGGTAACGGCTAAAACAAATAAGGCTCATTCACTTATAGCAGATCAATTTCAAAATAGAACTGTAGAAAAAGTATATATTGGAATCACTTGGGGTGAATGGAATGATAAAGAGAGCGCCATAGATAAACCTTTAAAAAGAAGCAAAAAAGATCCTACGTCCTATGTTGTGAATGAGAGTGGCCGTACAGCATTAACCCACTATAAAGTACTAAACGTTTTTCGATATATGAGTATTGTAGAATTTTATCCTAAGACTGGTCGCACCCACCAGATTCGGGTTCATGCGGCAACAATGAACCATCCAATTGTTCATGACCTGAAGTATCATGGAGACGAAAATAAATTAAAGGGATTTCTTCCAGAAGTGAAGCAAGATCTTACTCATTGCTATAAATTATTGGGTAGGCATGCCCTTCACGCCTCTCTATTATCGTTTAAACATCCCACTAGCGAAGAGCAATTAACTTTTGAAGTAACTGTCCCAAATGATATGCAAAAATTGATAGATCATTTGCGCAAAGAATATGGTTGATCTATGCAGCACATTGCACAATTCATCGAATATGCTAAAAAGGAAAGAGGATACTCTGGCCACACCATCAAATCCTATACCTATGATCTCAAATGCTTTGATGAATTTATGGTTAAATATGTCAATAATTCTGAATGGGATGTCTCTGAAGTGGATAGACACACTATTCGTCATTTCCTTGGAAAAGAATTTGAACAGGGGTACAGCAGTCGAACCGTTGCCAGGCGACTGGCTACAATCAAATCATTTTTCAACTATCTGCATAGATCCAATGCTATCAGTGTGAACCCAGCTGCAGATGTAAAAACTCCAAAAGTACCAAAAAGTCTACCAGTTGTTCTATCAGAACAATTGATAGAAGAAATGATGGAGCGCCCACCCGATACTAAAAAAGGAAAGCGTGATAGAGCTATTTTAGAATTGTTTAACAGCAGTGGGATCCGTCTCAGTGAACTTGTTAGTTTGAACATGGGGAATTTTTTAACGGATAGAAAACAAACAGATCACAGTGGCATCGTAAAAGTTTTAGGAAAAGGAAATAGAGAGCGTATTGTACCATATGGAGAAAGAGCTGGTAAGGCTCTAAAAGATTACTTTGAGTCTAGACCAATAGATTTAAAAGCGTGTGACCAACATGAACCATGTTTTGTAAATTCAAGCGGTAAAAGGTTATCTAGTAGAACAGTTCAACGAATTGTAACAAAATATATTAATTTAGTCACTGAAGGATCTTCCATAGGTCCCCATACTTTACGCCATACTTTGGCAACAAATATGATTAATATTATAAAGAATGATGAGACCATCGATATTAGATCTCTGCAAGAACTACTAGGACATTCCAGTTTGAGTTCAACTCAGATTTATACTCAAGTACAAACAGAAAAAATGAAAAAGATATATAAGCAAGCACATCCACACGGGGAATAAGAAACATCTATGCTTGACTATTTGAATTTTGGTGATTTCGGAAGAATCAAAAGAAATCTTTCTGTAGATGACCTGATAAATGATGCAGTGCAGAACGGTGAAGGCGAGCTAGGTATGAAAGGCGTGCTTATGGTTGACACTGGTAAATACACTGGAAGGAGCCCAAACGACAAGTTCTTTGTTGATGAAGAATTTTCAAACAAAAATCTATGGATCGGCCCGGTTAACCGTCATGTGGATGGAGCGGTTTTTGACGAACTTTATGAAAAAGTGAAACACCATTATGAGCAGAATGAAGATGGTCATGGAGCCTATGTGTTTGATGGGTTTTGCGGTGCCGACAAAGAATATCGACTCAATGTAAGAATCATCGCTCGTAAAGCGTGGCAGTCCATATTTGTGAATAATATGTTCATTCGCCCTGGTGGCAATGAATTGGACAATTTTGAACCAGATTTCACTATAATCAATGCATCCAGTGTTTTTGATGATAAGTGGGAAGAGCATGGACTGAATTCAGAGACATTTATCATTTTTAACCTTGAAAAACGTTTGGCAATAATTGGTGGGACTGAATATGGCGGTGAGATGAAAAAAGGTATCTTCTCCATCATGCATTATTATCTCCCTCTGAAAGGTGTGCTCTCCATGCATTGTTCCGCAAACGTAGATCCGGATGGGAAAAACACAGCATTATTTTTTGGATTATCCGGAACAGGAAAAACAACATTGAGTACTGACTCCAAGCGACCATTGATCGGTGATGATGAACACGGCTGGTCAGATAATGGTATATTCAATTTTGAAGGTGGATGCTACGCAAAAGCCATTGACCTTAACCCTGAGCACGAACCAGAGATTTACAATACCATTCGCCACGGTGCCTTAGCTGAAAATGTGGTCTATGATAGTGAGACAAAGGTAATTGATTTTACAGACCGATCTAAAACAGAGAATACTCGAATCTGTTATCCCATCCATTTTATTGAGAATTCTCTGGCGGCCAGCGGTAGGGACAGTATGGGCGACCATCCAAGTACTATCATTTTTCTCACCTGTGATGCGTACGGAATTCTACCACCTGTATCAAAATTGTCGCCTGAGCAGGCTATGTATCATTTTATCAGTGGCTACACGGCAAAAGTGGCCGGTACGGAAAGAGGTGTTACAGAACCTACTGCGACATTCTCTCCTTGCTATGGAGGTCCCTTTCTAACTCTTCATCCGTTGAAATATGCTGAATTATTACGAGAAAAAATGAATACATATAATGTGCCCTGCTATCTGGTCAACACTGGATGGATTGGCGCTAACGCTAGCTCTGGAGCAAAGCGGATCAGCTTACCTATTACCCGAAAGATTATTCATTTGATCCTGGATGGAACCATCGAATCATCGAAATTTACGGATGATCCTTATTTCGGGGTGAGTATCCCAGCTGCACTGGATGGAATAGATGAAAATGTGTTACACCCATTGAACGCATGGTCTGGTAAAGATGAATATGATGAAACAGCGAAACAATTGGTCTATAAATTCCAGAAAAATTTTGAACAATATGATATTGAGGATCAAACGATCATAAGCGCAGGTCCAAGATTACGATAAGTTTTCACTTTAGGTATCAGGTGATCAAATGATTGCACATTGATCAATGATTTATCTCAAGTTGCTTGTAGTGCTTTAACATAAAACTGTAAATTTCCTCTCTCATCTTTACAATTATAGACAGAATTTTATGGGTAAATATTTATTCACATCCGAATCAGTTACAGAGGGCCATCCTGACAAGGTCTGTGATGCCATTTCAGATGCTATATTGGATAATCTTCTGGAACAGGATAAAGATTCTCGTGTTGCCTGTGAAACTCTGGCGACCACAGGATTGATCGTTGTATCCGGTGAGGTGACCACGCAGGGGTTTGTTGATGTAGAGCAGATTGTAAAGAATACCCTTTCCGAGATCGGATACACTGATGTTGTTTATGGCATGGATGATGAAGATGTGAAGGTAATCTCCAGTTTGGATTCTCAGAGCCCAGAAATTTCACAGGGTGTAGATGAAGGCTCAGGACTACATGAGGAGCAAGGCGCTGGCGATCAGGGACTGATGTTTGGCTTTGCCTGCAATGAAACACAGGAGCTCATGCCCTTGCCGATTCATTTATCACATCGCCTGACCGAACGCTTGGCAGGACTTCGTAAAGAGGGTACCCTACCCTGGCTAGGTCCAGATGGAAAATCCCAAGTGTCTGTAGAATATAATAGTTCTGGTCCTGCCAAAGTGGATAAAGTGGTGGTGGCCACGCAACATTTGGATTTGCTAAAAGATCATGGATCGGAAGAGAAAGAACATGAATTTGTATCTGGCGAAGTTATAAAACACATCATTCGCCCTGTCTTGCAAAAAGAAAAAATCGACTTTGATGAGACATTCATAGTAAACGGGACGGGGAGGTTCGTCTATGGCGGTCCTGCAGCGGATACTGGTCTAACCGGTCGTAAGATCATTGTGGATACGTATGGAGGCTATGCTCCGCACGGGGGCGGTGCTTTTTCTGGAAAAGATGCATCAAAAGTAGATCGGTCGGCTGCATATATGGCACGCTATATTTCTAAAAATATTGTGGCAGCAGAACTGGCAGAAAAGTGTGAGGTTCAATTGTCCTACAGTATCGGTGTCGCTGAACCCACATCTTTTTATATAAAAACATTTGGAACAGGGAAATTAAGTGATAATGACCTGACAAAAGCTGTCAGGGAGTTATTTCCTCTTAAACCTGCGGGAATTATTTCCCACCTAGATTTAAAGAAACCCCGTTTTCGTGAAACAGCTGCCTATGGTCATTTCGGCAGAGTTGGTGATCAATTCACATGGGAAAAAACGGATATGGTCAACGAAATTCATAATCTAATCTGATCGGGAGAGATAGTGAGCTCAAAAATTATAGAAAATATAACCCATAAAGTTGCAGATATACATCTGGCCGAAGCCGGACGAAAGGCTATTTCAGTCTCGGAAAAAGAAATGCCAGGCTTGATGGCATCTAGAGAAAAGTTTGCGTCAGAGAAACCATTGAAAGGGAAAAAACTGACTGGCTCACTGCACATGACAATCGAAACAGCGGTACTTATTGAAACGCTGGTAGAGCTGGGCGCAGATGTTCGTTGGGCGTCTTGCAATATTTTTTCTACACAGGACCACGCAGCAGCAGCAATAGCTGACACTGGAGTTCCGGTATTTGCATGGAAAGGTGAAACACTGGAAGAGTACTGGTGGTGTACTCTCCAGGCACTTACATTTCCTGATGGCACCGGACCGGACCTAATTGTGGACGATGGTGGAGACGCTACACTATTGATCCATAAGGGTGTGAAATTAGAAAAGTATTATGCAGAGCATGGAGACACGCCTCTCATTGAAACTGATGTTGATGAAGAGATCGTCATCGAGAATTTGCTTCGTGAGGTTTTAGCAAAAGACGACCGCCACTGGCATAGAGTCTCCGAAAAGGTGATGGGTGTCTCAGAAGAGACCACAACCGGTGTATTGGCACTCAAAAAAATGCAAACTGAGGGCAAG
>CAZECA010000023.1:0-25257 GCA_964510385.1 uncultured bacterium
ATGTTTGAGCCCTTGTATGCACTTTTGACTGCATTATTGATTTCTGTGTTGATCACATTGGCATGGATCGATGTAAAGATAATGATGATACCATTATCTTTAATTATTTCAGGAATCGTGATAATTTTCTTTACAATTATTTTTGGTTATCTTCATTGGGCAGAAGTCCTATGGGGTGCTTTGACAGGTGTTGCGATTCCGTTGATAATGATGGGAATTACATATCTGTTGACAAAGCGTCAAGGAATGGGCTGGGGCGATGTTCAACTGGGATTTGTTTTAGGTGCATGGCTAGGACCATGGTATATGATGATGACGTTATTTTTGGCGGCTCTTTTGGGAATATTCGTCTGGATAACCGTTTCTATTCTAAATGGTTTTGATCGCGACCGTCCGTTACCATTTGCACCATACCTTGTGGTTAGTGCAACATTGATGTTATTTTATGGGTCTTCAGTCAGCCATTTATTTGACAGATTTCTATTATTATGAAAAAGAAGGATACTATAATGATACGATATGTTCGATCAGTACTTTTTTTGATAGCTGGAATGCTTTGTGCATCCCAAAACTCAGAAATGGTCGAAGGATTTTCCATTGATAGAGAATTAGGTAATGGAAAAATCATTCAGTTCAATATTCCTGAATATGAACTGGAAGATGTTGAGTTGAATGGACAATTTTTTAAAAGACTGTTAATAGATGGTTCCAGTAGAAGTGGTTTAGAAGGAGATCCTGATCTTCCAGCAATTACAACATTCTATGCAACAGAACCTGGAAAATTATATCGCGCTGAATTAACAATTCATTCTTCAGAATTTTTAGAAAATGTTGATCTCCTCCCAATTCAGACATGGGACAATGTGGCAACCGATGAAGTGGTGAGCTTTAAACGAAATATTAGTACATATACAAAAATAGAACCGTATCCTTCAAATATTGTTACTGTTTCTGAGCCAGCGACATTCAGAGATATTGACCTCGTCTCTGTTTCCTTGACACCTTTTCGTTATCATCCATTGCAAAAGCGATTGGAAGTAATCACCTCTGCAGATATAGAGCTTGTAGAAACGGGGACAACCACAATAGCAAGCAGTAGGCCAACAAAAATTTCAAGAGTATTTGAAAAGTTGTATGAGTCGATTGTTGTGAATTACCAACGATCCACTGTAAATGAAGAAGAATATCAAAAACCTTCAATCCTTTACATTCTTCCAAGTAACTCTTCTTCAATTATTTCTACATTGAATAATCTGACCGAATGGCGCCACGAACAAGGTTATGTAGTAAATACAGTAACTACTGCAACTACAGGGTCATCAGCCAACTCTATAAAAAATTATATTCAAAATGCATACCTGACGTGGAATGATCCTCCAGAATATGTTGCCCTGGTAGGTGACGCATCTGGATCATATTCTATCCCGACATTTTTTGATAATTGGAGCGGGTATAATGGGGAAGGTGATCATCCTTATAGTCAATTAGATGGGACAGACCTTCTTCCAGAAGTGTTACTGGGTAGAATTTCATTCAGTACGACAACAGAACTGGCAACTATTGTAAATAAAACACTTCAGTATGAAAAGAATCCTTACATGGGAGAAAATTGGTTCACTCGTGCATGCATGGTGGGCGACCCTAGCACTTCTGGAATCTCTTGTGTTATCACAAATGAAGTCGCACGCCTTTATCTAGAATATAATGGAGATTATGATGATGTGAGGACTGTTTATAGCGGTTCATTCCCAACGCAGATGGTGAATAATTTGAATGATGGATTAACATTTTTCAATTATAGAGGTTACTATGGTGTGAGTGGATTTAATACAGGTCACATCAGCAGTTTGAGTAATGGATTCAAACTCTCTATAGCAACTGTAATCACTTGCGGTACAGGTTCATTTGCATCTGGCACTTCCATGAGCGAAGCATTTATTCGTGCAGGCACGCCTTCACAGCCAAAGGGCGGTGTCGCATCCATTGGCACTGCCACAATTGGTACCCATACCATGTTCAATAATGCTGTTGATCTGGGATTTTATTACGGTGTATTTGTAGATAAGTTGGAAACTCCTTCAGCCGCGTTGGTAAGAGGGAAACTCCATTTACTTCAATCATACCCCACCAATCCAAATTCATACGTAAGTACTTTTACACACTGGAACAGTCTGATGGGAGACCCTGCCTTACAGATGTGGACAGGAGTTCCCCAATCTTTCCAAGCATCATATTCGAATTCGATTACTCGTGGAACAAATTTTCTTGATGTCCACGTAGCAGACAGCGATGGGAATAATAAGAAAGATGTATATGTGACAATTTTAAAAGGAAATGATGATGTTTTTGAGTCTGGTTTTACAGATGTAAATGGAAATATAACTCTACCGGTAACCTCAACAACTTCAGGAAATATAACCATAACGATCACTTCCAATAATTATATCCCTCATCAGGGTACTATCACGGTCACGGATCCAGAAGCAAATGTCAATTTGGTTGCCTCTCAAGTTATGATCGATGACGATGCCACTGCGCCTTCAAATGGAAATGCAGATGGTTATTTAAATAATGGTGAAACTGTAGAAGTAATCATTCCTATCCAAAATTATGGTTCTAATGATATTACAGGCGTTACTGGTGAGCTGATATCAAATTCAAATAATGTGACGATTGTTTCTAATTCTATTTCATATGGTAATATCAACTCTGGTGAAAATATTACCCCTACGGAATCGTTTGTATTTGAGATTGATAATACTGTAATAGAAGGTACAGATATTGAACTTCGATTAACATTGGAAGATGATAATAGTAATGCATGGAGCAGTGTCCTTTCATACAATACGGCCGGATCATATTTGGATGTGGTTTCCGTTACAGTTATTGATAACCAAAATGGCGTTTTGGATCCTGGAGAGACAGCTCATTTACAATTCACGATGTCTAATTCAGGTACCGTAAGCGCTACAAGTGCTTCCGCTACACTCAATACTAATTTCCCATCTCTGGAGATCACAGACGAAAATAGTATGTGGGCAACAATCAGTCCAGGTCAATTGAGCCAGAGTATTGATTATTTTACAGTCTCAGCTGAAGAAGGAATTCTTCCTGGAACGATGGCACATTTATTTCTGACCATTTCAGATGCGAACGGTTCTCAAGTTACACGTATTTTTACGCTTCAGATTGGAACAGTCACTCAACAGGATCCATTGGGTCCAGATGAACACGGATATTATATCTATGACAGTGGAGACCAAATCTACTCGAACGCTCCATTCTATAATTGGATCGAGATTGATGATCGGTATGGAGGAGATGGAGATCAGATGCCTATCTCTGATAGTGGTGACAATGGAGATGATGAGATCACTATCACATTGCCATTTAGCTTCAGAATGTATGGTCAGAATTATAGCCAGATTACCGTTTGCTCTAATGGTTGGATCGCAATGGGTAATACGAGCTTAAAATCGTTTCGCAATTATCCTATTCCTGGTCCAGGTGGGCCTGCTCCTATGATCGCAGCATTTTGGGATGACTTGACAACAGGATCCATTGGTCGTATCTACCGTTATTATGATGAAGAAAATCATCAATTTATTATACAATGGTCTCGAGTAAGAACATTTGATAATAATAGCCAAGAAACATTTCAGGTAATTTTGCGGGATCCCGCATTTTTCTTTACTCCAACGGGAGATGGAGAAATTCTGATTCAATACCATACGTTCAATAATACGTCTACGGGTAACTATGGTTGGGGCCAGGTTCATGGACTCTACAGTACGATCGGTATCGAAGATCCATCTTCCACTATAGGTCTCCAATATACTTTTAATAACCAATATCCAACAGCTGCCATGCCTCTGGATGATGAAACCGCCATTCTCATTACCACTCGTGGATCTGATATTCGTATGAGGGGTGATGTGAACCAAGATGGAGAGTTGGATGTTATTGATGTATTAATCTTGGTGGATTTTATTTTAAGCCAGGATACATCCAACTTGAATCCATATCTGGCAGACATGAACCAAGATGAGATAATTAATATCTTGGATATGATTGGTATAGTACAAATCATCATGGATTATTGATAGGGCAATGACAAATGCTCTTGACACCCATACTGATTTTGGGTGGGGTGATACTCATCCTGCTGGTCATCGGAACTTTCGAATACTGGCAGCATCAAAATAGCCTTTCTAAAATTCCCATTCGAATTCATGTTAACGGAACTCGAGGGAAATCAAGTGTCACACGTCTTGTAGCTGCGGGTCTTAGAGCCGGGGGACTTCGTACTTTTGCCAAAACGACCGGAACAGCACCCCGCGTTATTGATACAGAGGGAAAAGATAGGATTATCCATAGACTCCGTTCAGCATCCATCGGTGAACAGGTGAGACTTATGCGATTTTTTTCTCAGGAAAAACCCGATGCTGTTGTCATGGAGTGCATGGCAGTTCAGCCTCAATATCAGTGGATCTCAGAACAGCAGATGGTAAGATCTCATATCGGTGTTATCACCAATGCACGTCCAGACCATTTGGAAGAAATGGGACCAACCTTGGATGATGTTCGTCTGTCACTTTCAAATACAATACCGTACAACGGAAAAATGATAGTTGGAGATTCTGATATGGTTGAAACCATTGCACCTGTTGCTGAACGCCGAAATACAGAAATTATTTCTTCAAATGAATCACAAGTCTCAGAAAATGATTTGCAAGAGTTTACTTATTTAGAACATCCTCAAAATGTTGCCGTAGCTCTTGACGTATGCGAAGAAGCAGGAGTGGATCGAGAGACTGCTTTGGATGGTATGAAAAAAGTTAAACCGGACCTTGGAGCATTGGTGGTCTATAAGCTGGATTTTGGAAACGGACCGGTCTTGTTTGTGAATTCTATGGCTGCAAATGATCCTGTATCCACTCTTAAGATTTGGAACTTTGTTGAAAGTCGTTATCCTGTAGATGGGGAAACGTGTATTTACCTCAATTCGCGTGAAGATCGAAGGAGCCGAACACGACAACTACTACAATTGATTTACGAGAAAATCAAACCAGACAGAAGTATAATTCGTGGACAAAAAGTTGATTCCATGGTGAAGCACGTGGAATATCATTCACCTAAAACAAACTCAACTATAATTGAAGATACAGAAACATTGGATATGTCCATTGTACAATTCAAATCTTTTCCAAAAGATTCACTTTTATTTGCAATGGGCAACCAGGTGGGTTTCGGTCAGGAATTAGTGGACAAGCTAATGGGGTTTCGGGTCAATGATTGAGATTACCATTGGTTTAGGCATTGCCTTTAGTTTGATCTTATCAGAAACACTGGGGGTTACAGCTGGAGGTGTGATTGTTCCTGGTTATATCGCTTTATATCTTCACCAACCTGCTCAAGTATTGATGACATTTCTCGCGGCAATCATCGTTATTGGTATCCTCAAAATTTTAAGCAGTTATATGTTCATTTATGGTAAGCGACGTTTGGTTCTCACATTGCTCCTTGGATTTATTATCGGTTACATGTCACGTAATTTATTTTTTTCACCTGTGGATAATTTTTCTTATGCTGTTATTGGGAACATTATCCCGGGACTTATTGCGAGTTGGATGGATCGTCAAGGAGTTGTCCGGACTATTTCTGTTGTCCTGGTTACAGCTGTTTTAGTAAAACTTTTGGTTATGCTTTTATCTGGAGGACAATTAGATGTCTGATAAAGCTTTCATACCAGTAATCCAGAAAACATCAACATTGGTTATTATGGCGGTTGTATCTGTATTGGCGTTTGTGTTGGCGTATTTTTCCCGTGAAGTAATCATTTCTGAAACATACGAAACGAAGGTGGATGCGGCATTGCAAATGGAATCAGCCATGAAAATACTTAAAGATGTACGCATGGAAAAGGGAGTGTTCATTGATATTGAAAATGATCCAAATGAAACAGGATTAATAGGAAGTCAATTCACACTTATTACAACTGATGAGGGCGACATTGATGCTAAGCTGACAACATTGGACCCCAACTTTGCTGCAGCCATGGTGGAATTGCTCCATCAAGCCAATTTGAAATCAGGTGATACCATCGCTGTTATGCTCACAGGTTCCATGCCCGGCGCAAATATGGCGATAATGATTGCATGTGATGCCATGAATGTTCACCCGATAGTTATCACATCAATTGGAGCATCCCAGTGGGGAGCCACTGACCCGGATATGACATGGTTAGATATGGAACAGATCCTTTATGACAATGAACTAATCTCATCAAGATCGATAGCTGCATCTATTGGTGGACGTAATGACCAGGGCCGCTTATTGAGCCCAGAAGGACGGGAATTGATTAAAAAAAATATTGAGGAAAATGGAATCCCTCTGATCTCTGGTAGTGAATTGAAAGTCAATATCCAGCAACGGATGGAACGTTTTGGTAATAAGAGTTTTAAAGCAGTGGTAAATATTGGGGGTGGTGTGGCCAGCCTGGGTACCAGTTTTAATTTGCGTCTTCTACCACCAGGAGTAGTGTTTCGGAATGATATTGAATCCATTTCCCGAGGGGGTGGCATAGAGGGGGCTGTTGTAAAATTTATTAAAAAGAATATGCCCCTGATTCATGTCCTGAACATTCAAAAGTTGACAGAAGAGCTGGGCATGCCCTACGCACCCATTCCTTTACCAAGAATAGGGCACGGATCATTATATGCCTTTCAAAAATATAATGTAACCGTTACTTTTTTATCTTTACTGATAGTGGCAGGTATGGTCTTTGGCGTGGGCTGGAAAAGTCATCAACAGATCAAACAACGAATGATGGAGCATGAACCAGACAGTGTATTATAGAATTATCATAATTTTCTTATTTTTTTCATCTACAATTTCTGCTGAACTATTAAAACCCACTGTAGGCGGAGAAGAAAAGGAAATTCTGAAGATTGCCGGTAAGCGCCGGGTCTATACAATACTGGATGATGGAGAAACTATTTATCAGATACATGGGCCGGCTAGAATAAAGCTCATTGCAAGGTATCCCTCACCGAAAAAAACAAGGAAGAGTCAGGCGTTTTCCTATTCTGTACAGATCGATGATCAGGAGCCGATGCGGATCCAGCACAGGTATAAAGTAGAGAGGTCTATCCGATCCGTGCAGCACCCTAACCACTATTATACTTTTTCAGGTGAATATTTTTTCAATATTGGTGATGGCGACCATACCTTGAGATTTACAGCTAAAGAAGATCAAAAGTATCCTGTACTGTTACGTGTTATAAAGAAGGATTTTGAAACATCAATCCAGGGTAAGAGGGAAATACAGCCAATGGTGTTTCAAGCAAACAGGAAAGTAGTGGTTGAGGGTAAGGAAGTTTCCTATTATGACTTGTCACATGATCGTCCGTTACAATTAGAAATCCATGGTCCGAAGAGGTTGCGAGTACTATCCCGATTAGTGTTTGACCCTAAAATGGGAGACGAGGAATCGTACCGGGTCCGTGTAAGAAGTGGCAACAAAGTGTTGGGAACGTATTTTATGTCAACGGAACAATCATCGCTAGCTACCATTCAGGCAATGGAAGATAAGGTCCCGGGAAAATGGCGTACATGTGAAATTGAAATTCCCAAAGGAAAACAAGTTATTTCAATTGAATTAGTGGAAAAGGATCGTACCATATTAACTCGTTTCCAGGAGTATAAATGAGGATTCTTTCATTTATTTTCTTATCCATTCTTTTTGGACAGAACTGGACACATTATTTGAATTCTCCTATCAAATTGACAGTAGTTATTACCAATGGTTATGATAATAATGTTCTTCGATTATCAGATGTTGAAAAGCGGGATGCAGTTTTGGAACCATCAATTATGGGCGGCGCAAATACTTTTGATTCACATTATAGTCGATTTTCATTGAGTGGACTGCAAAAAATTCAGTTCGCTGATAGAAATAAACAGGTCTACCTTTATGCTAAGGGAAATGCGTCTAATTATTTTCAGAATGATAACCGACGTTACTGGAGCGGAAACCTGAAGGTGTCCTACCGGTGGGGATCTTATCGCAAGGTGGAATATTTACTTCGTCATTTAGACAGCTATTATATCCGACACTATATTGATAGAGACATCTATTCTGAGAATACCGCATCCTGCAATTTTTCTGATCGGGAGCATCGACTTCTTGCTTCACATCCGTTGCAGCGCCGTTTATGGGCCTCAGGGTTCGTTAGTTTTACACAGCGTTACTTTGATAAACCATTCACAGAATTCGATTTAGATATCATTACCTCATCGCTGAAAGTGAGTAAAAAGTTTAGTGGGCTGGGAACCATTGCCATAGAAGGGAAATATGGTTTAGCTGACAACATTAACTTTGGGAGTACTGCCAAAGCCAGCGATCTGGACCGTTCCTATAAACATTTTGAATGGTATATCCCATTCAGTTATAGTCGAGGGTTGGGTCTTTTGGACGAGGTAGGTATATCACTCCGTCGGGATGTTCGCCAATACAAAGCTGAAGCATTGAACGATCCCCTACACAGCGGACGTAGCCATGAAGAAGTGAAATGGGATTTCTGGGGGGAAAGGGATATTACTGAAAATCTTACTTTAAAGGGGACCTTGAGGTACCGCAAGCGCACTACAGAATCCCAATTTGATTGGGTATCATCATTAAAAACATTTGAACAAGTTCAAATTTGGGCATCTCTTGAGTGGAATATGATCTATGACCGTTATTAATAATAGTATGAAAAGGTTAATTATATTCTCAATAGTTGGATTCTTTTTTGGGTGTATGGAACCCAAGTCAGAAGACATCTGGAAACTGAATAAGATCTCCCATGTGGATACGGAAGGCTACTGCCGAGACGTATACATTTCCGGTGATTCTGCTTTTGTTGCTGCTGGTCAGGCTGGGATCCAATTATACGATATTTCTACCTCTACATCACCTTCGCTTATCTGGTCTATGTCGCTGTCAGATTTGGGTGTGAGTAAGGAGATTTCTCAAGTAGAATACGAACCATTTATAAAACAGCTTTTTGCCCTTGAAAGTAATGAACGTCCTATCCATATTGACCTTTCTATGACGGATTCGGTAAATGTAATCGGTCAATTTTCAAGTGAGAAGACCAAGGAATTTCGTGTGCTAACAAATAATGATACATCTTTTACCTTATTTGCAGCTGATAATGATGATGGATTAAAGACAAACACATTCGAATTTGATTCAGATTTTGGCCTTTGGTTTAATACAGCAGGTAGTGAAATAGGGAGCACTGGAAATCCCAATGGAATTGACATATTAAATAACACTATTGTTCTAACGTTGGATCAGCTTGGGTATGAAATTTTTACCATAGATGGAACATCCATAACGAGTGCTGGGTCCATTGACCTGCCAGGAAATTCTAGGGCAGTTACAATGTTAAACGAAAATGAGTTTTATATTTCTTCAGAAGATGCCGGAGCATATCATATCTCAAATAATTCCACAGTACAATTCGCTCAAGACTTATATGTGACACATGTAACTGTCAGCGGAAAAATGGTTGCATTATCAACTGCATCCAATGGTTTGACACTATATGAACATTTGGCAAATGGATCCCATGATGAACGGGGTATCCATGACATTGGTTATGTGTATCATGCAGAATTTGCCAATAATCTACTCTTTGCTGCTACGCGAGAAGGTTTACAGATTTTAGAAATTGTTGAATAAAGGAACATGATGAAACGATATTTAATTATTATTGCAGCATTTTCGTTGTCTATTGCCCAAGAAACCCTTTGGGAAGATAACGGTATCCCCATTCGCCAGGGTGTCCACATTGAATGGCAGCGGACGGTATGTCCCGGTGAAAGTGGAACGGCGATATTTGTCTGGTCTGATACACGATATGGAGCAAGAAATATCTTTGCCCAAAAGATCGATACCAATGGAGATTTTCTCTGGGGTAGTGAAGGCACTGCAGTTACAGATCTTCCCGGACGTCAGGAAGACCCAGTCGCAATTACAGATGGAAATGGCGGAGCATTTATTGCCTGGGTTGATTTTCGATATGATGAGGAAGGAGATATCTACATACAGCATGTAGACTCAAATGGAAATATTCTCATGGATGAAGAAGGTGAGGCATTGGCTAGAGTGGACGGCAAGCATTTGACAATAAATATGTGTACGGATAGCTCCGGCGGGGTATTTGTTACCTGGCAGGATAAGCGCAACTTATTAGATGATGATATTTATGGAACACATATTTCATCTGATCATGATATTGTCTCTCCTGGAATAGGTGTATCCGTTATTGAAATGAATGGAACTCAGGGAGCCAAAAGTCTGGAATATGCCGGAAATGGCCAAGCAACCTTGCTGTGGTCAGATACACGTAGTGGGGCTGGGAATGATATTTATGGTCAGAAAATCAATATGGATATGACCAAAGTTTTTTCAGAAGAAGGACTTGAGATTGCAGCAACCGAAGAATTAGAGACAAAGCCCAGGACGACTTATATGAGTAACGATACTTCTTTTGTAGTCTGGCAGTCAGGAACTGAATCTTCTGATATTTATTTTAATTTTCTTACCAGCGAAGGGTTGGTGTTTTCCGAACCTCAATTAGTATCCACTTTCAGCTCAAATAAGAAAGGACCGCGCGTCAAACGAAATGGCATGGGAGACGTTTTTGTCCAGTGGACAGACTATAGGGCGGACACTACAGATGGTAATCATTTTTACCAGAAGATCACTTCTGGGGGTGTGAGACTATGGGATGATGGAGGAGTACAATTGGATAGCTATGGAGATGATCATCACGCAAGATTTGTTGAATCCTATACTGGCGGTGTAGACATATTTTGGGAAAGAGGTACCTACCCTGATGTAGATATTATGCATCAGATTATTGGGGGCGGTGGTCTTCCTTATATTGGTGAGCCAATAATAATTTCAGATGTAGAGGGGTATCAATCCATGCCTATCTCCGTATATGATGGTGGATTTGGTTCGTTTGTAATCTTTGCTGATCAGGAAAATGGAAGTATAGATATTCGCACGCAATATATTGTTTCTCAAATTACATCACTTGAGGATAATGGTGCATTGGCCATGCAGGGATTGGATGGGGACGTGAATTATGTTTCTTCATTTTATACTGGAGGAACAGACGGAGAAGTATTATTAAACTGGATCGATAACAGAAATAAGAAAAAATTATTTGCCGGAAAAGTAAATGAAGATGGTACAACTGATTTGTTTCAGAATGGTAGTCAATTAGCCAGCTATGAGATTCTGATTGAAGAGCTCGAAAATGAACCCGTAAGCTATTTGCAAAACGGTTCTCATTTGATCACTGCAAATTTTGATGGCTCCACTGGTTCTAAATTGATCAGACTGAATCGCTATGATACAGATTATAATACAACCTGGGGTGATTCCGGAATCTATGTATATGAAAGCACAGCGGAACAGCGCAGAGCGCACATACTGCCACTTCCATATGGAAACAATTTTTGTGTATTTTGGTCAGAGATACGAGATGAATTTGAATACGATATTTTTATGCAGTTATTCGATGGAGAGGGTAATTCCTATCTGGATGAAGGAGGTGCCCTAATAGTTGATGGGTCGGTGAACCCTGATATTGATTATGTTGATAATTATGTGGAAGCTGTTATGGTCACGGAAGATGGAAATATTATGATCTTCTGGGTAGAAGATGTCTGGGGCTCGGGAACACTTCGTTACAATATTATTACAGATGATGGAACACTGGCTCCAAATGGTATAATAGGTGGATATGTATTGGACAATACCGGAGATCCTGAAAACCTTAAGCTTATGGGACTATCATTTGGTGAGTCAGCAATTGTTGCCTGGGAAGAATTGCACAATTTTTCAAAAGACGTTTACTTTAACAAGGTCTATCAGGACGGGACGTTGGATTTTTCTTCATCCGTTGCCCTGACATCAGCAGATAACGATCAGTCAAATATTGCAGTGGTGAGTAGTAATAATACAGCATTGGTAGTCTGGGAAGATTTTGAGAATGGATTGGATTTTAATATTACCGGCCAGTTGATCGATCTGACCAGCATGGATTTGATTGGAGAGAATATTGCAATTTGTCATGCGGATCTATATCAAGGTTCGCCCTATCTGGTGCACAATGGTGATCAAGAGTTTGTTGTTGCCTGGGAAGATGAGCGGGGAGCAGATAATGGCGACCCTGTTCTATCTGGCGGATTAGATGTGTATGTGCAATTGGTTTCAGAAGATGGTCTGCACCTGCAAGAGGATGGAGTGGCTGTAGCCAGTGAGTATCACGATCAATCCTCACCAAAATTTACAGTTCTTGATATTGAAAATGGTGTATACACTTGGTTACTGCATTGGGTGGATATGCGCAGTTCTGGTAAGGCTGACCTTAAGAATCTCTATGCCCAGGGCCTGCAGTTTGTTGACTCGAGCGTTGAAGATGGTTTGGTTCCTAAAGAATTCAATGTATCCCAAGCTTATCCGAATCCCTTCAATGGCAGTGTATCAGTTGATATTACAATAACGGAACTTGCTCCAGTCATATTTACTATTACAAATATTCTTGGACAAAAGGTGTACCAGCTGACACTGGTCCCCGATAAGGTAGGCTCATTCAAAATCAATTGGAAAGGGCGAGATCTACTGCAGCGGGAATTACCCAGTGGAATATATATATATTCAGTTAGATCAAACTCTAATATGTATAGTAATAAATTTACTTACTTAAAGTAAAATATTAATATATACTGTTGTGAAGCTACTCGTCACATTCACATTATTACTTTCAAGTATATTTAGCCAGGCGTTGGATCTCCGTTACCACACATTGGACGAGATCAATGAACTGTTGGATTCCCTGAATCTCATCCAAGAATACGACAATATCTACCATTTAGAAACCATCGGCTATTCCAATCATGAAGATTTACCTATAAAGGCGGTGAAGATATCAGATAATGCATCGACAAAAGAAGACGAGGGAAGAGTACTATTTTTGGGACAATGCCATGCTGAAGAGATTCTTGGTGTAGAAGCCGTAATCACTTTGATTAAATATCTTCTAGACCCTCCGGCAGCGGATGCCCAACATGTAAATATTCTTCGCCAAAACCTAGAAATATGGATAGTACCCACCCATAACCCTGAAGGATTGAATGTGGTCCACGCCGGATTGGATGTGAGTTTTAGAAAGAATAAAACAGATTTCAGTCCTACAGGGCCAACACCCAATGGTGTTTTTGACTTTGATCCCGCAATCGGTAATGATGTTGACGGGGTAGATCTGAACAGAAATTATGATTTTAACTGGGCACTGGGAGATACATTCTTGGAGCCAGATGCATCTGATTATGCCGCTCATTACGACTATTATAGGGGGACAGAGCCCTGGTCAGAAACCGAGATCATGGCCATTCGTGACCTGGCTTTAGCAAATGATTTCCTTTTTTCAATAGCCTGGCACAGTTCACGTTCAGGAAGATTATCTGAAAAAGTCTTTACACCTTGGAGGTGGGAAGAAACCAAATTTCCCCCGGACACGCAAGAATTGATCACCATTGGTGATGAGATAGCTTCCAGAATCGTGAAAGAGGATGGTGTGGAGAATTATGAATCAGTGTATGGCGGAAGCCGAAACGGTAAAGCACATGACTGGTTCTACCAGGCCACAGGATGTTTTCAATATTTAGTAGAATGTGGTACATCAAATCTTCAGCCAGATAGTGCCTTGATAGAGGATACGATTGACCGGCTCATGCCGGCCCAGCTTTACCTGTTGGACAGAGCCATTGGTTATAATGAAGATGCCGCACAGATCACTGGCATCGTTAAGGGCGCTGGTGGTAGTCCAATAGACGATGTGGAAGTCATAGTTAATGAGCGCCATGGAGGAGTGCTAAAACCGCGAAAAACCGATGAATTTGGACGTTTTAGAAGAGTATTGAATCCGAACACGTATTCACTTCGGTTTCGCAAGTTTGGATATGAAGAAACAATTTTGCAGGGTACAGCTAATAATAGTGCTATATACGAAACGGATGTTTTAATGATTCCTTCCTTCATGCATACGCTTTCATTTGCATTGAATGATCTATGGGGTGACGTACGCTTACGTTATGATAATGGGATCTTTGCAGGAGAGACCGATGCAAATTCAGCTTTTGAGATACCTGAAGGTGAGTGGGACCTTTCTCTTCATATTATGGATGCAGGATTTGAGATCATGCCCTGGGCATGGACTGTCAATGTTGAGAGTGACCTGACATTATATCCTCAATTTCCTGATGAGGAGGTGTTCCATCTTAACATTGCTGATAGTATTTGGTGGGCGGAAGTTCAGGGTCCCTGGTTTTTTGATGATAGCGCACTTTCAACAAATGAATCATTTTTATATAGCAATGCAGATTCCGTGGCAGCGTCTTGGCAATTAGATTCCCCATGGATGAATGTAAATGGTTCCAACAAGATTGTTTTGGACATCACCCACCAATACGAATTGGAATGGGATCACGATTCCATCCAGGTATCACTCAATGATGCTAGTGGAGTATTAGCTCAAAAAACATGGAAAAACCAGCACTGGGGAACACCTGCAAATGATATCATTTCTGTATACGATTCTACGGGATTTGATTCCGTAATGGTTCAGCTAACATTTGGTCGAGATCAGACTGTAGCGTATAGAGGGTGGGAAATTGAAAACATGAATTTATTTCACGCTAACGTGGAGACATTAGGTATTCAATCTGAAAATAGTTTTGCACCTATTCAACTGGGAACGGCCAGCTCAGCATATCCGAATCCCTCAACAGGAAGTATTTCCATCGATATTGAGAACTGGCGAGATCAATTACACATTACTGTTTATAACCTTCTGGGTCAGGAAGTTTATAATGAATCCATTTCTCAAATTTCTCCAGAAAGATTTACATGGAGATTCGATCTCCAAAACCATATAAGTACTCCGGTAAGTTCAGGAGTATATTTTGTACGACTAACTGGAAATAGAAAGGAGATTATCCGCAAGTGCGTATTCTTAAGACCATAACCATTTTATCATTTTCCCTATTGTTGGGATCACAGCCTAATTTTCGAGGAAAGGATATATCTTCAATATTCCAAGGTCCGGTTCCCATGGCTTTTGCTCATCAGATCTCGAATGCATATGAGATTCCATTTAGCCAGCTGAATCCTCAACGGGGCTCTTATTTGATCATTACACCAGACAACATGGAATCATACTTGAACGACTTGGTGACCTTTAAGATGTCGCAGGGGTTTGATGTATACGTTAAAACATTAACTGAAGTGGGCTCCACTGCTGATGATGTTAAAGCAGCTATTCAGGAAACGCTGGACAATGATCCGATGCTGGAATACGTACTTTTGATCGGTGACGTGGATGGTGTAGCTGCCATGCCATCATATTATTACGGTCCTGAAAATGATGTAACCGATCAAAAATATACACAGTTATTGGGCGATGATTTTTTCCCGGATGTGTTTATTGGCCGTTTCTCTGTGGATTCTATTTCAGAGCTGGTTGTTATGATCCGTAAGACCATCAACTATCATCGTGAGCCATTGTCCACCAATCCGGATTGGCTGGACAAAGCTTTGATAGTAGCCGGAAATTATAGTAATACTGTTCCCATTCCTATTACTCCCAAATGGACATCCTACTGGGTGAGAGATATTCTATTAGAAGATGGTTATGTCCAAGTGGATACCGTTTTTTATCCACCAACTCAACAAGGCGCGGCACTGATCCAGAATTATATCAATAGTGGTGTTGGCATTGTAAACTACCGCGGCTGGGGAGACGCAAACGGTTGGCACTATCCGGAATTTCACGTGAGTGACGTGGCCGGACTCAACAACGGCTGGATGACTCCTGTTTTTACAAGTTTTGTGTGCAACTCAAATGACTTTGCAAATAATGTGGATCCCTGCTTGGGAGAAGCGCTGGTTCGTGCAGGGACACCATCAAATCCTAAAGGTGGCGTGGCCATTGTGGGACCTTCCGATCTGCATACCAGCACAAAATATAACAACGTGATCAATGCATATATGATTGATGCAATGATTGATGATGGAATAGTTGAACTGGCACCAGCGGTTAACCAAGGATTGCTGGGCTTGACACAGGAATTTCCAAATCTTGGTGGACCGGGAGAAGCCCAGGAATTCTATTTTCATGTTTATAATATTGTTGGCGACCCATCATTGTCGATGCGCTTGACTACACCTCAAGAATTTTCTATCGATATAGACACAATCTATGATCATAGTGGCAGCGTAATGGTTCTCGTTACCGACGAAAATAATAATTATATATCTAACGCGGTTATTTCCATCATGTCAGAAGATAGTATTTTATCAAAGGGCGTGACTAACCAAATTGGTTATTATAAAGTCAATATAGAGATTCAAGATCTTACATCTATTGATCTGTATGTGAATAAAGATGGCTTTATTCAATATCATGAAGAAATTTCCATTGAACCATCCAATGCTGATCTGTTATTGGTTGGATATGAATTAGAAAATGACAGCAACGGTAATGGTATATTCGAGACAGGCGAAACAATCGATGTTTTTCCCACTTTCAGAAACTCTGGTCAGTCAACTAGTAGTTCATCCAGTGCTGCTGTAGAAGGACAATTTTGTCAGGTAATTAGTGGGATTACAACTATTCCTGAAACAGATCTTAATGAAACATTTATCCCAACAACACCTATCTCAATTAGATCAAACTCGTATGATTCTGATCATGTTTCTTTGATAATAGATACTGAGTTTGAAGATTATACGTTGTACATACCTGTTTTGATTCCTCAAATGGATGTTAAACTTGGACCCAGTGATATTGAACCGGGTTCAGATTTTACTCCAGAATTGACGTATCAGAATTATTCTTTAGGTCACTTTGAAGGTCTCTCTTTAGAATTGTCAGATCCAAATGATAACTATGTTTGTGAGCTAGAAAATACAGTTTATTTTGATATTGAGCCGTTCACCTCACAAACGATTTCTTTGGATGATCATTTTTGTTCGTTATCAGAATCTGTTTCTGTTGGCAGTGACCTGACATTGGACGTAACCATCTTCCAGGATACAGTAACCATATTTGAAGACAATGTCACTTTCAGTCTGAATCCACAAGTTACAACGGATCCTGTGGCAAACACATGGTACGGCTACTGGGCCTATGATAATACCGATGAAGGTTATACTGAAGCGCCAGATTATGAATGGGTGGAGTTGGATCCGGCATATGGCGGAAACGGTGGGACGGAATACAAACTCGATGATGATGACCATGTGAATGTGGAAATGCCCTTTAACTTTCAATATTTTGGACGGAACTACAATGAAATGACAATTAGTTCTAACGGCTGGGTCTCATTTCAATTATGTGAGATCGATTATTTTTATAATTATACTATTCCTATGGCTTTAGGTCCGAAAGCGTTGTTGGCGCCATTCTGGGATGACCTGGAAGTGATCAATAATGATTCCATACGTGTTTATACCAAGCATGATGATGAGAATGGACGTTTCATCATTGAATGGTCCCGGGCATTAAACGGCTTTGACGAAGTAACGGAGGAAACCTTTGCTATCCATCTTTACGATCAAGAAGCCATGCCCACAGAATCTGGCAACGGAGTAATTGAATTTCATTATTTAGAAATAGCCGATATTGACGCGGATAAAAATTATGCCACGGTTGGGATCGAGGATCATTCTAAGAATGAAGGTATCCAGTATGTATTCAATAATAACTATATAGATGGTGCTGCTGAACTAGCCAATGGATTGGCTATTCGATTTACCACAGAAGCTCCAGAAAATTATGTAGCTCCTCTTGGAAGCGATGATGAAAATGTGCCTATCGGATTCCAGCTGTTTCCGGCGTTTCCAAATCCGTTCAATCCTACAACAACGCTACGTTTTCAATTACCAACGGATATGAATGCAAAAATGACCGTCTATGATATTTTAGGTAGGAAAGTGGCAGTGATACTTCAAGACTTCACCAACGCTGGAACTCATGCAGTGCAGTGGAGTGGGACAAACAGATTTGGACAGAGTGTCGCCTCCGGTACATATTTTATAGTTTTGGAAGCTGGAAATCTTAACCAAGTTCTGAAGGTCTTACTAATTAAATGAATGTTAAAGTATATACAACCCACTGGTGTGGTCCCTGCAAATTTGCCAAACGTCTATTAGACAGCAAGGGCATTTCCTATGAAGAGATCGATATTGAAAAAGAAGGAATGACCCGGGAAGACCTAGCTAATATAACAGGAGGGATGTCAGTTCCTCAGATTGTTATCAATGATACACCTATTGGCGGGTATGAAAACCTTAAGTTCTTAGATCAAAAAGGTGATCTGGATAAAAAATTAGACTAATTATTATTTTAAGAGTGTTACCTTTTGCCAGCTTTCCATTCCATCTCCATTTAATCTGACAAAATATGTTCCAGAGGGAACGATTCTACCATTCATTCCTGAACCGTCCCAAGTCAGTATGTGAGAACCTGCATTTATTTCACCATCATGCAATGTTTGGACCAGGCGGCCTTGAATATCATAGACTTGCACTTGAATTGTCTGTTCTGCTGCCAGAACAACATTAATATTTGTTTGGGGGTTGAACGGATTTGGATAGGCATTTGAAACTGTAAAATGTAACGGTATCTCTGGTTCCGTTGACATTTCCCCATCAGTGAATGTGAGTGTATAATCAAAATCACTTCCGGCATCGTTTTGACTGACAACCACAAAGTGTACTTGGTATGCATCAGTAGGATCCACATTGATAGGACTTCCGCTCCACACTGTCCATGCAGTATCCCCATAACTTATTATCGCGTGGAGTTCTAAATAAGAATCGGGTCCATCATCATTGACCAATGTTGCCACAACAGGGTCAAGTGAATTAAAGCGAATATATTGGGCGGCATTTTCTTGGAGATTTGTACTGGTGACTGTCTCATCAGAGCCAGCAGTAAAATTAACCGTACTAAAGGTAGATGGCGTAGAGCTATAAGAATCTGCTTCTTCATAATTCCATGGTGATGCAGCTGAAGAAGATGACAAAATTCTGTTGGCGATAGACATTCCATTTAGCATTTCTTCAAACGATGAACCAAGGTCTGAAAATGTCTCATCCAGTGTCTGGATGCTGTAATCACCGTAATAGCTGTCATGAGTAATGCTTTGCTCCCAGAAAGTACGGATCGCTTCGTCGCTCAAATGTGAGTTAACGTACTCAAAAAAGATAAATGAGCCATACCATCTATTGCTCGAGTCCAGGTTTAGGGATTGTTGGGGTGAATTGAACCATGATGACATGTATTGATAGCAGTCGTTGATATCATCGTAGACCATTTCTTCCATTTGTACAGCGGTTGCTTCCATGACCCATGATTGTTCCCAGCCATCGTAGCCAAACTGTACTGCATGAAAATATTCATGGGCAGCCGTAACCTGTATATTCTCTAATTCCGTATTTCCAAATCCACTGTAGTTGTGACGTATGCACATATAGCTGCTGAAAGCATTCACTTCCTGAACTCCACTGGAATGCTCATTATTGCCATTATTGTTAGCGTAGTACTCTGGCTGTACATAGCCGTATACACCGGCACCAGCATTTCGGACGTATACATCATATGCTTCTGAACCTCCGTTATCGTTTGCTGCAGAGTAAAAACCATCACTGGGTGGTTCGGTAAAACTGCCCATGGTTAACTGAACGGCAACAACATAGTTAAAAGTTTCGGCCATGTTGTCGATGTAATCGGGGGTTCCATTGCCATCATCATCCGTATCATCCACAGCATTACTTCCCGTTGTTGTATAGTGATACCTGAATTTTCCATTGTCATAGGTTTGGTCCAATCCACTTGCTTCCGTCCGTTGGTCCAATGATGAACGGTTTACGATTGGTCCATCGAAATTGAAACCAATCGTTTTTAATTGATCCTTTGTTTTTTCAGACAAACTGTGTCCATAAAGGGCAATATTTCTTAAATCATCGCTAATATGGCCTTTGGGAATTTGATTTTCATAGAGATTGATTATTACTTGCGCTGACTGAACAACCTCTGCATTGGGTTTTGCAGATAGTAATCCAACTAGTAAAATTATGGAAATGACATGTTTCATGGCCTTGCTCCAGGTTTTTGTGGTTTTGGTGGCAATGGTTTGATCCACTGTGATAAATGTTCTTGAGTGTCCTTACTTAATGTTGGGTAAGCTTTTTGAATTTTTCGAATGATGGGAGTTGCATCATGCTTTCCAAAACTTCCATTATATTTTTGTGGTAATAGATCTTGGGCAAATACACTGTAGGTTAAATAGGTAAAGAATTCATCATCAGATAATTTTTCGTTGGCATAATCATTATCCAATTGCTGCATAATGGTTTCACTCGCTTTGGGAAACTTCGTGGAAGAGGCACATCCAATCAAAAATATGCTTAATAATAGTATTTTAGTTTTCATGATCATTTTGTTGATTCTTTTTCATTCGCTTTTTATATAGAACAAAACGAAAGAAAAGACCCATCAGTATCAATCCGATGACATAAAATACTGCATAATATGGAAGCAGTTCAATCAACTTATTTTCCTAAAGAATCGTAAATAAAAGTACAAATTAAAATACCTACACCAAGTAGTAATTCCACATTTTGGCCATGAGAGTCGTCCCCATAAATAATTCCGCTGATGGCAAGTGCTGTTCCTGACAAATATAAGACCGTCTGTAGCCTTTTATCTAATGTAAAGAGATGTGTCCCATATTCTTCTTGTCTTTCCATAAGAGTAAGAACAGTTTCTGCTGGGTAGTATAATGCTACAATAATTGTATGCTTATCCTGTGACAAGTATAATTCAAAGTTTTCTATTTGGCCACTTAAACGAATAGCCAATTGCGTGGATTCATCTGAATTTGTGTTGTCAATGTCTAATACTGGAAATGAGAATGGGGTGGAGGTTATAGCTGCAGAATCTCCGATTCCTTCATGAACGGTCAAATAAAACCAATCATCATTTATCCACCCCGTCAATTTTTCCATAGATAAAGGCATTGAGGTATCAATTGATATAAATAATCCATTGGTTTTGCTATCAATACGTAAATTCTTTATTCGAATTAGATCATTTCCAAGTAATTGACCATAGAGTAAAAAACAAATAAAGATCGTTATTTTATTGAACATCATTTTAATCATAAGTAAAGAAACTAGTTAAAATATTTCGAACTAACAGTAAAACTGTTACCAAAAAAGATATTTAAGGAAAAATTTAAATGAAACATTTTATTTATCTCATTTTTATTGGAAATATAATTTTTGCACAAGACAGTGTTATTGACAATGTACGTGCTGTAGGGCATATCCCTTTTAACTATTGCAGTGATATTTGGGGTTATACTTCTCCAGACGGTCATGAGTTTGCTCTTGTGGGGCGCTGGGATGGAACATCCATCGTAGATATCTCGACCAACCCTCATGAACCCATAGAAGTGGGTTTTATACCAGGGGAATCATCAACCTGGAGAGACCTGAAGGTACATGACACCTATTGCTATGTGACCAATGAATCCGGAGGCGGGCTGGACATTATTGACCTTAGTGATCCCTTCAATGCAGTAAAGGTTAATGCGTATACGGAAACATTTTCTTCTGCACATAATATTTATATAGCTGACGGATACGCATACATTTTTGGTGCGAACAATGGTAATGGTGGTTGCCGTATTCTTGATCTGGAATCAGATCCCCAAAATCCAGTCGAGGTTGGCTCCTGGGAGGAAACCTATTTTCATGATGGTTATGTGAAAAATGACACCTTGTATGGTTCGGGGATATACATGGGTTCTCTATATATAGTTGACATTTCTGATAAGGCTAATCCTATTACAATGGTTGAGCACAATTATAGTAACTATGGGAGTCACGCGGTTTGGCTTTCAGGTGATTCTAAATATGCCATCACCGCTGATGAAAAAAGTGGAGGGTATATAAATATTTTCGATATACAGGATTTCAGTAATATCAATCACCTATCCACATGGTATCCAAATGAATCTCAAGCCGAGAATAAATCAGTGCACAATGTTTTTTGGAAGGATGACCTGCTCTTCATCTCGTATTACGTTTACGGGACTCGTATTGTTGACATGTCTGATCCAAGCAATCCCGTAGAGGTAGGTTTTTATGATTTCTATCCAGGTGAGCAGGGTCTGTACAATGGAAACTGGGGTACTTATCCATACACTGAAAATGGATTGATTTACTCAACGGATATGACCGGAAACGGATTTTTTGTTATGAGTTATCCCTTTATGGGTGAGATATATTTTGCTCCGCAGGCAGATACGGAAGATAATACCTCACACATCAACATTGAAATTGATATTGAAGAAGACCCAAGTTATCCTGTGAATGAAAGTTCTATTATGATCTATTGGGGAATGAATGGCGTAGTTTCTGATTCAGCAAGTGCCATACCAGGAACCTCATCAGATTATATTGGAACGATTATTCCATCCGGAGAAAATGGTACCATGAATTATTATGTTGGTTTCAATACCTCCAATGGTAAACGGGTAACTAAACCGTATGGCGCTCCATATTCTCTTTATTCATTTAATATTGGAGCTGATCAGATTCCACCAGAAGTAGAATATATTTCTCAACTGGAAGATCAGTTCTATCCAAATGGGGAATATACTGTTTACATTGAGGCATCTGACAATATTGGTGTTGGCTCAGTCATGTTATATTGGCAGGTTGGTGACGATGAGATCCAAAGTGCTGAATGCTCTGAAACGAGCACCAGTGGGGAATTTGGAGGTCTACTATCTCATGATGGAGTCGACCCTGGAACACAGATACGTTATTGGGCTATAGTGACGGATGCTTCCAGTGTCGGAAATCAATCTGCATCAGAAGAAAAAGAATTCTCCATTACCGATAACTATGTTTTAGGTGATTTTGAAAATGCTGTAAATATTGATAGATGGGAATTGGGTAACTGGGGAATACAGTATGTGAATAATGTTTTGGATCATGCATTAAATGATAGCCCCGGTTCTACGTACGAGCCCTATGCTGAGAATGCCTGCTACCTGATCGAGCCATTGGACCTGACGTATTTTGACCATGCCTATTTGACTTTCTGGTCAGCTGAAATGATCGATGAAGGTGATATCGGCTACTTGCAGGTTAAGCGAGGTGAGGACGGACTCTGGGCAACCATTCAGACTGCAAACGATTATAACGTCGTAGCAGAACGTTTTGTAGATCTCGATGATTATTTGAATGCGGATGAACTATATGTCAGGCTCCTCTTTACTTCTGACGGTAGTGAAGAATCTTTGGGCTGGTTTGTTGATGATATTAGTTTAGTTTTAAACGAGGAAATGCCAAATGTGAACATTGTAGATGAGATCATGCTCCCATCAGAGATAGAATTGTATTCTGCATATCCAAATCCATTTAACCCAACTACAAATATCCGTTATAACTTGTCCCACTCAACTGAAATTTCACTGGATATCTACGATTTGATGGGACGAGATATCAGAAAATTGGTTTCTGGAGTACAGCGTTCTGGAATGCATTCAGTCAGGTGGGATGCCCGAGATCATAATGGACAAATAGTTAGCTCCGGAGTCTATATTTATCGATTGAAAGCAGCGGGTCAGGTTTTGACCGATAAAATTATTTTATTGAAGTAAGCAGTATTTGTTTATAAAAAGGGCAGTTTGCTGCCCTTTTTATAAGTTAAAATTCTTTATTCCCTTTTCTAGGGAGTCCAATATTGTATCTATAATCGTATCCGATTGAAAATTATTTACCATAGTTATCACAAGAATGGGAAATTCGTTGGGATCCATTAGGGGCTCAAAAGCTTCGAATGGACTTTCTTCATCCAAGATGGTGTCTATCTCCTCACCATTATCAAGTCTCAATTTGAGATCGGCAGACATAGATAAAATGATCTCTCGAAGCTCAAACCTGTTTTTCTCTAACAAATCTTCTGTGGAAATACGATTATTCATGATGTACAAGTTACGGATTTTGCGGTTGAATAGAGAAGAGGGTAAAAGGTAATTTCCATACTATATATTTCCATCAACTATGAAAAGAACCGTAACCAGCATTTTAATCATACTGTCCATTCTGTTTGCGCAACAAGGAACAACCGGAGCATTTGGAACAGTGACCATCGATGGAAAAGTGTGGAACCAGGTGTCCCTGCGTCCAGTAACTCCATTCTGGAAATTTAATATTGCCTGGGATTTGGTATTTTATTTTGACCAGGATGGAAATGTGTATGATGAGAACTGGGATTTTTCTTCCGGAGAAGCATCAAAAAATACAATCCTGGATAAGATATATTTTATAAGCTATGGAAACACCACAGACCCACTATATTTTAAATTAGGCGCTCTGGATCGGGTAGGCCTTGGCTATGGGATATTGGTAGATGGATATTCAAACGCTGTTCAATATCCATCTATAAAAAATATTGGACTTGATATGCGTGTAAAGCGTTCATTTGGGCAAGTGCAGGGATTTGTAAATGATCTGAAGCAAAACATTGGTCTTTTTGGGGTTCGCTTCAAGCTTCCAAAGCTTATCCCAATACCAACTGCTGTTTCTGTTGTATTGGATAGGAATCAATACTTGGGGTTGAAGGATTCAGATAATGATGGTCGGCCTGATCTTGTGGATCATTTTCCCAATTCATCTATTTACTGGCTGGATACTGATAATGATGGTCTTGCAGATAATCATGCTGACGAATTTGATAGGGATGGAGATGGCTTTCCTGATGTATATGATATTGATGCTATTCATGATTTTTGGGATGAACTGGGGGAATCAGTTGGCCAGGATTTCAGCAATGAATCCTTTTATGATTCACTACCGGATCAGGAGGCTGTTTTGTTACCAGAGCCATTGGACATGAATGAGGATGAGGATCCTATCGGAGCATTTGCTCTAGATCTTGGATATACAATTGTTTCTGAAAATAAAATGAATATTACTGTTTATGTGCAGGCAGCTCAAATGCTTGGGACTACATATCATCCTAGGACAGGTGAAAAGATGGACTTGGGAATGGGATTAGTCCCATTGGGAGTTTCCAGTAATTTTGGTCCGGCCTCGTTTCGTTT
>CAZECA010000024.1:0-24944 GCA_964510385.1 uncultured bacterium
ATTGGAAAATTTCGAAACCATGGAATAGTCTTTTTGCAATGGGGACAGTGGGATCTAGGTGTCCAAATAGACTGATCAATAGGCATTCGATAGATCAAAACATTCACAAAACTTCCAACAATGGTACCTATTAGGAATATGGATATGACAGGTATCCAGTACATTACAAACCCTGTTGCAAAGCTGAACCCAAATAAAACACTGGCAAGTATGTGACCACTACCATGATAGCAATTACCACTCCTACCATAAGGATCAACAATGGTTCAATTAGTGTGGTCATTCGTTCTACCAATGCATTCACCTGCTTATAATAATAATCCGATGCATTATCCAAAAGCGAATCCAATTCCCCCGTCTCCTCACCGGTAGCAGCTAACTGGAGTAAAATGGATGGAAATCGCTCTGTTCTTCTAAGAGCGGTGCTAATATTAAAACCGTCACGAATATATTCAGTCGCATCTTCTACTGCGACTTCATATACACGATTCTCTACAATTTTTTTCATGAGTTTCATTGATTCTATCACTGGAACACCAGCTCCAATGAGTATGCCTGCTGTTTTTGAAAATTTATTTAGAATTGACTGTTCAACTAACGAACCAAATACCGGACTTTTCAGCTTAATGGAATCAATGGCATATCCACCTTTCCGTGTTTTAGAGATAAGCCAAATTCCAAAAACCAATCCAAGTGAGGAGAATAGAAGTGATCCAAAATTTGCACTCACCCATTCACTAATGTTTACCATGACGCGGGTTGCTGCAGGAAGGTTAGCACCTAATTGGGCATACACATCTGTGAATTTTGGAATAATATATATAAACATTCCTGCCATCATTGCAAATAGAAACAGAACCATAAAAATAGGATATGTCATTGCTGAACGTACCTTTCTTCGAACATCGTCCAAATTTTCAAGGTACGTGGCCAACTGTTCCAAGATTTCATTTAGGTTACCACTCACCTCGCCAGCTTTTGTTAGAGCGATATATAGGTTACTGAAAACACCAGGATGTTTCTGCATAGATTCAGATAATGAAAGTCCTTTACGAATATTTTCACCGACACTATTCAGGACCTTCTTAAAGCGCGAGTGTTTCTCTTCTGCAGCCAAACTATGTATGGATCGTTCCAAAGTCAAACCTGCAGAATACATTGTTGCCAGCTGGCGTGTAAAGAATACTAGATTACTAAGGGGGATTCGATTCTTAAGTCGTTCGATTGAAAGATTTATCTCATCTATAAATGGTCCAATGAAATCCCAACTGGTATCTACTTCTTGTAGTTTGACAATGATCTGATTATTCGCCGCGAGCTTCTGCATAGCAGAATCAAGGCTATCCGCACGGATTTCTCCTTCTCTTCGTGAACCAGTATCATCTTTAATTAAGTAAGAAAATACGGGCATTAAAAGTCCTCAACTGTGGACCGCAGTATCTCAGATATAGTTGTTTCTCCAGCCAAAATTTTTCTAATACCACTATCACGCATTGTGACCATACCTTCATCTAACGATTTCTGACGAATCACATCTTCATTTTCATTTTCAAAGACTAGGCCACGTATTTCCCGAGACATGGGGATCAATTCAAATATTCCCGTTCTCCCATGGTAACCAGTATTTCTGCAGTGACTACATCCTTTTCCATGAAATAATTCATTATCTTTTAATTTCGATTTATCTAGCCCAATCATATCCAATTCTTCTTTTGTCGGCGTATAAGACTCCTTACACTCACCACAAATAGTTCTGACCAAACGCTGAGCCATCACCAAATTCAAACACGAGCCTACTAAGAAAGGTTTGATTCCAATGTCAAGTAAACGTGTAATTGTAGCAGCTGCATCATTTGCATGAACGGTAGAAAAGACTAGGTGGCCAGTAAGTGAAAATTTTACAGCAATATCGGCAGTCTCTTCATCACGTATCTCACCTATAAGCAATACGTCAGGATCCTGACGGAGAATAGAACGTAGTGATGCACCAAAACTTAAACCTATATCATCATGTGTTTGAACCTGGTTAACGCCATCTAATTGATATTCTACGGGATCTTCTACTGTAGTGATATTTGTTCCTTCACTCTTGATCTCTTTGAGAGATGCATACAAACTAGTTGACTTACCACTCCCCGTAGGACCCGACACTACGACCATCCCATAGGGCTGGGCAATCACACGTTTAAAAATGGCATACATATCCTGCTCAAAGCCAAGGCTTTTCAGATTGAATGCAAAACCGGATTTATCCAGCAAACGCATGACAACCTTTTCACCATACACTGTAGGTAAAATAGAGACACGAACGTCTATTTCATGGCTTGTGGATTTAATAGTGAATCGTCCATCTTGGGGTAACCGTCGTTCAGCAATATTCAGTTTGGATAAGATTTTGATGCGAGTAACCAAACCGCTTAGTGATGTAGCAGGTGGTGTCATGATTGTCTGAAGCACGCCATCAATACGTATCCTCACGTTGACAATATCTTGTTGGGGCTCAATATGAACATCTGTTGCCCTTTCTTTGATTGCTTCCTGAAGAATCATATTGACTAGTTTGACAATAGGCGCATCTTCTTCTGATACCTTGTCTGGTGACAGGTCTACTTCTTCTGCATCACCTTCATCACCGGAAATGACTTTAATTCCTTCAAATACCTCTTCCACTTCACCGGATTGTCTAATTTTCCCATAAAGTTCATCCATGGCACGTTCAAGTCCAGATGAACTTGCGACCAATACATCCGGTGAAAGATTCGTCAACCTTTTTAAATTATCAATAGCTACAAGATCCTCCGGATCCTCCATGGCCACTTGAATGGTAGAATCAGATTTTCCAAGAGCAAGAATATTATGCTCCCGAGCAAAATCTTCAGGTATCAGTTTGACAACTTCCAGATCTGCTTTAAACAATTCTTCTGTTTCCACTGCTTGATAGCCCAATTGCATAGCATATACGGTCACCAAATCTTCTTCAGTAATTAATCCACTTTGAAGAAGAGTTGCACCTAGCTTTTCACCTGTTTTGGTTTGCTGTGCCAATGCAGTATTCAGCTGAGATTCATCGATCTTTCCAAGATGAACGAGAATCTCTCCCAGTTTTGAGAATTGTGGATTGAATTCAGCCATGTCTATACCTTAAGGTGTTGCGGTTCTTACTAATAATATGTCCAATGGATCACTCGTGATTGATTGTGCAATCAATAGTGTGGCGGTAATACTTGATGTGAAATCCTCATACTGTGCAGGATCACTTGTGCCAACGATCCACGCGCACACACCTTGATCATATTCAACTATCCAGGTGCATTGTCCATTCTCATCTGTTGTAGCTGTATTATTCGATATATTGAGTGCAGGCCAATATATATCTGATGAGCCAGGAGCGTTCAATGCAATGGGGGCTTCTGCTACCGGGTTCCCATAAAAATCCTGCAATGTTCCAGTGATAGATAACTGAACAGTTGACCCCGTTTGTGTAAAGTCCACATACGTTGTGGCAGCACTTAGAACCAAAGTTCCTGGTACAAATGTCATTGGAGTCTCACCTTCTTGTTCATTGATCCTTACAGAGATTGTGTCTCCATTAGCCCCATAGGTCAGTGCGGTGACAAGTCCTATTTGACCAATGGCATCAGTAGAGTAAATAATTGTAGTGAACGCAAGACCGGAATAGGCATCACCATTCAAGTTTTCATTTCCTGTGAAGCTGACACCTTCTACAAATGCTTCAATCAAGGTATCTCCTACATCTTCATTGGGGTTAATGGTCCAATATACGTAGGTGCTGTCTGATACTGGATTATACCACAGGTCATAAACCATCGCTGAAGCTTCAGTCTGGTAATATCCACCCCCAACAGCTTGTGTGTTCAGCGGATCATATTCTGCTTCGATGTTGGCAGGTGGACCCGTTGCGATCGTAATCGGAACTGCCGTTGCTGAAATTTCTTCTCCTTCGTAGTCCAACACAGCTGTGACACGGATGGGACCAGGGGTGGAACCGCTATTTAATGATACACAGGCTTCTCCATTTGCGGAATAAGCCGAATCAACGATACCCGTATTATTCAGATTAGCACCCTCAGGAATATTTGGACCCAATGTAAATGTAATTAAAAATGGAGTTTGAACTAGCACACCATTTTCGTCGTAAACACGTGCACAGATATCGGTGGATTCTAATCCACCTCCGCCTACGACCATGATTTCTCCGGGTGAAGCTGATGGGATCTCTAGATATGCAGGTATTCCTGATGATGTATCCCTAATTGTGATCTGTACTGAATCCTTAACAGTTCCAAAAACAGGATGCAAATAACGTACAGAAACGGTTGAGACACCAATCTCGTTAGGATCTCCAGTATCAGAAAAATCAAACCCAGCCTGTCCTGTGGAATCTGTTAATTTACTCAACTCACTTAAATATCCATTTGAACTTTCAAAGAAAAGTTCAACATTGAAAATTGGATTTCCATATTGACGAGAATTGATTCGAGCTGATAGTTCTGCTTTTGTGTTACCATCATCTAATTTAATCGCATTCGTATTGGTTGTCAGATTCAACTGGTATGGCCATAACTCGACAGAGGAAGTATCAAATACACCAAACTGGACTTTCTCTGAAAAATCTGTTCCATTTTTTGTAAAGGTTGCTGTGATCTCAACACCTTCGTAAATGGGTGTTGTCGCATTATCATATGCTGCAACATTCCCATCGGAGAATTGTACCACGGCTAAACCATCATTATTTGTTGAGGGTGTTTTGGTGTCAAATGACCCAATGTCTGATCCAGAGGCTTTTGCAGAAAAAGTAATCATTTCATCATTTTGGGGCTGGTTCAAAGAATCTGTTAATAGGACACTAACAAAAGTAGTTACAAATGGGCCTTCCAGATCCTCACCTACAGCCACTGCATTGTTATTACTGTCAAAACCATATGCTTGAGCGGTAACCGTCAGATTATAAGCATCTGATGACACCGCAGATGAACTTTCCGAATTTTCCGGCAGACGATCATCACAGCTGAATATAATTAGTCCTGCTGAAATGAATGTAATTTGAAATATTCTTCTCATTTTATTTTGCATCGTTATCTCCTTCCTCACTTTCATCAGGAGTTGATTCTTCTTCACTATTTTCTGAACCTGATTCGATTCCCTCCAGCTCTTCATTCAATCTATTTTCAAGATCTATCATTTCATCTGTTTTTACGATTCCTTGCATATCAGGCTGCATAACAGATGGTGTGATCTGTATAATCAGGTCAGTTTTCTTTTCGATCACATCACTGCTGGTAAAGAATTTTTTACCCAGCAGCGGAATTTTGTTTAGATAAGGTACCTTGTATTCTGTGTCTTTTAAATCTCTACTGATCAAGCCTCCAATTATAATGGTCTCTTTATCTTTAACACGAATGGTTGTAGATGATGTGCGTTTTTTTGTTCTAGGAATATTTTGATCCGGGCCAATGAATTCAAAAATAGATGAAACTTCCGGAGAAACTTGAACAGTGATATCACCATCCACGTTGACCTTTGGTAGAACATTCAGCTTGATGCCAACTTCTTCTTTCTGTACCTGGACTTGGCCACCCACACCACCGGAACTCAATATATATGGAACAACGTCAACCATTTCGATATACGCTTTCCGCCCATTCAACGTTACCAATTTAGAATCCGCAAGTATCTCTGCCTTGTTGTTCTTTATAAGAAAATCCAATGTAACATCAAACGCGGTCATCTGCCGGCTAAAATTGGACGGAAATAAGTTCTGATCATCCGTGCTATTCCAATACAGTCGATTGTAAATCATATTTTCTGGGAGATTTTCAAATGGTAATCCACTATAATCTTCCACAACACCCGTGCCTCCTTCATTTGCTTGTTGTGCAAGCCCAGGGACAACACTTCCGGCGCCCGCAACTCCAGCCGGGGGGACACCATTCTCGGCAAAAATATTTGTATAATTGGCCAGTTTTGACCAATCTATACCAAGATTTTCTTCAATATCCATTGCCACTTCAATCAATCTTACCTCTAACATAACTTGTGTGGCCGGCTGATCAATCTGACGGACGACTTCTTCAATTTCTGCAATCTTTTTTGGTGACGCATTAACTAGAATCTTGTTTCCAGATGTGTCCACTTGAATCATATCTGTCAAATCCTGAAGAAATAGTTTTACTTCTACAGCATCTGCATATTTCAAATTGATCACATGAGATGTTATTCCAACTTCTTCTAATAACTTTTTTGGTTCTGCTATAAGAAATGAATTGCCAACGATCTCGTAACTTAATCCCACGGCTCGTACAACCAGGTTAATTGCTTGTTCGATTGGGACATCATCCATGTGAATTGAAATCTTATCCTGGCTGTTTACTTTTGGATCGGTCACAATATTATATCCACTTTCTTTTGCCAGTATAGATAATATACTTGGTAGATAGGCATCTTCAGCATGGACGGTCACTAACGTAGGTTTTTTCGCTTCTTGAGCTGAAATGGTTGTGGGTCCATCTTGCTCTTGAGCAAACAATCCTACACTAAAGATTATTATAATGGGTAATAATAGTATTTTCTTCATTTTAATACTCATTCCTTGAATTGTTTTCCATGGTCACGCCATTCTCTTCCTCTGCCAATGATGCCACGGGATAATGATATTCTGAGCTTCCTTTTACAATAACCACTTCCTCGGAATCAATCCATACGACCTCTCCACCAGCCACAGAATCTCCTACAACCACAGTATAATTCTCTCCACGATACTGTATACCAGCATAAACTTGATTTATACCATCAATAATATGAGTTACGCGGAGTTTATTCTTATTTCTGTAACGTAGCATTCTGCCGGAAGCATCTGTTAAATAGAGCACATTTGTTAAGCGAAGTGGTTCACTATTTAATTGAAAGTCAAATGCATTACGATCTTTCAAACGATCTTCGAGAAAATCGATTACTTCTTCCAATTCTTCATCCGCACCTAATTGCAGGGTTTCCGCTCGTAACTTGGCACGGTCATATTTTTCACTTTTAGGGAAAACCGTAAAACCTGCCACAGCAATAGATACGATGCTTAATACCACAAGTATTACCCAAATAGTTTTATTTCGATTATTCATTATATCGCCTTCACCTTGGATTTGACAAGCGTAAGGGTAGCCAGATGGATCTCTACAACTTGTTTGTAAAGATCTTCTTCCGTGGCTGTTCTTTTCACTCGTTCAATTCCATTCTTTATATGAAATTCACTTACAGTGATCAACCGAGGAGACCGTTCGATTTCGGCCATAAATTTCCCAAGCTGGTCATATGTGCACTTTACAATTATCTCGTATGGAGAGCGGAGAAAATTGCTTTTCTCTTCTCTGGGTTTTGGTTTCACATTTAATAATGTGATCTCCAGATTGTTGAGAGTCTCTGTCAGATTCTTTAAAAAAGGAATGGACGCATCGTCCGCGAGAGAATCTTTTTTGGATAATGCCAGGTTCTCATCAAACAATGTGTATACCTGATCTAGTTTATTTGCCAGTATTTGGGCACTGATCAATTGTTCGTTTAATTCTAATTGCTCCAATTCCATTGCTTTTAATTCCAATGGTTTCTCACCAATCATCCATCCCTGATTCATCCAGAACAAAATTGTCAGGATCAATAATATCAAGGTCAAGATACCATTTCGTTGTTTCATGATAATTTCCTTCCGTTTTCAACTGCAACACGTATGGATGCTTCTATCTCGAACTCTACTACTTCCTGCTCACGTACCTGTTTCAATGATCCCTGGTTGAATTTGATGTTAGAAAAATTCTTATTTAAGGTCTTGTGCCGTTTCAATTTATTGATGTAGTCATGGACAATTTTAAAGTCCTTGCGATCTTCATAAACAGCTGCCACTCCTGAAATGACAATCTTGTTCTTTTTGTACTTGATTGATGTCAAGGCCATGTCTTCAGGGGTCATTTCACCAATGAGTTGCATATTATGGGCCCAAAGAACTCGATTGTTTTCCAGTTCAGCCAAAGACATAATATCATTTTTAGACAAATTCTTTCCCTGCTCTCTTAATGCACTGATATCTTTCTTAACCTCACTTATCTCTTTTTCCTTCAGATCAATGATTTTTGAATAGCCATGGCCTATCCACCAGGTCTGAACATTAAAGAACAAAAGTAAGAACGTGATTAGACCAAAGACAGCCCACCGCCCACGTTCTCGCCATTGTTCGCGCATAGTCTCCTTGCTTTCGGACTGGTTCAGGTTTATGGAAATGAATTTGTTCATACCTCAAAACCTCCGCCCCTAAGCGCCAAACCGACAGCTACAGAATATTGTCCCGGGTTTACCACTTCACCTTCCTCATAACCATCTAAAGTTTTCATGGGATTGTAAATGCTAACTTCCAGATTCAACTTACTTTGAATTAAGTTTACCAAACCTTCTGTTGCAGATCCACCGCCTGTTAAATACAAATGAGTAAAAAAGCTTTGATTTGTTGTTTTTGCATAATATCGAAGTGACCGTCGAATATCTTCTACAAAGTTGTCAAACACCGTTCGTTCTGCGATACCAATACTATTAACCGCTTGATCTTCTTCTTTCTTGTTGAAGCTATTGACTCCTTTCTTCAACAGATCATCCTGTGATGTTATGTAATCCGTGTCCATTTTAGAGGATAACGCTTTAACAAAATCATGTACTCCTATAGGAATATCGCGAGTAAAAAATGAATCCTTCCGACCCCAAACTGTCAAGGAGCTGGACACAGAACCTATATCTAATAGAACAACAGAACCCTCTTCCGGAAGATCGTTTGCATATGAATAAGAATTCATAACCGCAATGGGATCAGCGTCAACAATACCTGGTTTAAATCCTACTTCCTTCAGCATATCTAAATGAGCCGTGGACGTCTTTTTTGTGCATGCAACTAGAGCAATATCGATTTTATCCACTTCCTTAGGATTAGACCCAAAGATCTGAAAATCTATTACAGCGTCAGATCCATCCATGGGGATATGTTTCCGTGCCTCAAATGTCATTGAAGAGTGCAGTTCTTCTTCCGGCATATCCATCGTTGTTATCTGCTTGACACTCACATGAGAGCCGTTTAAACCAGTCACAAGATTTTTTACTCTTTTTGGATTGATTTTCATTTCTTTCATCAATTCACGAACAGCCATTACCCAAATAGGTTGAGAGATCTTTTCAGGATCAAATGTCTGATTCGGCTCTGGAACCAATCGAATACCATGACTGACGAGTTTGTGACCGCTCTTATGCTTATCTAGTACTATCGCTTTGATATACTGACGTCCAATATCGAGTCCAAGAATCATTGAGTCGTTCCTTTGTTATTATTAATCGGTATCTCTCCATAAGCCTTTATTACCAACGCCATTGACCCATCCTCACGAGAAGCAGGTGGAAAAAATGGAGGAATAGAAAAATCCGTAAAATTGTAATCATAATGATAATCCTTATCGTAACCAATGCCTGGAGAAATGTTATATGGGCCGGGAGCATTTCGTTTCATGTATCCCCTTTTTCTTTGGGACATAGACCCCCAAAATCGAAAATAACCTCGCAGGTCACTATTTCCCGTATAAGAAGGCAAAATGGTTGTGGGATTACGTCTTGGTCCTCTCCCATCCGCCAGAGATTTCGTTGGAACAGCAAAATTTGGTCCACTATAATCCGAAGATGAAATTGTATTCTGCCAGTATTGACATACAACTGATCCTTCCGCAGCTAGGAGAGCAGCATTAACAATAATATCCTCTCCATATTGACTGTTTCTTGCACCATTTTCTATTGTATTGGCTAAAATAATATTGGCCCCGGAAAACAGTCCTAATCGATTCGGTGAACCATAAAGAACCTCCCCTGTTAATGTATTTGAATCTTCATAGATCAGATCGTCCGTGATCCAAATGTTATTCCATACTCTGTCCCAAATAGTAAAATCATCACTGCGTCTGTAATTTGTGTATTTATCTGTCACAATAGTGTACTGACCATCGACGATCCCTTTTACACGGACTTGACCATTACGAACATAGATTACTGTCTGGTCGCCAGAATAGAACATCGTGGTGGGCATTACATCTGGACCTGTATTGGGTGGTTCAAAATCAAAATGGTGTAGACCGCTGGTGTCGCACATACTCCAACCATCATCGGGATGACTGTGGTAATAAGCAAAATCATTAAATTGGATCGTGCCGTCTGGAGATGCGATCAAGCCCAGGGTTACCTCTTCATTATCGGTAAAACCATTGGAAAATGACTGAAAAATATTATTTACTGAAAAAATTGCTCCACTTAAATCAGTTGAAATTTCCGTGATCACACCTACCCATGCTTTATCAGAGTCCGGGTCAGCTGCATAGACTGAAATAGTATCCCCAATCTCATAATCCTCTAAAACATTTGAGATATCATTCCCCTCTTCATCCTGGTTATCAATAAATAATGTATCCGCAAAATAGAACCCGCTCGTAGAGTCCCAAGGCATATCAAAAGCTATCCGTTCATCGTTCAACAAGCCTGGAGCTGTATCGAGATCCCAATTGAATGTGGTTGGTGGTGGACCAGCGGCACCAATGGGTGGTATTTGATAGCTCCACTGGCTAACATTAAACCCATTATTTACAAATTCAATCTCCGTCATGATCAATGTATCGCGACCGGAGCTTCTCCAAAGAAGGTCATCTGCAGTGAAAGTAAAAGTTGCATTTTGGATGGCCCGCTGTTGGGCATTGTTTGGAGGGAAGCTTATCCTGTTCGCTTCATCATTAGCTGACTGCCACCCATCGGGGTTGCAGTTATTATACGAAATGCCCTGAACAGCAGAAACACGTGCATTTGTAAAGTCAGGACATCCCCACTGGCTCATCTGCATTTGTCCATTCGTGTGTACTTTTCCTTCTAAAATATCACTGCCTCCAAATGAAACATAACTGCCAAGCCCGGGGCCGCCACCTGGCTCTTCTGATTCAGTAAAGTACATGAAATGAGCAAAGCTTTCCGGGATCATCTGGAGATTTGCTTCTCGAGTGATATTGACATGCTCACCCATCGTATTCTTAAAATTGGTAGTTCCCTTACCCCTGGCCATATAAATACTCTGTCCCATATTATCCGTATAGGTGGAGCAGTAAACGTCGCTATAGGTACCAATATCATTGTACGGGACAGGATCACCAATCACTTTCCTGGCGCTAGTGACCCTTGGAAGTATTGGTAATGCTTCCAGATTAATTCCAGTCTCTGCGAGATAGAGCGCCTTTTGTTCTTCAAAACGATATTTTTGTAGAACAGATGCTGACATGGTATACTTTAGATAACTGGCAGTTAGAAGTAAACTTACAAAAATAAAGATAACAGCTGTGGGTGTGACAGATCCATTTGAAAACTGTCTCATGATGTAGGCCTCATAGAACCAATGGAAGATGCCATGCTGATATATTTGTTCGGCATGAAGATCTTTCGTTCAAATCGCATAATCTCAGTCTGTGGGCCTCCAGGTGCATTTACGGTCTCGATCTCTATTTCCATAACCAGAGTTATAGTGGATTGTGCAAAACGCTGCAGTTTTGAACTGATCACTTTGGATTCTTGGGCATCAAATTCCCTCAAAGAAATATTCCGCTGATTATTATTTCGAAATCGCCCTTTCTTCGGGAGTGTCAAAGTTCCATTCAGTGGCAGCCTGTAGTCGAAGAGGACCCCATCGATCGCATTAGCCGAGATAACAAGATTGGAGGGATTCCCATATTCATCATACTTGGTCAAGTAGATCCGCTCATAATTGTTAACAGGATTAAAGTCTATAAATCGAGCTAGACTGATCTCTTTCATGATCTCCCGCATGATATTGTGACCGTATTGGCGAACATCATTTAGTACCGTATCATTTTGATAATGATACAAAATAGTCCGCATGCTCAGGCCAAGACCCAAAATCATAATTCCTGAGACAACGATCGTGGTGACCATTTCGATTATTGTCAGTCCGGGATACCATTTTTTGATCTTTAGCTTCATCACTGGGGAAACTCCAGCATCACCATTTCAATATCTGCTCGTTTTATCACTTTAGTTTTTGGAGTCGTGTAATCTTCCCACTCGACCCAGGCATGAATGAGAAAACGATCGATATAGCTCAATGAATCTGTAAAAACCGGAACAATATTCTCATAATAAAGCTTTGCAGGTATCTGTTGCTGTGTATTCTCATTCCCCCACAAATAAACCGTTTCCCCCATAAATTCACCTGATTGTTCGGAAATTGTCATATTGCCATCTGCTACACGTCCTTTAAGATATTCCACATAGCCAACCAATTCATCGATGGCTCGCTCACGAACAGCGATGGCTCGCAGTTCACCCCTGGCGTGGGTTGCACCCAGAATAAGGCCATATGCGGCAACGCTCACAATAACCACTCCGATCATAACCTCTATGAATGAAAAACCTGCTTGTGATCTACAGCGTTTCATTAGAGAACATTGGCTCCAAACAATTTGGGGTTGTTAGCTATCTGGGCAGCCATGGATCTTTCGATTGTACCTTGTGACACTAGCCTCTGCAGGTCCTGATCAAGGGTTTGCATTCCCTCAACACCGCCAGACTGCATTACAGACTCGATCTGAAAGATTCGGTCCTCACGAATTAGGTTCCGGATTGCTGTGGTTGCGATCATAACCTCACACGCTGGCGCCCTGCCTTTGCCATCTTTTGTGGGTATCAATTTCTGTGCAATTACGGCCTCCAAACTTTCTGACATCATGGAACGGATCTGTCCTTTTTGACTTGATGGGAAAATGTCGATGATACGATCCACAGCTTTTACAGCGCTAGATGTATGAAGAGTGGACAAAACCAAATGGCCAGTTTCAGCAGCCGTCAGAGCTAACGAGATAGTCTCAAGGTCACGCATCTCACCTACGAGGATAACGTCTGGATCTTCTCGGAGGGCAGCTCTCAGGGCATTGGCAAAACTATGTGTTGTTGCACCTAATTCACGCTGGTTGATCAGACTTTGATTGGAATGATGAAAATATTCTACTGGATCTTCAACCGTAATGATATGGCATTGCTTATTTTGATTGATGTGATCAACCATGGCAGCCAAGGTAGTACTTTTACCCGACCCTGTTGGTCCGGTTAGCAAAATAAGACCGCGATTTTTCATGGCTAATTGTGTCATAACAGGTGGTATTCCCAATTCTTCACAGTTTTTTGGAACCTCTGGAATGGCTCGAAAGACGGCAGAGAGACCTCTAATCTGATGAAAGAAATTCACTCGAAATCGGCCTTTCCCATCAATACGATAGGAAAAATCAATTTCTTTTTTCTCATGAAAATCCTTGATCTGCTCCTCATTCATCACTTGAGGCATCACTGATTCAATATCACCATTTACTGATGCATCCATATTCAACGGCTTCATAATCCCATTGATCCGTACCATGGGAACGGAGCCGGAACTTAAATGAAGGTCAGACGCATCATTATCCAATGCGTAAATGAGTAATTCGTTAATATTCATAAATTATTCTGCTTCTTCTGCTGAACCGTAACCAATATATTTTCCTCTGGCGCGGTCATAGACCACCATCTTTCCGGGGCCACCTTTCATTTCTTCGGTGCTTTCAGCAGAAATCTGCCCACCATCATCGCTTAGTGAAAGCGTGAAAGACCATTTCATTTTGGTAGAACGGTCAATTTCTAATTGTCCACGGCGCTCTAGCTCTTCTATGTCGCTTGGCCACTCACCGTAGGTTTGGTAATACATTTTGGCACCGTTTTCTATGTTTCCTATAACAGATTTTGCTTCAGAAGCATAAGCGCCTTTTACGTACTCTACATAGGTTGGGATAGCAATCGCAGCCAGAATAGCTACAATCACCACCACCACCATGATCTCGATCATGGTGAAACCTTTTTGTGTATGTTCTTTAAGCCGTTTCATAGAGTTTTCTCCGTCATATTTTAATTAATTGTTTTCCTTGGTTGAAAAATTGATCTTTAATAGTTGATTGAACCAATTTTCCCATCGTCAGTTAATTAACGAATTCTTAGCATTTTTTACTTACATATATAATATTTGCAATTTTTGAAGATTTTTTAGACTTTAAGTTTTCCGTAAATAGGATATTTGTTTTTAAATTTGTCAGCTATTTCTGCAATATTTATCAAGGATTCAAAAATGAATGTCGCAATCCTCAAAGAAACAATTCCCGGCGAAAAACGAGTTGCCGCCATTCCGGCAACAGTCAAAGAAATGATCAAAAAGAATATGATCGTTCTTGTTGAATCAGGTGCGGGAGAAGGCGCCTTTATTTCTGATCAAGATTATATTGATGTGGGAGCAAATATTCAAAAAGATAGGTCATTACTAATCAATGATGCAGATGTTATTATTAAAGTTGCACCTGTGACAGAAGATGAGATCGATCAGCTAAAGGCCAATAGTATTTATATTTCATTTTTTCAGACCATGAAGCGGATTGCTCAGGTTAAAAAACTAGCGGATAAAAATATTACTGCATTTTCCATGCATCTGATTCCCAGGACCACGTTAGCCCAATCTATGGACGCATTGAGCTCACAAAGCAATATTGCCGGGTATAAATCAGTCCTAATGGGAGCTTCACATTTAAGTGTGTACATGCCACTATTGATGACAGCTGCGGGGACCATCCCGCCTGCAAAGGTTCTTGTATTGGGAGCAGGTGTCGCGGGTTTACAGGCGATCGCTACAGCAAAACGGCTTGGGGCACAGGTTGAAGTATTTGACGTACGACCTGTTGTGAAGGAACAGGTAGAAAGTCTAGGTGCAAAATTTATTGAAGTAGTATCAGATGAGAATGATGGTGTAGGCGAAGGCGGATATGCAAAAGAGACATCCGATGAATACAAACGCCGGCAGCAGGAAATGATCAAGGAACACATTGCAAAATCTGACATGGTAATCACCACCGCCCTTATCCCAGGAAAACCTGCGCCCATTCTGATTCCGAAAGACATGGTGGACGGAATGAAACCTGGAGCGGTGATCATGGACTTGGCAGCAGAAAATGGTGGAAACTGTGAGTTGACCGAATCTGGCACAGTCTCAGAGCATGATGGTGTTATTATTGACGGTACATTGAACCTCCCGTCCTCTATGCCTGTTCATTCATCCCAATTATATGCAAAAAATGTTATCACATTTCTGAACTATCTGTGCCCAGAAGGTGAAGTTGACCTCAACCTGGATGACGAAATTATTTCAGGTGCATTATTTACACATAAAGGAAAAATAACCCATGCACCAACTCAAGAAGCTGCACAACAATCATAGGGGAAAAATTTTATGGAAATGATTAACATATTAACCGTTTTTATCCTGGCCATCTTCGTTGGCATCGAGATTATTACAAAAGTACCTCCTACCCTTCACACTCCCCTTATGTCCGGGTCAAATGCCATTTCCGGTATTGCCGTTGTGGGAGCCATTATTGCCACAAAAGTAGGTGGCGAATTGGCTAGTTGGCTGGGACTGACCGCTGTGATATTTGCCACAATTAATGTGGTCGGTGGATTCATGGTGACCGATAGAATGCTAAAAATGTTCAAACGGAAATAGGCTACTAAATGGCATACACAAACATTGCATATGTACTTGCATCGATCTGTTTTATTCTAGGGATAAAACGATTAAGCTCCCCGAAAACTGCTCGCAGTGGAAACAGTATCGCCTCCCTGGGTATGCTTATTGCTATTATTGCGACCCTCGTATCATTTGACCTTCTGAATTTTCAACAGATCTTTATCGGGATGATCATCGGTGCCATTATTGGAGCCCTATTCGCTACAAAAGTAGAGATGACACAGATGCCTCAAATGGTGGCTATTTTCAATGGATTTGGCGGAGGCGCGTCTGCTTTGGTGGCCGCCGCAGAATATTTTAGTCCTGCCAATCCCTCCACCTTCAATTCGTCCACCATCGCCATTAGTGTATTTGTCGGCACATTGACCTTTACTGGAAGCTTCATCGCTTTCGGTAAGCTTCAAGGATTTGTTAGTGGTAAACCCATTGTTTTTCCTGGTCAAAAACTGTTAAATGCTCTAATCGCCATTGCTGTGCTAACAGTGGGCGTGTATTCCGTCACTTGTGGTGAATCAGATCCATACTTTTTTGCACTGATCGCATTGTCAGCCATCATTGGGGTCACGCTGACAGTTCCTATAGGCGGAGCAGATATGCCCGTGGTTATTTCCCTTTTGAATTCTTATTCCGGTGTAGCTGCCGCTGCGACTGGTTTTGTGCTTATGAATAACGGTTTGATCATTGCAGGGGCATTGGTGGGTGCGTCCGGTCTTATTCTTACAAATATCATGTGCAAAGGCATGAATAGATCGCTGGCAAATGTAATCTTTGGTGCCGTCGGGCTAGAACAGGATACAGCCGGGACGGGTGAGGGAAAACAACTTTCTGTAAAAAGTGCTTCCACAGAGGAAGTTGCCATGATCCTTGATGCTGCTGAAAAAATAATCGTTGTACCTGGCTACGGATTGGCAGTCGCACAGGCACAGCATGCCGTTCGAGAGGTTGCAGATTTCCTGGAAGACAACGGTAAAAAGGTACTGTATGCTATCCACCCAGTTGCCGGAAGGATGCCTGGTCATATGAATGTACTCTTGGCGGAAGCAAATATTCCCTATGAACAGCTCAAGGATCTTGATGAAATAAATCCTGAATTTGAGGATTGTGATGTTGCAATTGTCCTCGGTGCAAATGATGTTGTCAATCCAGCAGCGAGACATGATACTTCAAGCCCCATTTATGGAATGCCTATTTTGGATGTAGATAAATCCAAAACAGTATTGGTTAATAAACGGACCATGAACCCCGGTTTTGCCGGTATTCAAAATGAATTATTTGGCTTCGATAATACATTGATGGTATTCGGCGATGCAAAAGCCATGCTGACGGACCTTCACAAAGATCTAAAAGATTTATAAACCTCATAAGACCCAAACAGGACTCCCGATTCTATACAATTATTCATTGGAAACATATTTTACTATATCTTGTAGAATGAGTACTATTTCTACCTTCACGAATGAAAAAATTGATTATTCTTATTATTGTCTTGGCGGTCCCTCTTATGTCGATTGAAAAAGAGAGCATCGTACTGGGAGCTGGCTGTTTTTGGTGCGTAGAAGCTGTTTTTGAGCGTATTGACGGAGTTACAGACGTAGAAGCAGGATATTCCAACGGTCACACTGAAAACCCTACATATAAAGAGGTTTGCACGGGAAAAACCGGTTACGCTGAAGTTGCCAAGATTACTTTTGACCCCCAGCGTATAAAATTAATTCAGATCCTTGATACATTCTGGATCGCGCATGATCCAACTACGCTAAATCGCCAGGGGGCGGATATTGGAACACAATACCGATCAGGTATTTATTTTATTTCTGAAGAACAAAAATCCATCGCTGAATCATCATTATACGTTGCGCAAGAATCATTCAACGGAAAGATTGTCACAGAAATACTTCCCCTAGAAAAATATACAGTTGCAGAAGATTATCATCAGGATTACTACAACAATAATAAGAATGTACCTTACTGTACATTTGTCATCACACCGAAATTAAAAAAGCTAAAATTAGAATAAGGAAAATACAATTAAAGTATTACTTTATATGATATAATATATAATATATTATAATTTAATTTATATTTATTAACAAACTAATTATAATAATAATCAATCATTATTCCAAAATGAACCGGATCGCCAAAACTGATATATTTTCTATCAGGGTACTCGTGAATCTGGAGGGATTCATTCCAGACTGGTTCTAAACCAAAATAAAACCCTCGAGTAGCATACCGGGTATCCAAAATATTTCTGCCCCAAACCTTAATTGACCATGATTCAAATCGATAGCCTATATAACCATTTAGTAATTGATACGGCTCTGAAATCTCATTGTGACTATCTGAAAAATAAAATCTGTCCTTTCCAGAGAGTTCTAAAAGCCCAAAAAACCCATTTCCTTGTCCATATTCTAATGAAACATTAAATGAATAATTTGGTGAATGCGCTGCGTCCCGTCCCCCTGAAGTCGATGTCAATACAGAATCTGACTCAAACGAGAATTCATCCACATGAGTTTTCAACAGGCCCAGCGAGCCTCTTAAAGAAATCCCAGAGCTCAACCGTATTACACCATCTAACTCGATCCCGTTTAATGTACCAGAGGTTGCATTTGCTGTATAAAATACAAAACTGTTGGGATCTCCCTCTTTTTGCTGACTGGAAATGGAAACTTGCTGGTCATCTCGAAATGCATAAAATGCAGTTAACTGTAGGGAGATATTTTCAGTATATCGTCTTAAACCTATTTCAAAATTGGTCATGTATTCCGGATCATAGGGCCGGTTTGTTGTAGCTAAAGATGGATGCTGATTCACACCACCCGCTTTATATCCCCTGGCAGCACTCCCAACTATATTTATTTTTTCATTAAAGAGATATTGTATAGCTAACTTTCCTCCAACAAGATCATGGTCCACACTAAAGGCAACTGTATCTAGTGGAGCGTAGCCATTTATATTCCAGTCAAAGTTACTTGCTGTTCCATTGTATGAAATGCGATCTAATTCTTTTCGAAAATTTATCATTAGTTTCAATCGCTCAGAGTAGGATTGATTGATCTGGCCATATAGAGCAGTTATATCGAAATTAAACTCACTCGCTGCCATGGACGCATCTCCGCCATACAACCAGCCTGATGCATAATCATTCTCAGTGAGTGATTTGCTGAAGTAGCCTACCACCACGTTTCCATATTTTATTCGACCTTCAACTGTTTGATTGGACCTAGAACGAGCCGTACTATCGAAGAACTCATACGCCCAATAGGTTACACTTGGATCAAAAGAGTATGGAGCCTCCAGCCAATAATCATCATTGCCCCAGTCACCATCATAAGCATGAACCAGGTCCGTAATTGAATTTGATGCAATAAAGGTAGCATCCATCTTATCTTTTTTATAGTTAGCTCTAAAAGAATAGGCCTTGGTCTGTTGGCTATCTTTTCCCTGATTGTTTGAATATGTATGTAAATCTTCATTATTGTCCGGCGCCCAGGCATCATACTTATTATCCAATACAGCATTAAAAGCTGTCAGTGTTGCTTGGAAATGGTTATTCAGTCGAAAAAGAAGTTTTTCCCTTATATAATTCTCTTTCCGCTCATTGGTATCTGTTTTATTTTGAAATTGATTGTCCCTGAATCCATCTCCAGAGCCTGAACCAACTGCCACCCTTAGTGCCAACATTTTTCCAAGAGGAATGTTCACCATCCCATTGAACCTCTTAATATTATCCGAACCACCGGTTATCGATATATGACTATCAAATGAATCTATAGGTTCAGATGATCTCATACTGACCAAACCCGCAAGCGCATTAGAGCCAAAAATAGACGATTGCGGACCCTTGAATACTTCTACCTGAGCAAGGTCATATAGAAAGCCAGCCATTCCCAATCCACTTAAATCAATGTCATCCATAACAAATCCCACCGAAAAATTTGGTGGACCCTCCGCAAAATAATGGCTTCTCTCCCCGACGCCCCGAATCTGTAAATATCGAGGTCGGCTGGTCCCTCCAGCCGCATTCAAATTAGGTATCTGTGTCATTACATCTTGAAAATGACTCCCGTCAGTGTTCTTCAGATTATTGTGATCCAGCACATAAACGCTGGAGGTAGACCGCTGGAGCGTTTCATCTAATAATCCACCTCGAACAATGATCATATCACCCTCTATGGCTTGTTTCATCATTTTGACGACCATTCCAGAAGAAGCTGTCAAGATTATTGTTTTATAACCAATATGAGTAAAAGTAAGAATTTCTCCTTCAGAAATATTCATTGAGAATTTCCCTCTATCATTTGAGGTAGTTCCATTATCCATAAACGTAATATTTACTCCCTGGAGTGGTTCACTGGTATCTTGGCTTATAACGACACCTGTCACCTGTCCTAACAGCATTGATGACAAGAAAAATAAATAAAGTGGGTATTTCATATTGCTTCCTACGCTGGAATTATCCAGATCAGGTTCCCGGGTGTATTCTCAGCCGTTCCGCCTGGTTCGGAATAGCACCCCTATCGATGATCTAATTTACACAACGACAATACTTGAAGTACACTAGCATTTTAGTCTACTTTCGCCGTCAATTAATGAAAGAGTTTTATGTCAAACAATAATCCATTACCCGAGATTACAATAAAGGCCCTTTTCCTGGGGGTCATCCTTTCCATGATCCTGGCAGGTGCGAATGCATATCTGGGTCTATTCGCAGGAATGACCGTATCAGCTTCCATTCCAGCTGCAGTCATTTCTATGGGAGTGCTCGCAGTCTTTAAAAAGTCAAATATTTTAGAGAATAATATTGTCCAGACGGCCGCTTCAGCAGGGGAGTCCCTGGCAGCGGGTGTGATCTTTACCATCCCAGCTTTGGTCTTGCTAGGATACTGGGAAACATTTGATTACATGGAAGTAGCAAAAATTTCTGCCATCGGTGGAACCATCGGTGTGCTATTTACCATCCCATTGAGACGAGCACTGATCGTAGTAGCTCAATTGCAATATCCTGAAGGTATCGCAACAGCAGAGGTCCTACGAGCTGGAGATGACGCAAGGCAATCTGACTCAGCAGAATCAAAAAGTGGTTTAAAAACCATTGCTGTAGCAGGCCTTGCTGGTGGCCTAATGAAAATAGCTGAACAGGGATTTTCCATGTGGCATGCGGTATTAGAAGGTGCCACTCGTGTTGGTAGCTCTATTTTCGGGATCGGAACCAACCTATCTCCCGCTCTTATTTCTGTTGGATATATCGTAGGCAGGAATATTGGTATCCTGGTTGTAACAGGTGGCTTGATATCATGGGCAATTGCCATTCCAATCTATTCTGCGATGACCGGAGCTGAGGGCGATCCCATGGCTACAGCATGGAACATATGGAATTCAAAAATTCGATATCTGGGTGTGGGTGCAATGGTAGTAGGTGGAATCTGGTCCCTAATCAAATTATTCAAACCATTGATCGCCGGTATTCAAGCCAGTTTAGATGCTGTCAAGCATGCAAACGCTGGTGCTGATCTACCAAGAAAAGAAAAAGATATTCCTATCACCTATGTCGGAATTGTTCTATTGGCAATGATGGTCCCGGTTTTTTTACTTTACATTGGTGTGATCAAAACTGTCTGGATAGCGGCGCTACTCACAATAGTGATGATCGTATTAGGTTTTCTCTTTTCAGCAGTAGCTTCTTATATGGCCGGAGTAGTGGGCTCATCCAATAACCCTATTTCGGGTGTAACGATTGCCACAATCCTGTTTACTTCATTGCTATTGCTGGTTTTAGTTGGAAAAGATTCCGGTGTCGGAGCAGCAGGAGCTATTATGGTAGGAGCCGTGGTATGCTGTGCGGCTGCTATTGGTGGTGACAATATGCAAGATTTAAAAACCGGATACATTGTCGGTGCCACACCATGGAAACAACAGGTCATGCAAGTAGTCGGAACCCTGAGCGCGGCAGTTGTTCTTGGATTGGTCCTTGATATTCTTCATACGGCTTATGTGATTGGCTCACCTACGCTGTCCGCACCACAGGCTACTTTGATGAAATCAGTGGCGGATGGTGTATTTAAAGGAAATCTTCCATGGAATTTTGTCTATATGGGTGCCATGATCGCTCTGGTGATCATTTTTCTGGATATTCGACAGGAGAAACGGGGCTCAGATTTTCGTATTCCAGTTTTGGCTGTAGCAGTTGGCATTTATCTGCCCATCGAACTGACAGTACCCATTTTTATTGGCGGTATGATTAACCATCTCGGAAAAAATTCTGGAGCATCAGCGGCAACGGAAAAGAAGGGGCTACTCCTTGCCTCGGGACTCATTACCGGTGAAGCACTCATGGGTATTCTAGTTGCAGTTCCCATTTTTGTAACTGGGATTAAAGACTGGTGGCCGCAAATTAGCGGTTTCACTTTGCTTGGTCCTGTAGCATTCCTAGGAATTATTTACTGGATCTATTCCACTGTAACCAAAAAATGAAGATTACGCATAAACTGATTAAGCGGCTGCCAAAAGTAGAACTGCACTGTCATCTGGATGGAAGCGTTCGAGTCGAGACAGTTCACGATCTTGCAAATCAACAAAAAATCTCACTCCCAAGCCAAAATTTGGAGGGCCTCCGCAACGTACTCGTTATTGGTCAAAAAAGAGGATCACTAGAGGAATATATTAAGCGGTTTGACATCACATTGAGTGTGATGCAGACTCCAGACAGTCTGAAGCGCTGTGCATTTGAGCTGATAGAAGATGTTGCCCAGGAGAATGTTCGTTACATAGAAGTCCGCTACTCCCCCATTCTCCACACCGAACACGGTATGACAATGGGTGAATCTGTGGAAGCAGTGCAAAAAGGATTAAAAATAGGTGAAAAAGAATACGGTGTAAGATCCGGGATCATTATTTGCGGTATCCGTCATATTTCTCCAGAAGCGTCATTAAAACTTGCAGATATCGCTGTTCGGTACAAGAACAAGGGTGTTGTTGGGTTTGACCTTGCAGGAGCTGAAGAAAATTTTCCTGCTAAAGAGCACAGGGAAGCATTTTATTTAATCCGGAACAATAATGTGAACGCCACAATACACGCTGGTGAGGCATTCGGACCATCCTCCATTCATCAGGCCATCCACCAATGCAGCGCCAATAGGATTGGACACGGAACCCGGTTAAAAGAAGATGAGGATCTGATGAATTATGTGAATGACCATCGCATACCATTGGAGATATGTCTCACCTCCAATTGGCAGACACACTCTGTAAGGTCATTAAAATTTCACCCTTTTAAATTTTATTATGATCAGGGAATTCGGGTCACACTGAATACAGATAACCGTCTAATGTCCGGAACGACACTGACTGATGAATTTATGTTAGCACATAATCTCTTTGATCTTGGGCTACATGATTTTCGAGAATTAGCTATTATTGCGATGAAAAGTGCATTTATGCATTATGATAAACGGAAAATAATGATCAAGGATATTGCAGAAGAATTGGAATCAGAGTTTGGTCTAATGCCAGAGTATATAGAACAACAGAATTAATTTTTTTTAGATTTTAGTTTATCTTTTATTTTTTCTACCCATTTTCTTAATGGTGGAAAGACACTGCTTAGAATGAGCAAGCCTGGTATACCAAAAACCCATCCCTGAAAAATAGGGATCAGACCGCCGATCAGGCCAATAATGACTAGTATTAGCCCGACTACTATCTTGACAATATTTGATACAGTTCTAACGACCATTTAATTCCTAATAACTGCAATTTTTTCGAAAGAAGATGTTCCATTATCATCATATACTGCAATGAGATAAACACCTGTCCCTACCCAATTCCCTGATTCGTCTTTCCCATCCCAAAACGCCTGGTAGCCCTCTGTATCCATATTAGTCTCGATTTTTCTCAACACTCTGCCGGTCAATGTCATAATCATACACGACGAGTTATCCATAAGCCCCTGAATGGTCATTGGAAGATCGCTTGGAATTTCATACGGGCTTGGAAAGATCTCAACATCAGAGTATGTTTTTTCCTTTTTTGCGAATGGAATCTTTAGGGAACTGATACCTCGATCTGTTGCTATATATGCTAAACCATTGTCTCCATCAAATGCAACTGAGGCCACATTATTCGATAATAAATAACTGTTATCTGCGGTAATTCCATTAATGTCTGGCCAATAATTAGCAGATGATGTCAACACATAAATACCCTGAGTTGGTGAGCACGCCCATACATTATCCCTTGGATCAATCTGAAGTGTAGAACCGGTACTAAAAGAGATATTTGGGTAATAATTGTACCCATAGTGGGATACAGGATCATTATTTGAAAATTGGAGTGTTAGCCCTGTAAGGCCGCTTGGAGATAAGCTATACAGAACATCATCGCTGTTGATCCCAAGTGACCATACCGTATTTGTGGATGCAAATGAATTCAGATTAACACTGTTCCATTCGATTTCATCAGGGCCCGCAGGATCGCCAGTATAATCCAACATGGACAATCCTCCATTGCTTGCACCCCCAACATTATTATTATCTTCAAATGAGCCTATCCAAATCCGTCCCCAAGAATCGATATCAATTGAGTTAGGTGTCAAACTCAAAAGACCGTCCGATTCTGACACATTAAATGAACCCCAAGCTCCATCCGTTTTAAGAACTTTTAAAGGTTCGTAATTTGTCGTAGCGTATGTATCGGCAATCCAGAGATTACCAAAACTATCTTTTTCAATATCTTTTACAATTAAATATTCATCAGCGAAATAGTCCAGATGGTTAGTATCGATCAATGTAAAATTTGATGGATCATCAATATCGATGACCACGATACCGCCGCCATGACGTCTTGGCTCCGGATAGGTTCCACGCACACCTAAATATAGTAGGCCATCTTCTCCTTCTTCAATATCTGCAATATAATTTCCAAAATGTACAGGAATAGTATCTGCCACAAATCGCGTATAGTCTTTATTTTCTCTAATAATTAGCTCATCACTATCTATACCTACAATGTTTCTCCATCCTTCAGATTCTCTGATCATTAGACCATAACGAGATCCAGCAACAATTCTGCCATCAGAAATAACTTCTATCGCAGATACACTATTTGTCAGCAACGCATTTGGCTTTATACGATTGAAAGAATTATCATCATTTAAAAATAATAATCCTGTCGTTGATCCACTAACAATTGTACCATCATCCAGTGAGAAGACACGATTAAATTTTTCTCCTGGCTGTTTTGACCATTCTACACCTGCTGATCC
>CAZECA010000025.1:0-23824 GCA_964510385.1 uncultured bacterium
AATCTCCGCTATCTGGATCACAAAATAGAGGATTAGCATCTATGTTGCCTTCGCCCCAGTTAATGGTTATATCACCATTATTTAGAACTATTCCATTACTACCACCGGCAACATTTGAATAGGATACAGTAACTGCTGAAGTACTATTGTTGAGAAAACTTATTTCATATGAAGAATTATTCCATATGATGCTATTGATTATGCTTGGATTAGCATCAGCTTCACAAAATAATCCACCACCTAGATTATCACTGATTGTAACATTATTAAGAACAGGGACATCACTAGTAGAAACTCCACCACCATTGTTTGCAATATTTCCTGTTATGAGAACATTATTCAGGGTTGGATTGCCATTAAAAGTGGTCATAAGTCCACCACCATAATTAGATGCATAATTATCAAGTATGGCCACATTGTTAAGTATAGGGCTAGTATTGAACACACAAGCTATTCCTCCACCATTGCCGCCGCTGTTACCAGAAATAATAACATCCTCAATACTTGGATTAGAAAGTTTGGTGTATATACCACCTCCTGAGGAAGCGTTATTATCCCTAACAATTACATTATTTATGGTTGGATGTGAATAATTATCACAGTATATCCCACCCCCATAGTCAGCATTTCCATTTTGTATGGTAAACCCACTTAAAACCGTGCTCTCATTTTCATTATTATTAAATCGTACAACATTTGAGACTCCATCTCCATCAATAATAGTAGTTTCTCGATCTTCACCTAGGGCAACAATATTCTTTCCAATAAAATCAATATTCTCCACATATGTACCCGCTGCTACAAGAACTGAATCACCATCAGATGCAATATTGATACCCATTTGTATCGTTGCAAAAGGACTATCCTGTGTACCTAAACTATCGTCTGATCCAGTTGTGGATACGTACCAAGGTCCGAAATAACATAGATTAGACCAATCATAGGGCCAGTTTGCATTTGATAAGAATGCGGTATGAATCGCACATTTGTTTACATTTGATAATGCATTTGCACCAAGAAATATATCAGTCATATTAGTTACATTAGAGAGATCCCAACTTGATAGGTCTTGATTAAAACTGGTAGCATCATGAAACATCCTTTCCATATTTTCTACATTCGATACATTCCAGCCTGATATATCCTGATTAAATGAATCTGACATATGAAACATTCTCCTCATATTGGTTACATTAGAGAGATCCCAACTAGATATGTTCTGATTAAATGAATCTGCATTTTCAAATATTTTACTTATAGAAATTACACTTGATACATTCCAATTTGATAAATCCTGATTAAAACTAATTGCATCGCTAAATATAGCATTCATCTCAGTGACCTGAGATACATCCCAGGCTCCTATATCTTGATTAAAGTTTGATGCGCCTCGAAACATACTATCCATGTTAGTTAAACTTGATGTATCCCAAGATGATATATCTCCATTAAAAATAAATGCATCACGAAATATATCAATCATACTTGTTACAGTAGATACATCCCAACCACCAATATCTTGATTAAAACTGTGTGCTCCATTAAACATGGCATTCATTTCTATTACATTTGACACATCCCACCCTGATATGTCTTGATTGAAACTTGAGGCACCAGAAAACATACTACTCATATCCGTCACACTAGAAACGTCCCAGTCTGATATATCTCTATTAAAACTGATAGCATCCATAAACATCTCAGTTGTTGTAGTTACACTAGATAAATCCCAGCCTGATATGTTTCCATTAAAATTTTCTGTCCATATAAAAACGCTATGCATATTAGTTACACTAGATACATCCCAGTCTGATAAGTCTTGATTAAAGCTATCAGCGTTTGCAAACATTCCATTCATATTTGTTACACTGGAAACATCCCAGCTCGATATATTTGAATTGAAAACTAATGCATTTTGAAATGTGTTTACCATATTGGTCACACTGGAAACATCCCAATTTGATATATCCTGATTAAATGCGTGACAATTCACAAACATAACAAACATAGACGTTACATTTGACACATCCCAGTCACTAATGTCATCATTAAATGTGAGTTTATGAGCAAACAGTGCTGTCATATCTGTGATCAGTGATACGTCCCAGGTATTGATGTGACCATAAGTGGTATCAGCGGCTGAACTATCAGAGACCCACAGGTCTACAGCTGTCTGTAGCTCAGCAGTAGTTAAAGGTAAAAATGGACAATATCCGGACCAATCATAGGGCCAGTTTGCATTGGATGAGAATGCAGTATGTATGGCGCATTTATTAGGATCTGTTAGTGCATTGGTATTGTCAAACATACCATCCATGTAAGTTGCACTTGACACATCCCAGCCTGATAAGTCTTGATTAAATAAATACGCATCCTTTAAAATCCATCGAAAGTCTGTTACATTGGACACATTCCAGCTTGATATATCTCCATTAAAGGTTGTAGCTCCTATAAACATTTCCCTCATGGTAGTTACATTAGATACATCCCAGCTAGATAAATCTTGATTGAACCCAGTTGCAAATCTAAACATACCATGCATATTCGTCACACTCGATACATCCCAGCCTGATATGTCTGCATTAAAATTTGGAGTCAATCGAAACATAAATGCCATTCTCGTCACATTGGATACATCCCAACTGGAAATGTCCTGATCAAAATTAGCCATGGTATAAAGCATATAAGCCATATTGGTCACATTTGATACATCCCAGCCTCCTATATCCTGATTAAATGCGGTTGCAGTATTAAACATTGCTCCCATATCTGTTACACTAGATACATCCCAGCTAGATATGTCTGCATTAAAACTGGAGGCTAATCTAAACATATTATTCATTTTTGTTACACTAGATACATCCCAGCCTGATATATCTCCATTAAAACTTGTAGATGCTTAAAACATATAAGCCATATTAGTTACACTAGATACATCCCAGCCTGATATATCTCCATTAAAATTAGATGCAATTCTAAACATCCTATGCATATCTGTAACATTCGATACATCCCAGCTAGATAAGTCTTGATTAATTCCTGAATATTCAAACATTAAACTCATATCTGTAACATTCGATACATCCCAGCCTGATATATCTTGATCAAAATCACTTAGTTCATATGGTGACCAAAACATTGCATCCATATTGGTCACATTTGATACATCCCAACCTCCTATATCCTGATTAAATCTAGGGGAAGCAGCAAACATATGGTACATATTGGTCACGCTGGAAACATCCCAGCTAGATATGTCCTGATTGAAAACATAACAATTTCTTATCATGCTTGCCATATTGGTCACATTTGATACATCCCAACCTCCTATATCCTGATTAAATGAGTCTGCAACATTAAACATTGAACTCATATCTGTAACATTCGATACATCCCAATTACTAATATCATCGTTAAAGCTTGTAGCTCCGTCAGGAAAATTGTTATGATTAAATAAACCACTCATATCTGTGATCAGAGATACGTCCCAGAAATTGATGTGACCATAAGTGGAAGCAGCGGTTGAACTATCAGAAACCCACATATTCACAGCAGTTTGGAGTTCTGTTTTGGTTGTGAATTGATAGCAGTCATCTGACCAGTCATAAGGCCAGTTAGAGTTGCTTGTAAATGATGCATCAATGGCACATTTGTTTGCATCCGATAAAGCATTGGCATTATCAAACATATCTGCCATATTGGTTACGCTGGAAACATCCCAGCTTGATAGATCCTGATTAAAACTGGAAGCAGATTTAAACATATATTCCATAGCCGTTACACTAGATACATCCCAGCCTGATATATCTTGATCAAAACTTGTACAATTTTCAAACATCCAACCCATAGTCGTTACACTAGACACATCCCAGCTTGAGATGTCCTGATTGAATGAAGTTGCATTCCTAAACATTTGATACATATTCGTCACATTAGAGACATCCCAAGAGGATATATCCTGATTAAAACTTGTGGCCGAAAGGAACATTCCATACATATCCCATACATTGGAGACATCCCAAGAGGATATATCCACATTAAAACTGTCGTTTTGAGTAAAAAGTCCTTGCATTCTTGAAACATTGGAGACATCCCAGCCTGATATGTCCTGATTAAAATCTGTACCATGAAACAAGTAAGATATTTCATCGGCGCTGGAGAGATCCCAGCCTGATATATCTTGATTAAAACTGGTTTCAGCAAGCATGCCAAACATATTCGATACACTGGAGACATCCCAAGAGGATATATCCTGATCAAAATCATTTGCCTGTTGTAACATCCTATGCATATCTGTTACACTGCTAACATCCCAGCTTGAGATGTCCTGATTAAAATCTGTAGCGAAATAAAACATCCTACGCATATTTGTAACATTAGACACATCCCAATTACTAATATCATCATTGAACGGAGAATGATCATTCCATTCGCCAGCAAAGAGTTGATACATGTCTGTAATAAGAGATACGTCCCAGGTATTGATATCACCATAGGTAGTCAGGGCGGTTGAATTATTATCCATCCACATAGATACAGCTGTATCCAGCTCGGCTCTGGTTTGGGGTTGGAACTGGGCCAAAGAAACTGACACAATTAAAAATAGTGGAAATAAAGACTTAATGATTTTCATTTATTTAACTCCTTGGGATAATTCAATATAATCATAATTATTAATAATATTCTGTGACAAAACACACACAACCTATAAACATATAAACACTAATAAATTAAACCAATTATACATTTCATTTAAAATCAAGAAAGCAAAGAACCCCACATCAGTAGGGTTCTTCGATTGTAGAACTGCGGAGAGGGAGGGATTCGAACCCTCGAACCAGGTTATCCCCGATTACTCACTTAGCAGGCGAGCGCCTTCAGCCAGCTCGGCCACCTCTCCAAGAAATAAATATTTATATAAATTTATGAGGGGAAAATTAATTCACGCAAAAGGCGCGGACAAACTGTTTCCAACGAAAAATGATTAGACTAATACTCATTATCTAGAGTTTCAGTAATAGATGAGATTAGAATATCTATTCCCACATTTGTAACGGATGAAATATCCAGGTCTACCTTCAAATCGTTCCAATTTTTTTCTAATTCATCATTTAAAAGATCCACTTTTGTACGGACAATCAATTGTGGTTTCTTTTTCATGTCCGGATTATAGTTCATCAGCTCAGAGTTTAGTGTTTCATATACTGCTTTCGGATCATCTTCCACACAATCGATCATAAAGAGAAGTACCTTTGTCCTCTCAACGTGCTTCAGGAATTGATGTCCTAATCCCTTTCCAACTGATGCGCCCTCAATTAATCCCGGTATATCAGCCATTACTAATGATTGATATTCTCCATATTTTACGATCCCTAGGTTGGGTTCCAGCGTTGTGAATGGATAGTCAGCGATTTTTGGACGTGCGGAGGACACAACAGAGAGAAGTGTCGATTTTCCTGCATTGGGCATTCCCACAAGACCCACGTCCGCCAGTACCTTTAGCTCAAGTGAGAATGTCTTTGATTCTCCGTCCAACCCAGGCTGTGCGTAGCGTGGTGTTTGTCGAGTCGGTGACTTGAATCGGGCATTTCCCTTTCCTCCCTTCCCTCCTTTTAGAGCTACATAGGACTGTTCATTTTCGATCAGGTCAGTTTCCACATTATCTGTTTCTACATTCTTAATAACTGTACCCAGTGGCACATGAATTATAGCATCCTGGCCATTCTTACCAGTTTTCTGATTGGATGCGCCCTGAACACCTTTACCGGCCATGTATGTCTTTTTATAGCGTATATCTTGGAGAGTATGGAGTTGTCTATCGGCAATAAAGATTACGTCACCACCCTTGCCACCATCTCCTCCATCAGGACCGCCTTTTGGAATAAATTTCTCTCTCCGGAAAGATATGGCTCCTGCGCCCCCTTTACCGGAAACACATTTTATAACTGTATGATCAATAAACATGATTTTAATTTAAAAATAAAAAGGTGCGAACCTGCCGCACCTTTTCTGTATTACTGTAAATTTAATTTACATATTACTGATTATAGCTTCCGCAAAACCAGAAGTTGATAATTTTGTAGCTCCATCCATCTGGCGCTCCAAATCGTAGGTTACTTTTTTCTGTATGATAGTTTCCTGAACCGAATCAAGGATCATTTTACGAGCATCCTCCCAACCCATATAATCGAGCATCATGACACCTGAGAGGATAAGTGAACCAGGGTTCACTTTATCCTGGTTCGCATACTTCGGGGCTGTCCCATGAGTTGCCTCAAACAGAGCCACATGATCCGCCAAGTTTGCTCCGGGAGCCATTCCCAGTCCACCAACCTGGGCTGCACATGCATCTGAAAGATAGTCACCATTCAAATTAGATGTCGCTATCACATCATACTCATCTGGACGTAAAAGGATCTGCTGGAACATGGCATCAGCTATGCGATCTTTAATAATAATTCTATCCCTAATCATGCCCGCATGCTCATCCCAGAATGCTTCTTCTGAAACAGTGTCACTATTAAACTCTTCTTTTGCCAGTTCATATCCCCAGTCACGAAAAGCTCCTTCAGTGTACTTCATAATGTTACCTTTATGAACTAGAGTAACATTTTTCCTTTTGTGGTAAATGGCATGCTCGATGGCTTTGCGGATCAGTCTCTTCGAGCCAAAGGGACTGATAGGTTTGATACCTATACCAGATAGTTCTCGTATCGATTTTCCAAATTTTTCCTGAATGATGTCAATAAGTTCGTTTGCTTCCTTTGAGTTACTCTCCCATTCGATTCCTGCGTAGACATCTTCAGTATTTTCCCGAAAAATAACAACATTCAACTTTCCTGGCTTTAGAACCGGACTTGGTACAGCCTCAAAGTGTCGTACAGGTCGAACACAGGCGTACAGATCTAGGAGCTGTCGCAAAGAAACGTTCAGGCTTCGAATGCCTCCACCTACTGGTGTGGTTAATGGACCCTTAATCGCGATAATAAAATCGTTAATGGCTTCTGGTGTTTCATCGGGGAGCCATTTGCCATATGAATTATATGATTTTTCTCCTGCAAATATTTCCATCCACTTGATCTCTTTTTTACCACCGTATGCTTTTTTCACTGCTGCGTTAATAACCATTTCAGTGGCATGCCAGATATCTGGACCAATTCCGTCACCCTCAATGTATGGTATAATGGGGTTATCCGGGATATCCAATGATCCATCTTTTACAGAAATTTTCTCCCCGTCTTTTGGTATGGTGTAAAGAAAATTGTCAGCCATTATTTGTTTCCTTATTCTTCACAGGTTCTTTCTTCTTTGTTTCTTTTTTCTCTTTTTTAGGTTTACCACTCTTTTTGTAGTCTGTCAGATAAAAGCCGGATCCTTTGAAAATTAATCCTGTACCACCTCCTACCAATCTACGGACCAATCCTTTGCATTCAGGGCAACGCTTTTTTGGTTCATCGGACATTGACTGAAACAATTCAAAGGTATGTTCACACTTTGTGCATTTATAATCGTATGTTGGCATAATTAATTGGTTATTTTAAGGATCAAATACAGTGAATGAATTTACTCAATATCATCCATTCAATTTTGACTGCAATTGAGATAAAACATTATCTGGAACGTACTCTGACACATCACCCTTCAATTTCATTATATTTTTTAATACAGATGAATTCAGGTGAACATATTTTTCACTGGGCATCATGAATATGGTTGTTATATCTGGCGCCATCGAATAATTCATCATTGCCATTTGAAATTCATATTCAAAATCACTTACGTGTCGTAATCCTCGAATAATAGCGAGAGATTCAGTTTTACGGGCAAATTCCACTGTTAAGGAGTTAGTAGTCTCTACAGAAACATTATCCAGATGTGAAATAGACTTCTTGATCATCTCAATACGTTCATCCACTGTGAATAATGGTTTCTTATCAGGGTTGTTTGCCACTACAATGATCAATTCATCAAAAAGGCGTGATGCTCTCTCAGCAACATCTAAATGCCCATTGGTGATAGGATCAAATGTACCAGGGTATATGATCTTTTTCATAGTTTCCAAAAATGTAATTCAGTGTCTCCATAAGTACGAGTATCATCCGCCTCTAAGATCCCTGCTTTAGTTCTCGCTTCAAGGATGAAACGCTCGCCCTTTGCTCTTTTAACACAACCTAATTTAACCAGTTCATTTAACCCCACATACTCATATGGAGGATCTGCAAATATTGTATCAAAATTACTATGTTTATGCAAAAAGGATTTTGCATCAGAAGAAATTATTGTAAAATCAGTTTCAATAAATTTTTCAATATTTTTACTCAATAAATGTAGTGATTTTCGATCATTTTCCACAAATGTTACGTGGTCCGCTCCCCGGCTGGCAGCCTCAAATCCAATTATCCCACTTCCTGCAAATAGATCGCAAAAAGTGTGACCATCTATTGGGCCTAAAATGTCAAACAAACTTTTTCGTATTCGGGATTGCGTTGGCCTGTATCGAGCATCCAAACTCGTTTTGATATTTCGGCCTTTGTAGCGACCGGCGATAATGCGCATTAGTTATTTTTTGGTTCGTAAACCGAGATATAGAAAACTGATTTTGAGTCACCTGTTACAGGATCAGTGCGAACAATAACTTTGCGTAATGCTACATTATGTTTCGTAGTGGACAAATTTGAGAATAGTGATTTCATTTTATCTTGTGAATCTGCTTTCATAATAAAGCGAGTTTCTTTAAATGTACCTTTATCCACCTGTTCAAATTTTTCTGTTAGAATATTCATATTTGAAATGGATGCCTGTACAGAATTATCAGAATCAATTTCAGAAGAAAGTAATACTTCTGATTCTGGCAAACGAAAATCATAGAAATGTTTAAACCCTCCGCAACAATCGATACCCTGAACATTATAATTCACCATAGATCCCAGTGCTACTAAATCTTCTTCAATATCCTCACCATTCACAATCTCAAGTTGCAGGTCTTTTTCACTGGCAGATAAGAATGAGATACTGTTAAATGGAAAAGATTCATATACAAATCGCATACTATTTTTAATACTCAATGATGTCCAAAGTATTTCCTCTAATTGCCTCGGATAGATAGATTGAGTCGGAGCTGTTTCGACTATAGATGTTTGATCTGAAATATCATTTGAAATTTTTGGCGCAGATGGTTTCTCAGACATATTCAAATACACTGACATGCCAAATGAGAGTAAAATTATTAGTGTAGTAATGAAAACAACTACATTTTGCAAATCTAAAATCTTCTTTTTGGGTACCGGTTTTTTTTCTTTTTTGGGTCTCTTAGTTATAGGTTCCTCTACCTTTTTATCACCTTTTTCTACCAAACCTTGCGCTGAAAGTATATTGATCGCTGATGGGACAAAAGATTCATCCATGAGTATGCTCTGCACGGCCATTAAATGGTAGGATGCATTTTCATAGATCGATTTATTTTCGATAACAATAGACGAAAAAGGACTGATCATTTTCAGTCTGTTATTTATCCAGTGAGCTTTTTTCTTATCGGATAACTCATCTAATGAGAAAACAGGACCGAAATTTTTTCGAGGATTTTTCTTATCAATGGTCAATAAATCTTCAATACTAGACTTAAATCCAAACGACTTTGACACATTCCAGGTACCTTTCACATTACGAAGACTTCCGGCATAAAGATTTTTTCTTTTCACTACAAACAGATCGTAGCCTGAACCAGATTCGCTAATCACGCCGTATGTTCTTCTGGTGGACCCTGTAAATGTCATGGATTCAGTTCCAAACCATACGGGATCTGCTCCATATTCACTGATAGTCAGTTTAATATCTGAAACAAGCAGAGTAGGAACATGGATTACATGTTTCAGATTCTCTTGAATATTCTCAGCATAAGTAATATAATCCTGACTTTTTTCCCCTAGTCGCTGCTCTTTCTGCCATAGAATAAAATCCCAGGAATCATCAGTATTCATTCCTGGATCAACATCAGTAAAATCATGGAGAACCCAATAATCTGGTATAGTAATATATGCCTGATGACCATCTAATTGAATTTCACTCGAGAGCGATCTTAATGCCTCCTCCAGTATAGAGTTGAATACTTTATCATTGCCTCTGGCATCATCCAGATTTCCGGTCAGAGGTAACTGAATACAATGGGTTAACAGTGGTTTTTTACCACTCTTAGCTATAACAGTACAAAGTAGAGATGAATCGTTAAATGAAATATAGATCACAGCGAGAGACTAGTCCCAGCTGCGCAGACCGTCGTTTATGTATCCATGACTACCAGCTTTGAATGAAAAGATCAAATAGCGGCGTTCCTTGTACATTTCTGTTATAGGACTTGCAACACGAATACCACTTTTATCATCTGAGACGGCTATCAGATAAGGATCTTCTGTTAGTGGACAATAATACATAGATGAATCGGGTTGATATGAATCATAATAATTGGTCAACTCTGAACGTTCTTTGGATTCAGTATCTACCAAAGCAACAAAATTCTCATTGTCTTCAAATTCAGCTAGTTTTTTATGCCTAATAAAAATTGTATCATTTCTTCCAAGATCTGGTGAATACATGGCTATAGTGTGAGTTGTATCAGTTATTGTATCCCTTCGAACCTTGGGAAAGCCAAAAGTAGTATCAAAATCTACATCAAATCCTGTTGGAATATTGACACTGACTAAAGAACCATTGATGCTTAGTGTTCTCTCACCCATATATGTTGAGTCAGCCATAATAGAATCTCTAACAGCGTTAACCAATTCCATGGCCCATAGACCATCAGTATTAAAAGAATCTGTCAACATGCTGTAGAATGTTTCAACATCAAACACATTTTGCATATTAAAACGGGAGAGTGTTTCTGCATCGTGCTCTTCTTCCCAAATAGCCTTGGGAACGTATATAGTGAATATCATAAAAATCAATGATAGTACAATGAAGAGCTCTAGTAGATCTGATCTGAATTGTAATTTATTTTCTTTGGTTGACATATCGTTTTTAATTATTAATTAACTCAGTATAAATATCCAATAATTTTACGGAATTCTCGACTAAACTTGCATCCATTTTTGTACCACTAATTAAGTTCGATGTTCCTATTTGTGCATTCTCTTTTATTTTTCTTCAATTACGACTTGGAAGATCAGCTCAGGGAAGATCATTCACTCTTTAGTGGTCAATAAACATTTAAAAAGAAATTTTTCTAAAGGGATTCTTTACTTTACCCTCATTGCTTTCAAGATCTTTAATAATTGAACGCTGTTTTTTATTCAACCCGGAAGGCGTCTCCACATGTATTCTTATTAATTGATCTCCTCTAGATGAGCCACGCAGAACCGGGAAACCTTTTTTCTTCATACGTAATATTTGCCCCGATTGAATACCGCTGGGAATTTTCAATTTTACCTTTCCACCTTCAATTGTTGGAACTTCTATGCTTGTTCCCAGTGCAGCCATACTGTAAGAAATTGCCGCTTCAATGAATACATTTTCCCCATCACGAACAAAATGAGGGTGTTCCTCTTCATCAAAAAATACTACAAGATCTCCCGCAGGATTTCCTGACTCTCCTTTGTTGCCCTGTCCTTCTAACCTCATATAGTTACCTGACTCAACACCAGCAGGGACCTTTACTTTTACTGATACGGTTTTGCGGGTAAGCCCATAGCTGCAGCTTTTACATGGCTTCGTAACCACCTTGCCACTTCCTTTACATATTGGACACTCACGTTCAACCACAGATTGGAATATAAAAGATTGTGACATTTGGCGGACACGTCCGTTTCCATTGCACTGCTGACACATTGTGGGATCGACACCAGGTGCCGCACCACTACCATCACAAGAATCACAATGTTCCAATCGTTTTATCTTAATGGTTTTTTCAACACCTGTAACGATCTCAGAAAATTTTAATACTATATTTGCGCGAAGATCTTTTCCACGACGAACTGTCTGGCCGCCACTTCGACCACCAAAAATATTGCCAAAAATATCTCCACCAAAAATATCACCGAATTGACTAAAAATATCATCCATAGACATATGGTGAAATCCGCCACTGAAACCCTGACCCTGTTCACCCATACCAACACCGGAATGGCCAAACTGGTCATACTGCTGACGCTTTTGTGAGTCACCCAAAATACTATATGCTTCCGCAGCTTCTTTAAATTTCGATTCTGCATCAGCATCACCAGGATTTTTATCAGGATGATATTTTAGTGCAACTTTTCGATATGCTTTTTTTATCTCATCATTGGATGCTCCCTTACTTACACCCAAAATATCATAGAGGTCATTCATGCTTTATTAACGACCACCTTAGCGTGTCGAATAATCTTATCCTTGTATCTATACCCTTTTTCAAATACCTCCAATATTTCATTCCCTATTTTACCCTCTTCTTCCTTAACCATAAGTGCCTCATGCAGATCAGAGTCTAGTATATCACCCGGCTCACAGAATGACTCGATACCTTTTTCATCAAAAAGCTTATGAATTTTTTGTTGGATTAGTTCCATCCCCTTTTGAATGGAAATTGAACTATCATTATGTTCAGGATGATCAACAGAATCCTTCATCCTATCCATATCATCCACGATTGAGATCAAACTCTTAATTACTTCTTCACCCTCATACTGATACAATTTTATGATCTCTTTTTCTTTCCTCTTGCGAAAGTTGTCAAATTCAGCCTTTAAGCGAACGTGCTTATCCTCTAGCTCACTTAATTGAAGTGTTAATTCTTCAATATTTTTTTCTAGCTCCTCTTCACGTTTGGTGAGTTTCTTTTTTGTCTCTGTCTTTTTTTTCTTTTCCGTTTTAACAGACACGATTCATAATCTCCTTAAATTGATTTAATGTTTGAATAATTTTCGCATAGGGAATTCTTGTAGGGCCAATGATACCTATCTGCCCCTGGAATGAAGAACCGTTAAAGGCCTGGGTTGTCACAGTATATTGATCATACATGGTTTCCAAATTTTCACTTCCAATGAACATATAATTATTTCTTGAATTCAAATGTGTCTTAAAATAATGAGCTACATTCTCTTCATTAATAGCGATTAATGTATTCTGCAAATTTTCTAATTCCTGATACTCAGGTTGGTCCAATAATTCGTGATTGGATGGAGTATAAACGACATTATCATCCGGTATATCAAAATTTTCCTCTGGCTTACGTAATAAGATCTGAATAACCTCATGCTCCACTAAAGGAGAATCTTTTATTCGATCATTTATCGTACCCTGTATCTCTTCCAGTGTGAGACCCAGTAATTTTTCTTTTAGTAATTGAGTAATATTATTAATAGAGCTATCATTTATCTCAACATTTAGATTCATTACTATTGATCTAATTATACCCGATTTCATACCAAGTATCAGCATCACACGATCTGAGGACAAACGAACCAATTCGATCTCGTGCAGAATACTTTTCTCATATTGAAGAATCATTGCCACTCCAAATAAGTGACTAATTTCTGATAGCATGGATACAGTGGAATTAAGTAAATCATCAACACTTTTTGATGATTGTGTTAGTTCATCTTCTAAAGGTACAATCTGTTTTAAAGAATTATCCTGTGGCTGTAATAAATGATCAACATAATATCGATAGCCTTTATCTGTTGGGATACGACCGGAAGATGTATGAGTATGCATTAGTAGGTTCTTATTCTCAAGACTGGACATGGAATTCCGTATAGTAGCGGGACTACAACTAAATTTATATTTTTTCTTTAATATAGTTGATCCGACAGGTGCATTTTCTATAATGTAATTTTCCACTACAGCTTTTAAAACCTGTCCATCACGAGGCGATATTTCTACATGATTTACTAACATAATTAACTTTTAATTTAGATAGTTTGACTTTTCTGAAACAAGGCGGTTATACGAATAGGTACTATTTTAAGAACTTAGAAATAGCACGACTACTGCCTATCAATCCTATCACCACTGCTATACCAAATAACCAAACAAGAAACAACCAGTCAACCTGCAGTGAGTATGAACTAATCTGCCCCAAAAGTTCATTGGCCCCAATCACTGCTCCGTATAGCAAGGCAGAGGCGATTATTGCCCCCAATATCGCCTGAAAGATGCCTTCCAAAATAAATGGTGTACGGATAAACAAATTTGATGCACCGATTACTCTCAACGCATTTACAAGATCCCTGTTTGAATAAATTGTAAGTTTTATGGTATTAGAAATAATCAGCACTGTCACAAGTATGACTGCAAACGCTACAGCAGATAGACTTAATAATCCCCGCTCATAAAATGTTTCAATGCGACCTATCAACCGGCCCTGATGGTTAATGGTATCAATACCTTCCAACTGTTCAATCGACTTGACTATGTTCATGATATCTAATCGACCCTCATGCTTTCTCTGTACGTTCACTACACAACTAATTGGCAGTGGATTGTAGCCCAAAAATTCAGAAATATCATCATCAAACTGTGACCGATAAATTTTTAAGGCTTCATCTTTTCCGATCAAAGTTGTGGAATACACACCATCAATGGATCCAATCTGATTCACATACTCCCTTGCCTGTTCATCACCGATATCATCCTGAAAAAATACCTCTATCTTATACTTCGTCCGCATGTATTCTATTAGCTTATGAGTATTCTGTTCTGCTATGAACAAAATGCCGATAGTTGCTAAAGAGAGAAATATGGAAAAAACAGATGAAAACACTGTGAGTTTATGTCTCCACAGATTCTTTAGACCTTCAGATAATAAAAATACCAATTTATCCATCAAGTCCCTCGTAATTTGCCATGATGGATTTCGACGATCCGGTGGTTACGGCTTTTGATCAAACTGTAGTTATGGGAGGCCATGAAAACAGTTGTACCATCATTGTTTACATCTTCCAACAGCTTTATCAGATCAAATGAAGTTACAGGATCCAAATTTCCGGTAGGTTCATCAGCTAGTATGATGTCCGGCTCTTTAATTAATGCACGAGCCAGGCATGCGCGCTGCTGCTCACCCCCTGATAGTTCACTTGGATAATGGTCACCACGTCCATCTAATCCCACTTCTTTCAATGAGTCTTCTACAATTTCATGGATCTCTCCTTGGGGATGTCCAATTACGTACAGAGGAAGAGCTACATTTTCAAATAAAGTTCTATCATTAAGCAAATGATAGTCCTGTGAAATAAGTCCAATGCTCCGCCTTAGGTGAGGTAATTTTCGTTTTTTTATGGAACTTGATTTGAACTCTCCAACAATCACATTACCACTATCGGGGATTATGTCCATATACATCAGATTTAAAATCGTTGTCTTTCCAGATCCAGTTGGACCGATAAGGAAAACAAATTCACCATTATTAATTGTCAAATCAATATTGGATATACCAAAACCTTTTTTATAAGTATAGGAAACGTTATTTAGTTGAATCATTGGCTCAATCTAAAAATATAGACGCATGATAACAATGTTGACTTATTTAATAAAACAGTGAAATAACAAAAGAGAGATAACCTAAAAGTAGAGCAGCAGCAAACCATTTTTTGACAGGCTGGGTCATCCATGCCATTGGGAACAATATTAAACCGTATACCATCATAAATGGTATCTCGAGGTTTAATATTTCCCTTGGTGCAGTTATGGGATGGATTATACTAACAATACCTACGACAGAAAGAATATTAAATAGATTTGAACCAATAATGTTTCCCACAGATATACCATGTTGTTTGTGGAACGCCGCAACAACAGATGTTGCTAATTCTGGTAGAGAGGTTCCTAGTGCGACAACGGTCATACCAATCACCACATTACTAATACCAAGCAACTCAGCTAGGTTTACAGCACCTTCCACAAAGAGTTTAGAACCAAAATATAAAAACAGAGATCCAAACAGAAGATACATCATGCATTTTATAATGGGATCCTTGCCCTTGGTTTCTTTATCAATTTGATGGTCAGGGTGAGTAATCGCGTTCCATGTATAACCAATGATCCCTGCGAAAAGGATTACACCTTCCCATTTCACAATTGTACCATCACTGCAGAAAAAAATAAAAACAAATGCAGCAATGATATAGTAGATCAGATCCTTACGGATTTTACTGTAATTGATGGTTATCGGAAATAAGAAAGCACTTATACCAAGAACCAGTCCCACATTTGCTATATTTGATCCGATCACATTGCCTATAGCAATCGCAGATGCATCTTTCAAAACCGCAGCCAGGCTCACTACCAGTTCCGGCAAGGAAGTACCAAATGCAACTATTGTCAACCCAATGACCAATGGAGAGAGTCCCATCCGTGCGGCGAAATGACTGCCTCCTCTTACTATCCACTCTGCACCGTAGTAAAGGAGCATTCCTCCGATAAGTAGAAAGGCAATACTTAGTATCATTTTAGATAGATATTATGAGCGTTTATGTATTCCCAAACAGGCTGTGTCACCATATATCGAATGGTCTTATCACTGACCCATCTCTCTCTAATTGTTGTAGATGATATCTCGAATCGTGGAATGTTTGCAAATTGAATTTCTTTCAATACCCAACCAGGAATTGCGCTTGGCCTGAAACCCGGCCGTATGGCTACCAATATCTTACACTCATCCAGAATTTCTTTTGCCTTTTCCCATCTGTGAAAATTCATTAATGAATCACTGCCGATCAAATAATATAGTTCGTTTTTCTTAAGTCCTTCAGTTTTTTTGAATTCCTTAATTGTTTCTATTGTAAATGAAACGCCTCCCCTTTTTAGTTCGATCTCTGAAAGGTCAAATCTAGGGTTCCCAGATAACGCCATTTTCAACATAGATAATCGGTGTTCTAGTTGAGAGTATTCATTTTTGAATGGTGGCTGGTTGGTCAGCACAAAAATGATCTTTTCAAAGTTTTCTGCCTCCGCCACTGTCTGAGCGACAAGCAAATGTCCGATATGTGGGGGATCGAATGTCCCTCCAAAAAGACACACCTTTTTCATTTATTCAGTTAACCTCATCCGTTGAGATTAATTCCCCTACCTCAGTTAATAAGCTCTCATCGGTGATCTGCTTACGATTTTTATTAAAATAGTCATGAGCAAGTTTTTGATCACCAGAAAGAGCATGACATTTTATGATCTGGACGTGTGCATCATCAACATATTCAGTATCATAATATTTAGATAATAGATCCTCGTATGTAATAATAGCTGAATTATATTCTTCCATTTTAATGTACAATCTGCCAGACTCATATAATTTATATGCTAGTTTACTTCGCAACTCATTTATCGTTGATAATGCTTCTTCGTGGAATTCTGAATTGGGATAATCATCTAGAAACTCTTGTAGCTTAGCCAATGCTCGATCTGTAGATGATTGCTCATGGTAATGTTTAGGAGATTGTTCTACATAACACTGACATATTCTCCATCGAGCCTTCTGAACATATTCACTGAAACCCATTCTTCTCACTAATCTGTCGTATTCAGAAATGGCTAAAACGTATTCCTTATTCAAAAAATATGCCTCACCAAGATAGAATTGCGCATCGTCACCAATTTCAGTATGTAAACCGCGTATGGCGACTGTGGTTAATTCTTCCTGTGCCCGTAAATATCGTTTTTTCTCAAGATATTCCATGGCTCGATCATAAATGACCTGAACATCTTCATCAGATGGCTTTGATGATGAACATGTCGCCAAGAAGATCACAGTAAATGTGATTAACAAAATATGTTTTGAAATTTTTACCATTTAAATGATACCTCTATTCCTCCAACACCGTATTTATTTCTTGGATCATAGTACAGGCCTACATCTGTGTTACTCTCTCTTGCTTTTAATCGCGCTTTTCTCTGGTTTGCGAATACAGCTTCCATTCCACTGATTACATGATTAAACATAATGGCTGTTACCGCATAGTTTGCCATTTTTAACAGATCATTGCTTCTTGCCCTCTCATCATTATAACCTTTCTTATTTGGGGTCATGAGAATTGTTTCAACTGTATCCTCAACAGTTTTCTCTTTTATGTACCATTGATCAATATCATCCCACCCCCCAACAAACTGATCATACTTACCAATATTCTCATAGAAATGCTGATCCTGTAGAATTGTGACCTCATCAGTAAAAACCCATTCCGGATGCGCGGCCAGGGAATCCGATGAAATAAATTCACCAAATTCTTCTTCCAACGAACCGGAAAGATGGAGGTCAAGGTCATGTGTACCATCAAGTTTAAAATCAGCATACTGAATCAGTCCGGTAATAGGATTAATCTGAGTATTCTCAACCCAATCTCTCAATGACCAATGTTCATCGCCATACAATTCATATTCTTTACGAATATCCTCAGCTCTTTTATTCCACTGCATAGCGGCAACGATTGAGCCTACTTCAATACCAACAAATACTGCTGATTTCCACAAGGGATCACCATTCTTGTATTGCCCTAATCCGGGGATGAGCAATGAATACAGCATAGGTTTTGCGGGATAGTTAACTACCGGTACAACCGTTGAATCAACTTCAGCAGTTGTATCATCGGTGAAAAATAAGTGCCCCCCATTATCATAAAATGAGAAGGTAGGTTGAAAACGATCATCGTGCAGCAGCAGACCATTTGCTGCCAACTGGGTCATAAAAATGGTTAATAACAATATTCTGTTCATATTAAAAGCCGAATAAAAGTTTAAAATAGAAGCGGTTTTCATTTCCATACGCATATGTTTTATCATTTACCGTTTTATTGAATTCATCGAGTCCCCGGTGCAATTCAAGTTCTATAGCAGTCGGGAAATTATAAAAAGAGAAGCCATTAAACCTCCATTGAATTCCACTAGAGTGTAATAAATTTTTCTCATCAAATTCGCCATTCCATGCACCACCCGATTGATATATAAAACCTAGAACACTGTTCTGTAGAATGAACCAACCCAATTTAAAATGTTTTTCTGTGAATATTGGAATGCGGACTGTGACGTCATTGATCATCTGCCGGGTACCTTCTATACTGTAAAATGGATATCCTCTCATCCCAAACATTCCTCCTCCAAAGAAATTGAAGAATGGATCTACCCCATCATTGGAAAGCCATCCTAATTGGGACTGTAGGTTCACTGTCCAACGTTGAGTAAATGGAATAGAAGTATGGTATGAACCCTTAAGATCGATCCTCCAGGTATCATTATCGCCAAATTCTGCCAAGAGTGTTCCCGCATCCGATAAATTCAACCCAGTGATAAAATCATTTTGTTCTTGAACCGCAGTGAAGTTTACTGTAAATCCTTTTGATGGATTAATATCTGCATCAGCCAAACGCTTGACATTATTTAGGTTCCATTTTATTCCATTCAACCATCCCTTATAGTAATCATAAGCGATCCCCGCCTGAAGATTTTCTGTCGGGATGGTTTCCTCGATGAATGCTCTGTATACCTGCCAGGTTGAGAATAATTCAATCTGCGTTACTCCAAATAAAGGAAATCGTATTCCTCCATTGAATTGGGTCATTCTGAATTTCAAATTATCATCCAGTTGATATGATGAATAAAAGTTAGTTTGTTGGATATTCCTGGTAAGATAAAAAACTTCTGCAAATAAGGTTGGATAAAAACGATTAAATTCAAAAATAAAGAATAGATCAACATCCAGAACTGAATTGACCGTGGCACCGCCAAATATATTCAATCGTTCCAGAACTTCGCTGGAATAGAAATAAAACCCTGGCTTGATGGTCTCATAATCCAGCATAATTCTGGGCATAATGAACATTGTAGTAAAATCGTCCGTATAGGTTCTTGTTTCCTTATTGATCTGCTCCGTCAGCGGCTCTTCATGGTCTGTATTAATCAAATAATGGTTTCTACTATACCCGATCTTTGATTCTTCTACTGGTTGTGGATTTCTCAATAATGTGATCTTATACCGGCCATTTTCATAAAGTGAATAAACAATGTCTCCATCATTATTCATGTGAGCCATGAATGCACCTCCGGTCACATTTGTTACATAGTAATCATCATTGATGCGAATATTATAAATGCCCGAACGGTCATCAGAATGTATAAGTGTAGCATTACTGTAAGAAGCATCTCGCTCATCCCAGAGTTCACTTCCCAGAATAGTGCTGATTGAAGAATCAGTAAAGGAATATAAATATACATCACGGTAATGATGTTTCGTGCGATTGAATATTAATCGGTTGTTTTCATTATCAACCCTCAATCCACGTAAGATGGAATGATCATCAAAATCGGTCAATTTAGTCACCGTCTTGTTCTTCAGGTTAAGCTGAAAAATGTTCTGACTTCCATCAGTCGATGACAAGAATGCGATAGAGCTGTCACTTTCTATATAAACCGGATTATAGGCACGTTGAAACCTGGTCAAACGTTTTTCCTTTTCCTTTATTAGGTCGTATTCATAAATATCAAAAAATCGTGAACCATATTTGTTTGGGATAGTTGGCTTCTTTGTATAATAGATCACTGTAGCAGATGGATGCCAACTAGGAGCAAAGAGTGCTCCTCCATCAAGTTTTTTCTCTGAATCAGATTCAACATCATAAAGATACAGATCTGTCTGACCCAAATAATCATTTTCTTTATTGGATATATAAGCGATTTTTTTTCCTTCAGGACACCATTTTGGATGAAAATTTGCTGTCCCTTGTTCAGTAATCACTTTACCTTTGACCTCATTTTCCCGCAAAATGGTTGTTCGTGAAAAATAATCTGAATATAAAGAAGATTTAAAGTTTTGATAGATAGTTTCACCATCCGTTCCCGTTGCATTCTTAATGGCGCTGCTGATTGAATATTGAAATGGACTGGAGAGTTCTATCATAATTTTTTTAATGGATTCCTCTCCATACGTTTCAGAAATGTAACCGCACAATGCAAAGCCAGAATTATAAGTAGATTCGTTCCCGATTCCTCTTTTACCGAAAGTATTCATTTCTGTAAATGAGAGGAGATTGTCGTTCAATACCCTGTCCCGAAGAATCATATCTCGATGAGAGTCCCAATGGTCCCAGTCTGCACCTTCGTACATGTACTGGGCTGAACCCTCTGCCAGCCAAGGAGGCACAGACGTTCCCGGAAGAGGGTAACTCACCAGTGTCTGAGGAAATCCATAGAGAACATCCTGGCGTTTTTCATTTTCATAGTCCATCCACTGAAAATAGGCTCCAGGAAATTTTAATCCAGCTTTCATAGCCTTCTGGAGAGAAACAATATGTGCAAATTCATGGGTGATTACATTCTGGAGCCAACGATGACTTCCTCGCAACTCAAAGTCTAGAGGGGATGCCCATATGACAATTTTATTGTCATAATAATAGGCTGCTCCATTAGAGATATCATCCAAATCAGTAAAAATGATATCTGTTTTAGTAGGCGGTTCATATTCATAGAAACTGGTAATGTGGAAAAAAATTTGTTCAGCGACATATGCACCTTCCCGAGCAGTACTTTCCGTATCCTCATAAAAGTGTATTTGAAAATGATCTGTTTCAAAGGTCTGCCAATCTACTTCCGGATGGTTGTATTTGAATTGACCCAACACATAGCTTAAAACAAAAAGTAAAAAGCTTGATGTTCGAAGAATCATTACTTAATGACCCCAATCTTCAAAATTTCAGTTTCTTTTTTTGAGCCATTTTTTGCAATTACATTTGCAAAATACACACCCGACTCTACATCATCAATATTCCATGTCAGTTCCTGTATACTTCCTTTTGACAGCTCATCAATCGTTAATTTTTTCACAAAATATCCCGCGAAGTCATATATCATGACATCTACACTTTCTGCAGATTCCACAGCAATTCTAATGTTAACATTTCCACTATAAATGGGATTTGGATAGGCAAAGGTTTTAACTTTGTCCATCAATACCGTATCAGGAGTTCTTTTAGGAATTTTCAAATGCAGTAAACGAGTATTTCCAAAATCATGGTGGGTGGATGTCCATTCATTTCCATAATTTTCACTTACTTCATCAAACAGCCAGATTGCCGATTCCATAACAATGGCATTTCGACCTTCATATTCGCTCAAGCATACAAGTGGACCATAATTAGTTAATCTATATTCAACCTCTCCCTGCCAGTTAATAATCAATAATTCTCCCGCAGGGTTATGAACTATAATTTCCGGATGTTCATCTCCATACAGATCTATAACCAAAGGTGAATTATTGTTCATAACGGAATCTACTGGAAATCCAGAAACAGAAATTCCATTCAAATGTTTTGCAATCAATTTTCCTGAAAAAGAAGGAATATCAAGAAAATAATCATCAATCAAAAGATATTCAGCTCTTCCATCAAGATTAAGATCTGCCATTGAGAGATTGGAGACCTCCGATATACTATCCTTAGTGCCATCATTATTGATCACGAGTGCAGAAGTAAAATAATCATTTTCAGGAAAAATCAATTGATGATCTCCTGATAGATCATTAACAAAAACTACACTGGTAGAATCCAGTATATTAATAGATAGTAAATTCATTTCTTTCTGTGCTGAAATCCATTCAAAATAATATAATTTTGAACCGGAACCGTCTTTTTCTGAGACAACCAATTGATCAGTACCATTAAAATTTCCAATAGAGAAATCATAGATCTCACTTGGCGAGGAATAGAAATACAATCTATTTTGTATATTTCCCTCTTCTGCAACCCATAGGCTATCTTTCCCTCCTATTATTTCCATTTTCCCATCTTCATCAAAATCATGAACGAGTCCAATATGCAGTGTCGTATCGGGAAATCCATCCGCCAGCAGTGCATTTATTACGGAAAATGACATAGTATCATTTGGTAGTCCTATGTTAGCGATGCTCAAATAAGTTGTGGCACCATCATTGCTCTTTGTATTTGGATATGTAAAAGGACCGAATTCTAATGGTTGATCTTTAGTGTCTACCAATGCATCCGCTTCGGGATTACCTTGGAACCACATATCCCCGAAATAGCCGCCTGTTGGGTCCGCAAATAGAAATATATTGGGATAGCCTATATCTTGCGCCCCATCAGCTTCTTCTAGGTCTACGCCCCTTTTATCGCGATCACTATTGATTGAATAATCATTTATACCCGAACTGATACGATCATTGTCTATATGCCAGATCAATAATCCTGACGCAGGTAGACCTAAATCATAGTCTGGAATTGTTGTAACTACGCCATTTTCATCTTTTTCGATTTCAACAGAGTCAAACAATACTTCAACAAATGGCGGATACCTGTTTTCACTACCGCTTTGTTCATACAGGAGATATCGAGCAGAATCTATTGACACACTATCACGGAACCAGTGAGTTCTATTTTCAATGAGTAAATATTCATTTTTATTAATATCAATTTGAATAAGGTTACCTTCATCCCGAGCAGCAAGAAAAACTTCAGTACCCGGTTTTATGACCGTCGGTTCTTCCCAGCCTGCGTAAACTCTAGACCAGCCATCAGGAGGAGCTGGTACCAGTCCCCTGCCGTTGTTGGAACCTTGGTCCATGAGACCAAACACACCGATCCCGCTCTGGCCAGATTCCGTATTCCACATGGGTGGTAATCCAATAGCAAATCCCAGCATCAAGGCAAAGGTTCCTGTCAGTCCAAACTGATACTCGCATGGCGAGGAAGATGAAGAGAACATGGACCCTGCTACATCAAAAAGAAGATGGTTTTGTGTTTCAGGGATAGTGATACCATGAGCAATGGATGAGTTTCCAATTACAACTGGCCCGCCATTAAATTTAAGTAACATATCCGCATCAATATATGTAGATGGTATGTCCTCTGGAGTGGGGTCT
>CAZECA010000026.1:0-23712 GCA_964510385.1 uncultured bacterium
CGAAAAAAACCTCAAACGACTTCCCAGATAATTTATGCGAATAACACTTCGGGTGTGGTGGTTGCTGACCTGTGCAATCGCACAATGGAATATGTCCGGGTCTGTACACCCCATCACTTTGCAAAGAATATCTGACGGATCAGCTATTCAACTGCCATTCAGAATTATTGATGTGGATTTGGGTTATTCCATTGTTGACATTGAATTAGTAACCCAATCTGCTCTGGAGCATCGCTGGTCAGGTAGTGAGTCAGAATTTGACCTGCGGGAGGCATATGTTATATGGTTTCCGGCATGGGGAGAAGTAAAAATTGGCAAACAGATTCATGCCTGGGGAGCTGTAGATGGAAACAATCCTACAGATAACCTGAATCCCTATAATTATTATTATATGTTTCTTGCAGGGACGGACAGGAAGATCGGATCATTATCCACTTCAATAAAATATTACTGGGACAACTGGCAATTGGAAGCAGTGATCATTCCGGAACATGTAGGGAACAGGATTCCGTATGATGAACCCGATTTTCCAATCTCACAATCTACAGATGAACTTGATCCAAGGGAATTCATGAAAGAAACTGACAAAGATTTGGAATATGGATTGAAAATTGGAACAACGGTAGGCAATAGTGATATGAATGTTTATTATTTTAATGGACGAGATCGTTCCTTTGCATTAGGAGGGTATGGGGAAAACAACGAAGCATCTCTTTTACCTATGTTTACTTACAGAAAAACAACAATGCTTGCGGTCGACCTTGTAACTTTTATTGGCGATCTAACTTTTAGAGGGGAAACGGCACACTTTCACACTGAAAATGATATGTCTTACATATATAAAAATGATCTGGAAGCATCCTATTTACAATTTTCTTTACAATTAGAATATATGACGGAAAATGATCATATCATTACTGCTCAAGTGATCGGAAATATAATATTGTCTGTATCCGGAACCATATTTGAACCTATGGAAAATAGTTTTATTAAAACGACCGAAGATGACCTGTCCATGGGAATGGGGACACCATTTGCTATGTTATCTGATCAGGGCGCGTTTTTGGCCTGGACAGGAAATTATTTGGATAATAGTTTGGAATTAAGTGTGAACACATTTGTTGACATGGAGGATCCCCAAAGAATGCTTGGCTTCAGTATAACTTATTCTCCAAAAGAGAACTGGGGATTAGAATTTGGCTTTTCCAAGTTTAGTGGTGAAGAGGGTACACGCTTCCAAGAAATGCAGGACTTTTCCCATTCGAGTTTAGGTGTGAAATATAGTTTTTAATTAATAATTTACTTATCCGAGAGAAAGTCAAAGAAAAATCAATAATGAATAAAGCTATTTTGTTATTAAGTGGGGGCCTTGATTCAACAACAGTTTTGGCCATAGCGCTTGATCAGGGGTACAATGTTTCGCTTCTTTCATTTTTATATGGTCAAAAACATAATTATGAAATTGATGCAGCAAAAACTATTGCTAATTATTATAATATTAAAGATCACCATATTTTAAATATAAATCTTGATTCGATTGGAGGCTCAGCATTAACTGATGATATTGAAGTTCCTAAAAGTCGAGATATGAATACATCAATACCTGTGACGTATGTTCCGGCTAGGAATACAATATTTTTATCATATGCTTTGGCGTTAGCAGAGGTAAAAGATATATATAATATTTTTATCGGCGTAAATGCTATGGATTATAGTGGATACCCTGACTGCCGTCCGGAGTATATAGATTCATTTCAAAAAATGGGCAGGTTAGCAACAAAAGCAGGTGTTGAATCTGAAAAAAAACTGTGTATTCATGCGCCACTGATGAAAATGAAAAAATCTGAAATAATTAAAACAGGACTTGCTTTAGGAATTGATTATTCAATTACACATTCTTGTTATGACCCTATCAAGAAAGGAAAACCTTGTGGTGCCTGTGATGCCTGTTTTTTGAGGCTCAAAGGTTTTGAAGAAATAGGTGAAAAGGACCCAATTAATTATCCAAATGTCTAACTATGAGTTACTCTGTTAAAGAAACGTATTTGACTATTCAAGGTGAAGGTGCCCACAGTGGTAAAGTAGCGATTTTTTGTAGATTTGCAGGGTGCAATTTGTGGAGTGGTTTAGAAGATGATCGTGAATATGCAGTATGTAAGTTTTGTGATACCGATTTTGTGGGTACAGATGGACAGGGAGGCGGAATATTTAATTCACCGAAGAAACTAGTAAATCATATATTATCATTTTGGGAGTCAAAAGAAAATCCCTTTGTTGTTTTTACTGGTGGAGAACCACTTTTACAATTAGATGACAATCTTGTAAAAAAACTAAAAAATGAAAATATTGATATAGCCGTTGAAACTAATGGCACTATATTACCTCCAAGTAAGATAGATTGGATATGCGTCAGCCCTAAGTCAGGTACAGAAATGAAATTGAAGTCAGGAAACGAATTAAAAATTATTTATCCACAAGTTGGATTAGATCCAGCAGATTATTTAAACTTAGATTTCGAAATATTCTCACTTCAACCGATGTATAATTCAGATTATAATATAAATCTTCAAAAAACTCTCAAATACTGTCGTAATAATCCTAACTGGAAGTTGAGTTTGCAAATACATAAATATTTAAATATTCCATAAAAAAAAATGCAGTTATATAAAAAATTCTCATTTGATTCTGCCCATTATCTACCAAATTTGCCAGATGGACATAAATGTAAGCGAATGCATGGACATACGTTTTATGTAAAAATATTTGTTGAAGGATCTATAAATACGAAAATTGGATGGGTAATTGATTTTGCAGAAATAAAAGAAATATTTGATCCAATCTTAAGACAGCTTGATCATACAGTTTTAAATGATATAGAAGGATTGGAGAATCCTACCAGTGAAAATCTAGCTATCTGGATCTGGGACAGAATTAAACCGCAATTACCTATTCTATCTAAAGTGATTATTAGTGAGAATTGCACAAGCGGGTGTATTTACAAAGGATAGCTTCTATTTTTATTATTTAAATTGTAGTCTTGAATCATTTTTTGTATCCAATAGAATCAAATGGATTCACAAGGGTCGTAGTTATATTTTTCAAATGAGCAGCGATTCTTTTCAAATAACGAGCATATAACGCAATAGCCGTTGACCTGGATTCGCTGCCATAAGTAGTTTTATTGTTTAATACATTATTGACTATCTCATCAGACTTTCCTGTCATATTTTCTTTATACCCTTCCATTAATGAAGTCGCGATCTCTTCATCCTGTGATTGGATTGCTTGTAATGTCTTTTGAAATCGTTCTTTAGCTTCATTCTCTATCAAATGGAGATCTTCTGATATCTCGACCGAAACAATTGATTGATCATGATTGATGGCCAGATCAAGTATATTTTTGCAGTAATCACCGATACGCTCAATGTCCACAACCATATTGATCAAAATCAAACCATCAGCCATGTTTGATGTATTTTGCTCAACAGAATAATGTGTTAACACTTTCCGACGGACATTCCGTTGGAATTCATTGATCTCTTTGTCCCGTTTTTTCAGGGCTTTAAGGGTTTCAATATTCTCACCTTTTTGGAGATAGGTCAGTGCCTGTTGAAAGATCTCGTGGGACAGATCGAGCATTTGAAATGATTCTTCCCATGATTGAGAAAGCAGGTCTTCTGCCTTCCAGAGTTTTATGATGTCTTTAAATATAGTCATAGGTTACCTCACTAGAAAAATTAAGCCTAAAGGGATCATGAAGAACACAACCAAAATATATAAGATGGGAATAAATCTGTTCTCCACAGCGATCTCTGCAAACCAAGTTGATAGTTGAATAGGGATCATTCGTATTTTTTCTACTGGCCAGATTAATGTAATCCCGAAAATGTTGAAAAAAAGATGAGCAAAAGCGACAGACAGCGGTGCGATCGTTCCGGATACCATGCTGGCCAACAATGCTGTTATTGTCGTTCCGATATTTGCCCCAAGAGTATATGGAAAAATTTGACGCAAATGAAGTATTCCAGCTCCTGCCAGTGGAACGACCAATGAAGTTGTGATAGAACTGCTTTGCACAAGAATTGTAATAAAAATCCCAAAAAAGAGAGCTCTACCAGCAGTTTTGAAAATGTGTGTATCAAAAAATGCTTCCAGCCTATGCATGACCAGGCTGCGGATAAGTTTGGTTAAATAGCGTAATGAAAAGAATAGAAGGAGAAGAGCAACGATCAACAGCAGCCAATTATAATTAATCACTTCCTGCTGTTTAAACAATTCCTTAATCCAATCCACGGCTGGTTTTGTGACGATCTTGATTGGACTCTTGAATGTAAATGACTCTGCCCCAACGATTAATCCTGCAAGCCAGTTAGCGCATTTGCTTATGATACCAAAATAATATTGAAGAGGAAATAATACTAAAACTGCCATGACATTGAAAAAGTCATGTACAGTAGAAGCCGAAAAGGCTCTCTTGAATTCATTCTTATTAACAATATGACCAAGTGAAACTATTGTGTTTGTAATGCTGGTGCCGATATTGGCGCCCATGATATAAGGTGTTGCAGCAGCAACAGCAATTCGGGGATCTTCACCAAATGTTCCGGCAGCAACCATGCCCACTACCAATGAGGTTGTTGTCGATGAACTTTGGATCAAACTGGTGGCAAGAATACCAATGAACAACCCGATAAAAGGACCCGCCTCACTTTGTATCAATTGTTCGGCATAACCTCTACCCATACCTTTAAAGGCGCTTCCGATCATACCGATACTGATTAGAAACAGGTATAGGATAGCAAAAATAGCTATCGTTTTAATGATTGTTTCGGTTTGAGATGTATTGTTGGGGTTGTTTGTTATGTTTGGATTCATTATCCGTTAGGATTCAGAAACAAAAATTACAGATAAATATTAATACCACTTTATATTAACAAATTGTATGCTAAAAAAATCAATTGCGTAACGGTTTTCCCGTTTTCAACATATGGCGTATGCGGTCTTGAGACAGCTTTTCCCCGCAAAGAGATACAAATACCTCCCGCTCAATATCAAGCAAATATTGTTCATCAACCGTTTTGGTTAATCCTGCTTCATCGCCGCCAGTGAGTACGAAGGCCAATTTTTGTCCGATCATTTCATCATGTTCAGAGATTTTTCCCTGCATTTTATACCCTTTCAATGCCATATGCATGGCCGTTCGTCCACCTGCTCCAGGAAGCTTGAGGTCTTCGCGATATTTAGGAGGTTCGTAACCATTTGCAAGATCCAATACCTTCTGCTTCGCTCTTGATATAAGCTGTGCCTTATTCATAACGATCTCATCAGTATCGAGAAGATATCCCATATTTATGGCCATGTCTGCACTGAATGAAACTTTTGCAAAACCAACATTTTCGAAAGCCTTTTGTACTTTTTGGAAACCACCCACACGACTACTTGAGTCGCCCATCAGATTTAGTATAATACGTAAGTTACCACCAGCTCCTGGGATCAAACCAACTCCCACCTCAACCAGTCCCATGTATAATTCTGCACCAGCAACGCGAGCAGCAGCAGGAGCAGCGATCTCTACACCACCACCAAGTGTTAAGGCAAAGGGTGCTGCCACAACTGGGCCCTTGCAGAACCGAATACGTTGAGTGGTATCCTGCATGGTTTTGATGGCAAACTCAAGGGCCTCCCAGTTTTCTGTTTCACAGGCCTCCAATATTAATGCCAGATTAGCCCCGGCACAGAAATTTTGCCCCTGGTGCCCGATAACCATTCCTATAAAATCACCCTTTTCCACTAGATCCAGTCCTTTATTGATCGTTTCGATTAGAGATCCATCGATGGGGTTTAATGCCGGTTGTAATGCAGAATGAAACACTACATTCAGAACTCCATCTTCCAGATCAATGAGACTGGCACTCCAATCTTTATGAATCAAATTACCTGCGATCTTCTGTGAGTACAGATTGATCTCTTTTGGTTTAGAAGGAAGCTGCTTCTTTTCACTGCTCAATACATCATAAAATGTTGGGATACCATTTTCAGATTGATAAAATTTATTGATGCCTTTTGCCAGCATATCCAATACCCATTGAGGCACAGTTCTCCCTTCAGCCTGCATGCGTTCAACAGATTCATTTACCCCAATCATATCCCACGTTTCAAAAGGCCCCATTTCCCATCCGAATCCCCATTTGATGGCGTTATCAATATTTATAATATCATCACTGATCTCTGGTATTCTATTCGCGCTATAGATCAATCCACGGGCCAGTGTTTCCCAAAAGAACTTGCCGGCCTTGTCATCGCTGTAGGCCAACGCTTTAATTTTTCCGGCCGTGGAAGCATGATCTTTCGCCAAACGAAAACCGTCAAACCGTACTTTCTTCTGGGGCTTATATTGCCCTGAGTTCATATCTACGGACAGAATACCTTCTTCTGTTTTTTTATAAAATCCAGCTTTGGTTTTTTGGCCCAGCCGTCCATCATCCACCAGTTTTTCTAATATTTTTGGTATGGCAAACATTTCCCGTTCTTCATCATCGGGCACATTTTCATAGGTAGTTTTAGAAACATTTATCATGGTATCGAGCCCTACTACATCAGCAGTCCGAAATGTTGCGCTTTTTGGACGTCCAACAATGGTACCCGTTATTTTATCTACTTCTTCAACTGTTAACCCCTGCTTCACAGCTGTGTGGAAAGTAACACCCATGCTAAAAACTCCGATCCTGTTGCCAATAAAATTTGGTGTATCCTTGGCATGTACGATCCCTTTCCCCAAAACATCTTCACCAAATTCTGCCATGGCAGAATAAATATCATCTAATGTGTGTTCACCTTTGACCAGTTCAAGGAGGTACATGTATCTGGGAGGATTAAAAAAGTGAGTAATCATGAAGCGCTGTTTTAAATTGTCAGGCATGACCTTTATAAGGTCTTTCAATGGAATGCCTGAAGTATTTGATGTAAGAATAGACGTTTCTTTTAAGTGTTGTAAAATATTTTCGTAGACCGCGTGTTTGATTTCGATCTTTTCAGCAACTGCTTCCAATACCCAATCGGCTTCACTGATCTTTTCAATATGTTCATCATAATTGCATGGGGTGATTAGGGAAGTATTTTTCTTATTAAATAGTGGGGCTGGTTTTAAGGTGGTGAGGTTTTTAATCCCTTGTTCAGCTAATTCCTGATTGATATCAAAAAGAAGACTGGGGATACCCGCATTGGCCAGTTGTCCCGCTATCTGAGCCCCCATTACTCCGGAGCCTAAAACTGCAGCTTTTTCTATTTTGTACGACATGAATCCCTCAACGTTAATCAAACAGTGTTATATAATTGTACATACACATAAAATGGGCAAAACTACCCAATAGAACACATACATGAAATATTTCGTGAGCCCCAAATATTTTTGGCAGGGGGGAGGGTTTGTTCCTCCAATGGATAACCGCTCCGACCGTGTAAAAGAATCCGCCAATAAATATCCAGACCAATGCTCCCAGTTGGAGAGTCTGTATCATGGGATAAATAGCCACCATAGAAAGCCAACCCATAAAAATATATGATGTGACGGTAAACCAATTGGGTTGATTTTTCCAAAATATGTTCAATAAAATTCCAAAAACAGAAAGACACCAGACCACTCCGAATAAACTCCAGCCCCAGGCACCTCTTAACGGGATTAGGCAGATAGGAGTGTAAGTGGAAGCGATAAGAATATGGATCATTGCCAGGTCAAACTTGCGTAGTCGCTGCACATATTTTGGCTTTACTGGCAACCAATGGTAGATAGAGCTGGCCGTGTACAATAGAAACATGCCGGATCCGAAAACGGAAAAGGATGCTATGTGCCATGGTTTGAAAGGCTTTACTGATTCCAATAACAATAATGTCATTCCAATAATGGCCAGTACAGCGCCAACGGCATGGGATATTGCGTTAAATGGTTCTTTGATCTTCATCTAGCGTTCAATGATTGTTGCAATTCCTTGTCCGCTACCAATACACATAGTGGCAAGTCCTTTGTGAGTGTTCTGTTGCTCCATCACATTGACCAGCGTGGTAATAATCCGAGCACCGGATGAGCCAAGCGGATGGCCCAGTGCAATCGCGCCACCATTCAAATTAATCTTATCCATATCCCAACCGCCACTTCGGATAACAAAAAGAGCTTGAGCGGCGAATGCTTCATTTAATTCGATTGTATCGATCTCATTCATAGATAATTTAGCTTTTTCCAGGGCTTTTTTAGTAGCAGGAAGGGGTCCCGCGCCCATTCTTGACCACTCAATTCCTGCAATGGCACGGCTAACTACTTTTGCACGAATATTCAATCCATGTACATTGGCAAAATCTTCTGATGTGATTAATACTGCTGCTGCACCGATTGAATATGGACTGCTGGTCGCCGCAGTGACCGACCCATCCACCAGAAATGCCGGTGACAAACTCTTGATCTTTTTCACATTCGGTTCCCTAGGGCCTTCATCTTTTTCGATGACTCCTTCGCCATACATGTCGATGGGGATTATTTCATTCTTGAATTGATCATTTGCCCATGCCTGCAATGCTTTTTCATGGGATGTTATGGCAAATTTCTCTTGGTCTTCTCTGGAAATATTTCCCTCGTTGGCCAGGTTTTCGGCTGTTTCTCCCATGCTGATATAATACTCCTTTTCAGCTAGAGCCGGGTTCAGGTCCGGGGAAAAGCCACCGTTGGGCACAGAAAACATATCTTCCACGCCCGCTGCAATTCCAGCTTGAATATCTCCACTCTCGATTCGCGTACTGATCTGGTGAAGAGAGTCCATGCTGGATCCGCAAAAACGATTGACCGTATTTGCAGTTGTTGTGTAGGGGAGTCCTGCTAATACTGACACACCTCTTCCCATAAGCATTCCCTGTGGCCCCTCTGGAAATGCACATCCTAGAGAAAGATCTTCGATTTGTTCAAGAGGAATTGTTTGATTTCTATCTAATAGTCCCTGGATTACCTGTGCCGTAAGGTCATCGGGTCGAATGCCGATCATATTTCCATTTTTGACTCCAATGGGCGATCGAACTGCATCTACTATAACTGAAGTTGACATATGACCTCCTAAAAAGGATATGATGTTTGTTTGATCATGAATTTTGCGATCTCCTGTTTAAGAGAAATGGTATCTGTATTAAGAGTCATGATCGCTTCTAATTGTAGCTTCAAGTCGATTAATTCTGCCGGGACTCCCGAAGGGTAAAGGTTTTTAAAAGCGGTGTCTATCTTTATCATGATCTCACTGCACGCTTCCTGGGCATTGACCTGTGCGATCATAAGCGGAATATATGATCTCCCATTTCTTCCTGAAATATTACTTACTCTGCAGATCGTTGCTTCTGCGGTATACAATAGAGTAAATGAATCTGCCACAAGTTCACATAATTGCTGGCGATGCTTCAGGTCCTGTCCGTATTTACAAATGGCATCGTTAAACACAAGCAATCCGAGCCGTTTTCCCGCTTCAACGGCACGAGCTTCATTCTGCAGACTGTTCAGGGCAAATGACGATTCTGTCTTCAAAAAATCATCAATCCCATTCAAGATCGAACGTACATCCAGTTCATCCATTAATGTTTTTTTCATTAGAAATCCAGAAATGATCATGCGGTTTATCTCATTCGTCCCTTCCCAAATGCTGTTGATCCGGTCATCACGATAACCCATAGCCATTGGATATTCTTCAATAAACCCATATCCGCCAAAACACTGCAGTCCATGCCTGAGAACAAGGTCGCTGGACTCACTGCCATAGACTTTGGCCATAGATGCTTCCACAGCATATTTTTCCATGGCATTTCCCACTTTGATATAATAATCCGTATCGCTTTTGTCTAGATCATCAATGGACTCCTGAATCAGCCCAATGGTTCGATAGGTCATGCTGTCGCACGCAAAAGTACGGATTGTCATATCGGCTATTTTTCCTTGAATAGCGTCAAATTTAGCGATTGCCTGTCCAAATTGACGCCGTTCATTCACATATTTTATTGTCTCTTCAATGCACGTTTTTGTCCCACCCAAACAAGAGGCGGCCAATTTGAATCGTCCTATGTTCAGTGCATTGAACGCGATAGCAGCGCCTTTGCCTACATCATAAAGTAGATTTTCAACGGGTACTTTACAGTCTGTGAATTTCAGCGAAGTGGTGGAAGATCCCTTCATGCCTAGCTTTTTCTCTTCCGGGCCGATTTCAAATCCTGAAGTTCCCTTTTCTACCAGGATTCCGGAGAACTTGTCTCCATCAACTTGTACAAGTACCGTAAAAATATCTGCCCAGGCGCCATTGCTGATAAAACATTTTTCACCGTTTAATATATAGTGTTTTTCATCTTCTGAAAGCATCGCAGTGGTCTTTCCTGATGTTGCATCCGAGCCGGCGGAGGGTTCTGTTAATGCATAGGCTGCGATCATTTCTCCTGACACCAGTTTGGGCAAATATTTTTCTTTATGTGCTTCTGTTCCAAACCATACAATGCCCATCATGCCTATAGAGGTTTGAACGCTGGCAGTGACCCCCAATGAGGCGGAGCCCCCGCGGCAGAGTCCCTCTATAACTATTGCAGATGTGATCTTATCCAGGTCCATGCCTCCATATTCTTCCGGCACGTCTACACCAAAGAGGCCCAATTCACCCATCTCTTTCATGAGCTCCATCACAAGGTCCTTATCGTGTTTGTCCAGGTCATAGATCAATGGATAGATGCGTTCCCTGGAAAAATCGTTCACCATTTTTTCAATGTCTCTATGATTTTCAGAGAACGATTCCCTGCTGTAAACTGGATGTGATCCAATGGATTCGGCCAGGAATTGGCCACCTGATTTTATCTGGATAATTTCTCTTTCCATTTTTAATCCTATTTTTTCATAAGGCCCGAAAGGATGAAATCAGAAATGGTCTGAATATACTCTCGGGCATTTTTGTTTTTTAATTTGAATAGTGTGAACCACATGATTCCTTCAATGTTTACCATTATGGACATCGCGGTAATATCCACATCAAGATCTTTGAACTCATCGTTATCCACGCCTCGCTGTATAATGTTAGAGATCAGAATTACAAATTCACTATAGACTTTTTGGAGTTTGTCATTGAACTCTGGATCACGTCCTGCCATGGACCAAAATTCCAGCAACGCTTTAAAGACAGCAGGGTCCTTTTCGTATTGATCAATAAAATATTGAAAGAGGGCTCTGAGCTGATCAGCAGCCGGGCGATCGGCATCAACGATATGATTAAGCACAGCACTGTAATTATGAACCCAATGATTTACTAGGGAGAGGTAGACCTCTTTTTTAGATTTATAGTACCAGTATATAGCACCCTTACTCATTTTAGATGTAGCCACAATGTCATCCATCCGGCTGTTGTTGTACCCTTTTTCGATAATCACTCTTAAAGCAGCGTCTAAAATTTGCTCTTTTCTTTCTAATTGTTTTATTTCGTTCATAATATAAACCGACTGGTCAGTCGATTATATGTAAAATCTGTATAATGTCCAATTATTTTCTAAAAAATATTTGCAAACATAAGGATTAGTAATATAAATTGTTAATGAGACTAAATCTCATTAACAATAGAGTATTATAATAAAAAAATATTAGATATTAACAATGCAACACGTAATACTTGGAGTTCTTTTCCTTACAGTGCTGATGGCACAAGATGATTTCTTCGAGCCGGGAAGTTCCATAGGCGGATACGGAGAACTCCATTATAATAGAAGTGAGGTAGGTGAAAATGCTGCAACTGCAAAATTAGATTTTCACCGATTCATTATTTATTATGGATATGCATTCACGGAAGAATGGTCATTCAAGTCAGAGGTGGAGTTAGAGCATAATTTTGTACAAAATGGAGAGGGTGAACTGGAGCTGGAACAGGCCTTTGTGAATTATCATACAGATAATTATGGTTTTCAAGTGGGTGTGATCCTTCCATCTGTTGGACTTCTCAATGAATACCATGAACCGCCATTATTTGTAAGTGTAGAGCGTCCGGAGTATAATAAATATGTCATTCCCACCACCTGGTTCGGCAACGGTGCTGCAGTTTACGGCAACATAGCAGGTATTAATTGGCGTTTCGCACTAATGGAAGACCTGAAAGGTGATGAGATCGGTAAAGGGATTCGCAGTGGACGGGCAAAGGGATATAAATCCACTGCCTATGATCTGGTAAAAAATATGAGTGCATACTATACTGGTATAACAGGTTTGCGAGTAGGCGGTTCTTTAAATATGAACAACGCGCCCACTTCTAATTATTTCACCACTGATGATGAGGGCAATACAATTGCGAGTGAAGCAGATAGTGCATCAGTTGGTGTTACGCTCATGGAATTTCATGCAAAATATGATGCAAATAACATCTATGCTGTGGTGGAATATGGAGAGATCTCCTATGATAACAATCCTCTGGGATATGAAACCAGCGGGGGATATTATGCAGATCTAGGTTATAATGTTGCTTCAATAGTCGGAGTGAAAGGGAAGTTGATGCCTTGGTTTCGCATGAGTAACTATAACCGAGGAAATGATGATGATTCAGAGGATTACACAATTCAGCGGTTCGGTCTATCTTATTGGCCACATCAACAGATCGTTTTTAAAGCCGACTATGGGTCACATAAGAAAGCTTCAGATGAAGATGCCACCACGCAGATAAACATTGGAGTCGGCTATAACTTTTAATTCATTCCTAAGTCAGTCGTACAACCGTATGCTGTGGATTCGCTCTGCCGCCTATGGTTTTTTATTAATATCCTCTGTATTAGGAGGGATCAGGGAAGATGCCGAATCAATCATTGAAGATCATTTTGGTGAAGGGTCAACATTAGTATATCAGAAGATTTATTTAGATAAGGCAATTACCTTTTCCATTGAAAGAGAGGTAAGACAACGGTTCTATTCATCAGCTGTTTATTCATGGGTTGTTTTGCAGAAAGGGATTAATACAGGATTTGCCATATTGGATAATGTCAAAGGAAAATCCATGCCAATCACATTTATAGTGCTATATGATATTAATGGTAATGTTACCCATTCTGAGGTAATAAAATATCGTGAACCCATAGGTGGAGAAGTGGGCAGGCGATCTTGGCTGGATCAGTTCTTAGGAAAGAATAGCTCCTCATTATATGATAATATAGATGCCATTAGCGGCGCAACAATTTCAGTAAATTCTGTAACCAAAGGGATTCAGAAGCTGACCTTATTATTCAGTGATATAAAAGATGAGCTAACAAATAATGACTGATATTCAATTGCATAAACTTGAAAAAGGATTAAGATGTTTTCTGGCAATATTCTTAATCGTCCTTTCAGTAGGAGTCAGTCTGGGACTTATTTATGTTTGCACAACGACACAGATCAATCCCCATGGAACCATTGAGCATTATGCAGGATCTAAGACAGATGAATTTGATATACCCGAAAAATATCCAAAATCTTTTGAAACCATGCTACTTACTACACATACCCATATAATTTCTTTCGCGGTCATCTTCATTTTACTGGGAGGATTGTTTTATTATAATTCTGTAATACGTGGCACATGGAAATTTGTTATCATTATTGAACCTCTAATTGCAACACTGGTTACCTTTGGATCGCTATGGGGAATCCGCTATTGCCATTCAGCATTCGCTTATTTGACGATCCTTTCAGGTACACTGATGTATTTATCCTTCTATATTATGTCAGCCATTCTCATCTACGACCTTATTATTAAAGATCAATAAAAATTTTCCAAACAAATATTGATAGAAATATTGCAAATATTCTAAATTTCGACTCTTCATTCGAAGAATAAAACATTGTTTTAATTATGTCAATTTCTCAGAGACAAAAAGAAGAACGGGAATTACGGAAAGAACGTATCCTTACAGGTGCCTTAAAGGTCTTTAAAAAGAAAGGTCTGGATGGTGCAACAATGGATGAGATTGCCGTTGAATCTGGTTTTGGAAAGGCCACTCTATATTATTATTTCTCATCTAAAGAGGAAGTGTTTTGTGGTATCCTGAACAGGGGCTGGACATCACTCTGGATGAATTTAGAAGAAGATATTCATTCCGAAGGTGGACCAAGGGAAACATTCATAAATATTTTGATAAGAGTTGCCCGCAAAGCACAGCAAAACAGGAATGAATACGAATTTATGTTCAATGCCCCGAAAACAATATCACATATAGAGAATCAGGATCAGGAATGGAGGTCCTACCAAAGCCAACTATATTCAATCTTAAAAGGGTTACTGGAGGATGGAATTGCAAAAGGTGAATTTCCAAAACTGGATCCGAATCTAATGTTCAAAGCAATTGGCGGACTTTTTGTCGGACTCATTTTTATGGGTGAAAAGAATAAGGATGTTTCCACCAGAGATATTGAAAAATTATTGAATAACTTAATTACTGAACCAAAAAATTGAGCAAAATATTCACCATTTTATTACTGGTATTCATAGGACCGGTGATGGGAGAGGAGTCTGCAGTTGTAAGCGGGCGTGTAATCGACGGAGCAACGAATAAAGGGATTACCAATGTGAACCTTTTTATTCCCAGTCAAAATATTGGCACAGCAACAGGAAGCAATGGTTCATTTCTTTTGGCTTTTCAACCAAATGATAATGTTCAACTGAATATTTCTCATATTGGGTATTCATCTTCTACAATGATATTGAGTGGAGAGACAAGAGACATTGTCATAGAACTAAATGAAACATTTTTTCAGTTGGAGGATGTAGTGGTTACCAGTACACGAACTGAAAAACTTCACAAAAATGTTCCCGTAGCTACAGAGATTATATCTAAAAAAGATATTTTGGATTCAGGAGCATTAAACGTGGCAGAGTTATTATCAACGCGTTCAGGAGTAAGTCTTCAAACATCCGTGGATGGTGGATCGATGCTGAATATTTTGGGAATGGACTCAAGGTATATTCTTATCCTATTGGACGGGCAACCTATTACAGGGAAATTCAATAACCGTGTTCAATTGGATCAAATTACAATGGGTGATGTAGAGAAAGTGGAGATTATAAAAGGACCCAATTCTTCTCTATATGGCAGCGAGGCCATGGCGGGAGTCATTAATATTATTACAAATGTAGGTGCATCAACTTCACATTTGAATGGAACTGCTAGATACAGTGGAACTGAAAATAAATTAACCAATGATGGTATTACTCACGGATCAAGTGCATTCAAATTAAACTGGAAACAAAATTGGAGATACCTTTCAGCCACACTGAACGCTGATGTGGAAAAACTGGAAACAGATAAAGAGATTCAACAGATAGAGATCGATGATATTCATAAACAGACTCTCCGCGGACGTCTAGACTGGAGAATGAATAATCATTCATTCTCATTGGATGGAAACATATATAATCATGATGAAGAAGGAAATTCGACGTTAATGAATACGGAAACGTTCATTGATCGACTAGGATTAATTCTATCACATGATTGGGAAATGGTAAATGGATGGACATTATCCCATTCTTTTCAGAATCATTCCTATTCAAGAAATTATATCCAAGCCCGGCCATGGGGAGATATTGAGACGGATGATATTACAGAAGAAGGGTCTCAAGAATATGAAGGTGTGGTTCATAAAAAGTTCGGTACTAATGAATTGAATATGGGAGTAGAGCTGTCCAAATCAGCATACTTGAGCGACAGAGTTGAAAACGGGAAGCAGGCCCTATCCACCAATAGTATTTTCAGTCAATACGATGTTCAATTTTTACATGCGGCCCATGCAGTGCTGGGAGCACGATTAGATAAATATAATGGGGATGAACCAGTCATAAGTCCAAGGATCGGTCTGATGTATTTATTGGATCGCTGGAAGTTCAGGGCCACTTGGGGAAAAGGGTTTCGCGCTCCTTCTTTTATGGAACGGTTTATAGACTGGAATCACATTCAGTTTGGCTACCAGGTTCTAGGTAACCCTGATCTGAAACCAGAACTTTCTACGGGATATACAGCCGGGGTTGAATATATTCATCCAACAATCTACCAGGTAAGTCTCATTGTATACCTAACACAATTTGAGAACTTGATTGAAGATATTGCATTGGCACCTGCAATATTGAGTTATCACAATATTGAAAAAGCTGTGTACAAGGGATTAGAAATACAAAGCCGCTGGAAGATATCCAGTACCATGCTGGCATCCTGGGGGATCAATTTCATCGATAATAGAAATGGTGATGGAGACTTTATTCCTAATACTCAACCAACTTCAGGATACATTCGGTGGAGTTATCAGAACCCTAAAAAAATGTGGGGGATATCCATTCAGACAAAGTGGGTTGGTGAGTACACACCTGAAGAATATGATCCTGAAATGGGAACATATATCCGGACAGATTCTCCATTACCTCAATATTTTATTTTAAATTTGAACAGCCATATAAGACTTTTGGATCAACTGCACATAGCACTTGGAGTGAAGAATGTAGGGGACCACACAAACGACCGTTTTGGGCCATTCCTAGGCAGAGCGGTCTACATTGAACTATCAACTCAATTAAATGGAGAAAAATAATGAAACGATTTATGATTCCGGGTTTATCCTTATTAATGACCCTGTTCATTGCGTGTGAAGACAAAAATGATCATGACCATGATCATGACCATGATGAGTATACTACTGTGACAACGAGTAATGTGAATGAAAGTGCATTTTACTATAACTTAATCACCACATCTGAGGATACAACCAATTGGCATGTGTCTTTGCAGAATGTAAATGTGGGTGGTTATTATATGCCTAGTATCGTTCTAGATAGCATAGTAATGATAACCATAGATAATTCAGAACCTTTTGATGAACTAAATGATATCCCGGACAACTCTCAATGGTCCATGGATATTGGTATAGTATCTTATGGCGGTGCAAATGAAGTCTTGAGCTATGATATGACTACACATACCGTCAGCGTATCTGACGATAACTATTTAATATATGTTACCAATGCGCATAAGGTATATAAACTTCATTTTGATGAATACAGTAGTGGAGTGGCTCAATTTAGATTTGCTGAAATGACAGAGTAGATATTCAAATACGCTCATAAAAAAAGCCCTATGAAAATAGGGCTTTTTTTATTTAATCAATTAAATTCAACTGCCGATACTTTTCTGTGTACTTATCCCGTAGCATTTTGTGGCGGTCGCTCATATCTATTTTCCGTCCCTGAATATACAGTTGATCCACAGTGGTCATAATCTCGAGTGGATCGCCATCCGCAATAAATAGAGTCGCGTCTTTTCCCACTTCCAGCGAGCCAACTAGAGTATCTATCCCAAGGATCCTCGCTGAATTAATCGTAATGCTTTTTAAGGCATCATCCTTTGAAAGTCCGTAAGCTGCAGCTGTTCCTGCTGCGTAGGGAAGGTTACGTAAATGAGCCGCCTCGAATGCACTGCTGTTAGATCCAATGCAAAAGAGAATGCCGGCGTCGTTCAGTCGTTTGGGCGTCTTGAAAGGTTCATCATAATCTGAATTGCGATGGGAGGGGAGCTTGTGTGTGGATTCCAAGATTACAGGAATATTATTCTGCTTCAACATGTCCGTCGCCATCCAAGAATCTGAACCGCCTACTAATACTATGTCTACACCTTGTCGCGTAGACCATTCCACAGCCGCCTCGATTTGCTGGACGTTTTGTGCGAAAATGAAGACTGGCAATTCACCTTTAACAACTTGAGCCATCTGTTCCCATTTCAAATCAGTCTTTTGCGTCGATTTGTCTGCATCAATGCTTTTAACATAAGCTCTGGCTTTGTCCATTATCTCATCCAATTCACGTAGTTGCTTGTCCCGATCTTTTTTCTGTTCTTCAGGACTTTTCCGTACCCACGGAGAATGACTCACGGTCATATTGGGCCAATTAATATGCATTCCGATTGGTGCTTTTAATGTGGCCGTTTCCGAGGTCCATCCATCAAGCATCATGGCCGCAGATGTACCTGAGATTAGGCCACTTTGAGGGGCCGATAATGCTATGGCAATTCCATTTGAGCGAGTAACTGGAATTATCTCCGAATCAGGATTATAACTGACCTCTGCTCTAACATTCGGATTAAAGGATCCCACTTCGGCATAATCACGTGTGGAACGAACTGCGCTGATTTCCACCAGTCCCATGACCGTATTGGCTGCAATTAATCCAGGATACACATGCTTTCCTTCCAATGAAATCTCTTCCGTCCCTTCCGGAATGGTTGCAATTCGATTACCTATTTCTGTGATTTTTCCATTTTCAAAAAGTATCTGTCCTTTAGGAATTGTAGGACTGGAAACAGGATGGATGGTTACATCCTTTAATAATATAGGATGGTGCTGTTTAGGTGCTGGAATTTGGTCAGATGTAAAAACGATTGAACAAAGTGTTATTGTTATAAATATTCGTTTCATTTTACACCTCCATCCCTGCAAGAGTAGGAGTGTTCATGCCAGCCACCCCTCTTTCTCATAGGTCTGCCTCCACCTTTCTCATCAGTTGTCAGTATTTTCTGTATCAAAGTATTTCGCTCTTTATCAATCTGTTTGCGTAACTCTGCGTCACGTTCCTTGCTGAAATACTGTGTTCCTTCGATCCATGTTTCATCGCAGGAAGCATAGATTGAAAGAGGATTGTCATTCCAAATGACAAAATCACCATGTTTACCTTTCTCTAGGGAACCCACATATTTATCAATCCTCAGTTGCTTTGCCGGGTTGATGGTGACCAATTTGAGAGCCTCTTCCTGACTCATTCCACCATATTTTACACCTTTTGCTGCTTCGTGATTCATGCGCCTGGCTAATTCATTACTATCAGAGTTAAATGAGGTCAAGACTCCTACCTCATCCATGATAGCGCCATTATAAGGTATCGCATCAATCACTTCATATTTATATGACCACCAGTCAGAAAATGTAGATGCTCCGGCACCGTGCTCTCTTAATCTTTCAGCAATCTTATACCCTTCCAATACATGCTGGAAAGTGGCAATCGTAAAACCAAAATCGTCAGCGATCCGAGTTAGCATAAGAATCTCATCCTGACGATAAGAATGGGAATGAACCCACCGAGTTCCCTGCATGATTTCCACTAGTGCGTCTAGTTCCAGATTCTTCCGAGCCGGAAGTCTATTAGGATCATAATTTTTTTCAAACCCATCCAACCCTTGAGCTTCTGCGTAATCAGTAGCAGCTTCAAAAGCATCTCGAATGATTTGTTCCACACCCATCCTGGTTTGAGGGTATCGAGTAGTGAACTTCTCCCCCCAGTTGGATTGCTTTACATTTTCACCTAAGGCAAATTTTATCCCTTGGGGTGCTTCATTAAACAAAATTCCATCTGGATTGTGCCCCCAACGTAGCTTGATGACCGCATTCTGGCCACCTATTGAATTAGCTGAGCCATGGAGAATATTGGCTACAGTTAATCCACCAGATAGTTGTCGATAGATAGCTATATCATCACTATTTATCACATCATATATCCGTACTTCCGATGTGACCGATTGTGTTCCTTCATTAATGGCAAATGCGGAACTGTGATTATGTGCATCAATAAGCCCCGGTGTAATGTGTTTCCCCGTACCATCTATCACATGAATATCTTTCCCAGTGACGTTCAGATCATAGCCGACCTTTTCGATCACTCCATTATAAATGTATACATCTGCATTTTTAAGTGTGCCTTCAGGTCCGCAGGTCCAAATGGTTGCATTTTTTACAAAGATTTTATTTGTACGTTCAGGAAGCGTTGAATATCCGTATGCACCTTCAGGGAGAAGGGGGGAGAGTGAGCTCGCTAATTCTTTTTTCTTTTCTTTTTCTGGTTTTTCTTTTTCTAAAGAACTGTGCCAAGAAGCCGTCCAATCAATTTTTTCACCCCTTGGAGTCATTCCCTGACCAATAATTGAACTTCCCTGTTTAGTTCCTGACATGCGGAAAATTCCGTCCACTTCAAATTCTTTTCCTGAAAATGAGTATGTTAGTCGATGAGGTTCATTTGTAATAGAGGCCAATATAATTTCAGTTGAATCAACTAAAATTTTTCCTGTCAACTTATTCTTTTCTTGGTCTAATTCCATGCTGGCTTTCAGGTCTAATCCACCGTTAAATGTGACCTCCCAGTTTCCCGATACATTATGTTGAGGATCATTCTCAAGTATAAATTCTTTTCCTGCAATCCAGATTGAGTGCAATTTTGAGTCTTGATCAAAATAATCCCCATTTGTAACCAGAAGATTTGCAGCATATCCTTTTTCCACTTTACCATGGTTGGAAAGTCCAAGCTTTTCTGCAGGAATTGTGGTCAATGAAGCAAGTGCATCATCTTTTGAAAATCCCCGCTCAATACTTCTTATAAGATTTGTTCTAAATTGGCTTCTGCTTTTCAGATTGTTTGATGTAATAGAAAAATTTATCCCCGCTTCCGCCATCCGGGCTGCATTATCTGGAGCCTGGTCCCAATGGCGTAATTGTTCAAGGCTGTAGCCAATAGCATCTTCCCATGAATCCACATCTGGTTTTTTTGGATAATCTAAAGGCAGGATCACAAATGTTTTCAGATCTTTGATCTCATCTAAGCGTCTGTATTCGTAGCCGCTTCCTTTAAGCCATATGTTTAAATCAAACTCCTCGGCAATCTTATCAACTCGAAGAGCCATTAGTTCATGTTTTATCTCAAAACAAAAAGGGACATTTCTTTTCATTTCTTCAGATAATGTTTCTAGTGCTCTATCCACATGGGGTGGCTCAGACTTGTCTTTATTTCGATTATAGAAATCCCAGGCATCTGAATACCATTTAGTATCATAAAATGTCTGTCGCAAAAGTGAAATAGATCCCATGAGTGAGCCAGGATAACCTGGATCACCCCAGCTTCCATGTTCAAAAGCCATGAATTGCGCTGGGCCTTTTTCATTAATTACTGCATCCTTTCCCCATTCTCCAAGGTTAATGATAGCAGACTTTCCTCTGAAAATACCTTTGGATGGTATAACCTGAGCTGTGGTAAAACCCAACTGTCTTAATTCTTCCAGTTCTTTTTCACTTGGTTGGAATTCGTCGAGCACACTGTATTCTGGACGAACCTTTTTGCTCCAATGATCAACCACCGGCCTTTTCTTTTCTTTTTTCTTTTCATCACCAAAGCTGAACATAGGTGATTTTTTATCTTCTTTTATCCAATAACTTTCAATAAAACCGGGATAAACTGTTTTACCAGTCAGATCCATTACAAAAGCATCTTCAGGAATATTCACCTTTTTACCAGCGGTCGTGATAACTCCATCCCGAATTATAATGGTGCCATTTTCAATTAATACTCCTGGCTGTTGAACGATGTTCACATGCGTCAATGCATAAATGCGGGGAGTATTATCATGGAGCCCTTCTATCGGTTTGACCTGGGCAAAAATGTTTCCAATTAAAAGTGTAATAATGATCCGGTTTATCATTGGTTTCCTTTTCGTTGAATTCTAAAAGTTTTTGCCCTTTAAATGGGCTTTTACAATCTCTTTTGTCAAATACTTATAGGCATCATCAATAGAGTCAGTAAAATAGAACAGTTCCATATCTTCTTTAGATATGGTCCCCATTTTGACCAGTTGGTCAAAGTTAATGATCTTGTTCCAGAATTTTTTATCGTAGATAACAACAGGAACCTTTTTTCGAATTTTTTCTGTTTGGATCAGAGTTAGTAATTCCATGAGTTCATCAAGCGTTCCAAAACCTCCAGGGAAAATGACTAAAGCTTTTGCAAGATACAGGAACCAGAATTTCCGCATAAAAAAATAGTGGAAATACAATGAAAGATCCTTTGATATCCATTTATTTCCGGACTGCTCATATGGAAGTGTGATATTCAATCCTACAGCGAGTCCTCCAGCTTCATCTGCTCCTCGATTTGCTGCTTCCATGATACCAGGACCGCCACCTGAAGTAATAATGAATCTCTTTCGATTTTCTTTCAGGTTCATACTCCACTTGGTCAATTTATAGGCCAATTTACGAGAATCTTCGTAGTACCTGCTCATATGCAGGTCACGCTTCAGTTGTTCTTTTTTCTTTTTATCGATATTAACTGGAGCATTTTGTAATGCAGTTTGAGCTTCTTCCTGTGATTTAATACGAGCAGATCCAAAAAAAACAATGGTATCAGCAATCTTATTTCTGCGGAAGCGTTGTAGCGGTCCAAAATATTCCGCCAGAATGCGCAGAACTCTTCCATCGGGACTGCCAATAAATTTTGTATCGAAGTAAAATCTGTCTTTTTTCTTTCGTGACATCATTATATCCTAAAAAGGTTGAGGAAGTTAATTAAAAAAATGTAGATAAAAGTGGATTCTAATGACTTCTTTCACATCTGAAATATGTAATTTCCAGCTTATGAAAAAGGAAAAATCTCCCCAATATTATCACGATTATCTCAAGTTAGATAAGGTTCTGAATAGCCAGCATTTACTCAGCAGGGAATTGGGCCGTGAAGCTCATGATGAAATGCTGTTCATTATAATTCACCAGATATACGAACTCTGGTTCAAGCAGATACTGCATGAAATCGACTCAATAATACACGCTTTTGACAGGGATGTTGTAAGGGAATCACACATTGGCATTTCTGTGAGTCGTCTGGATAGGATTATTGAGATCCAAAAAATCCTAATTGATCAGATACAGGTCTTGGAAAGCATGACCCCAATGGATTTCATGGACTTTCGTGATCTACTCATTCCAGCTTCCGGGTTTCAAAGTATTCAATTTCGGTTATTAGAAAATAAACTTGGGCTTAACGAGTCCCGCAGATATTCATATGGAAAAGGTAGCTATAAATCGTATGTGACCGATGAGCATAAACAAGTTATCGAGGCCTCTGAAACAGAGGGGTCTTTATTAGAGCTGATCGATAACTGGTTGAGCAGAACACCTTTTCTCCAATTCAAAGATTTTGATTTTTGGGAACAATACCGTTCTGCCGTTGATGATATGCTGGTCAGCGACCGGAAGCATATTGAACATAATGATAGATTATCTGATGATGAGAAACAGATCCATTTGGATGAGTACAAAAAAACGGAGAAAATGTTTGATGCTCTTTTCAGCGAAGATGAACACAATGCTCTAGTTGAACAGAATAAACGATGCTTTTCCTACAAAGCTACCCAGGCAGCCTTGTTGATTTTTCTATACAGAGATCGGCCAATTCTTCATAATCCCTTTAAATTATTGAGTAAGCTGATAGATGTGGATGAACTTTTTACAACATGGCGCTACAGACATGCATTGATGGTATCTCGAATGATCGGGCGAAAAATAGGCACTGGAGGATCTACCGGTTCATCTTATTTAAAAGAAACTGCAGAACGTCACCGTGTATTTGAGGACCTGGCAAATCTGACCACATTTTTAATTCCCCGTTCATCCTTACCTGAATTGCCGGAGCATATTATTAAGAATCTGGGATTTTATTATGATGCAGGAGAAGAAAAATGAATTTGAGTTTAAAAGGTAAAAGGGCATTGGTTTGTGGCAGTACAGATGGTATTGGAAAGGCCTGCGCGCTTCTTATGGCGGAGCGAGGCGCGGAAATCATACTAGCAGCCCGGAATGAGAATAAACTCCATTCAACCAAGGGTGGGTTGACAGGTTCTAATCACAGTATTATATGT
>CAZECA010000027.1:0-3095 GCA_964510385.1 uncultured bacterium
AACCACAGCGGCGATCAGGAAGGGGCACAGAGTCATATATCTGGGCGCCGGTACATCCGGACGTCTGGGCGTCCTGGACGCCTCGGAAATGCCCCCCACATTCTCTGTTCCGCCGGAGTGGTTCACCGGTCTCATTGCCGGGGGAGACAAGGCCCTGCGCAGATCCATCGAGGGAGCGGAAGATAGGCCCGATAACGCCGAGACAGATCTTAAGAATGCTGGACTTCAGCCGGGAGACGTGGTCATCGGTATCAGCACCAGCGGCGCGGCGGCATACGTGCGACGTGCCATCGAGCTCGGGAAAGAGATGGGCTGCGGTACCTGCTACATTATCTGCACACCGGAAGCCTACTACGATGCGGAGTCGGATGTGGTTATCCGGGTGGAAACTGGCCCGGAAGTGATCACCGGGTCCACCCGTATGAAAGCGGGAACAGCCACCAAGCTGGTACTAAACATGATTTCTACTGCTACTATGATCCAGTTGGGGAAAGTATACGGCAACCTTATGGTGGACCTGCAGGCTGTGAACGAGAAGCTGGTGGACCGGGGCACCCGTATAATCAGTGAGCTTACGGGCCTGGAGCATGATGCAGCCCAAAAAGCATTGTTTGATGCAGACAAATCAGTAAAAACAGCAGTGACCATGGTGGTGAAGGGTTGCAGCCTAGAGGAGGCAGAGACATCGCTGGAGCGGGGCGAGAACAGCCTGAGAAAAGTATTATCCCAGGACGGAACCTAGGTTCTCTATGGTTCACTATTTTGATCAATTTATCCGGGAGATGTGGTCCCTCTGCATGGAGATGGCGCCCTACCTGCTTTTGGGGATGCTTGTATCGGGGCTAATATCCATTTTTATTGATAGTTCCTTTGTTAGCCGGCACATAGGGCAGAGGAATATACCCTCCATTTTAAAGTCAACTCTCTTTGGCATTCCACTGCCACTGTGTTCCTGCGGAGTGATACCTGTGGCGGCTACGCTCCGGGAGTCGGGTGCGTCGAAAGGTTCCACGGTATCTTTCCTTGTATCCACACCCCAGACCGGGGTGGACAGCATTCTGCTGACCTATGGAATGCTGGGACCCGTATTTGCCATTTTTAGGCCCCTGGCTGCCCTGTTCTCGGGACTGTTCAGCGGCATTGTTATCAATCATTTTGACGATGATACTAATACTCCAGGCCCTCCTGAACACTCGGTCCAGGATGAGCCTATGGGGAAAAAAATTATTTCTGGTATTAAATATGGTTTCTATTCTCTGCCATCGGATATTGTTGTTCCTCTGTTCCAGGGCCTGCTGGTCGCGGCGGCAATCGCTCTGTTTATACCCCCTGACCTGATAGCCACTTATTTCTCATCCAGTCCCTTTCTCCAGTACATACTCATGCTATTAGTATCATTACCGGTGTATGTTTGCGCTACTGCATCTATACCCATTGCCGTAGCATTATTGATAAAGGGGATCACACCCGGTGCGGTATTCGTGTTTCTCATGGCCGGGCCAGCAACGAACGCCTCGTCCATTGCCATAATCAAGAATATACTAGGCCACAGGACTCTTTATCACTATCTGGCTTTGATCGGAATTACAGCGCTGGGCTTCGGTTTCGTGCTGGACACATTTTTGACCATCGATATCTCGGCCATCAGGGGCCAGCACCATGCCCACGACATGGATGGCATGGGAACACTCATTCTTACCATCATTTTCATCGCCGTGCTGGTGAATGCCTATGGATCCAGATTCCGCACCACAGATAAAGGTCAAAATGAACAGACTTATACTTCAGGTGCCGAGCAGGAAGAAATATCCCTCACTGTTGAGGGAATGACCTGCAGCCACTGCAAGGAAAGCGTAGAGGGGGCCATACACAGTATTTCGGGCGTGGAACGATCATGGGTGGACCTTCCGTCTGGCAGCGTACGAGTGGCCGGGAAGAACATTGACGCGGACGCCATGAGAGAACGGATCATGGCCAAGGGATTTACCATAAAAGATTGATTATCACTCGGCCCGCTGGCTAAGCTCTATACACACTCATAATAAATTTTAAATAACCACGAGGAGAAAACATGAAAAATACTAACTAGGAAAATTTTGAATACCGAACAACGAAAAACGATTTTTATTACCATTGGAATATATCAAGAATTAAAAAAACATGATTGATATTATTTTTAAACATTGAATTAAAGTAGGAATGGTTGATTTTTAATCAAGGAACCCCGCAACAGCGGGGTTTTTTGTTTGCAGGAAGATGGGTAGATTTAATAATGAATAAAGTATTAGCAAGAGGCGGAATAGAATTAATTGCTGTGATCCTTGGTATTACTATTTCATTATGGATTGATGATCGAAAGAATGAACGATTAGAGCTTAAGGAACAGATTAGTCTATTAGATAATCTTCAGCGAAGTTTAGAACAGGATCTGGACTATGCTAAAAAAATACAAAAACAGCTGGACAGCTGTTTAGTATCGCAAAACTTTTTGATTGCTTTGGACTGTGCAAGTGTGGATACATTGAGAAATGAATTATTTTCTCAACATGTACGGCATTCTACAAAAGGGAGTTGGAGTTTTTTCCCCCGCTATGGTGTATATAGAGCATTGTCGCAAAACAATGATCTGGGATTGATAGAAAATGATGATCTGAAATCCCGTCTGATCACCCTCTATGATTTTGTATATAAAAGATATGAAAATATGGATATAGTCATGGAGAACCATTATCAATACACATATCCAAAATACCTAATAGATGATTATTTTGCTGGCATAGAGAATGACGAATTTTCAGTCGGTAAAGAATATTTTATTGATTACAGCATTAATAAAGAAAAAATATGCAGTGGTTCGCTAAAAAAAGAAATTTTACACATTAATAGTATTACGGTATATGCCTATCAATCTGTAAAGAGGATTACGGTACAGGTGGGTGAACTGATTGAGCAGATTAATTCGGAGCTCAATAGGTTAGTCAATTAAACAATTAACACCTTTATATAACTGAACCCCGAACTAGCGGGGTTTTTTGTTTCCCTCGTATTTATTCTTACATTCTACTGTGAGTATTAGAATAAAGATATTAAAAAAA
>CAZECA010000027.1:3105-16486 GCA_964510385.1 uncultured bacterium
TTATTCTTACATTATATACCATAGAATAGGAGCGAATCAGATGACTCATTCCACAAAATCACCATGAAGAATATATTTAAGGATAAAACGGAATCGCTGAACTGGAAACTGGCAGGCTGGCTGGGCGCCGGTCTGGTCATCCTAGGCTACTACCTGAACGCCAACGAGTATATCATGTCCTGGGTGGTGTGGATGCTGGGCAACGCCTTGGTGGGGGCATACTCAATCTACAAGAAAGCCTACTCCACGGCCCTCATGTCATTCATTATAATGATCATGAATATTTACGGATACATTCTCTGGCTCTCATGAGGCCTCTTGTAGCTGAAAAGGATTTTCCCACCGCAAAGAACTTCGTGTATCTTAATGCGGCAAATGTGTCCCTGATGTATCAGGGTGCAGCAGACGCCGCGAGGGACTGGGTCACGGACCTGGCCGAACACGGCAGCAATAATTTTGATGAGCGTGTGGAGGAGAACGTATTCAGGGAGCTGCACCGGGAGGCTGGCCGCATGATCAACGCTCCGGAGGATACTATTGCCGCAGGGTCCAGCACCACGGAGCTGTTATGCTCACTGGCCTGGGCCGTTTCCCCAGGAGAAGGGCAAAACGTGGTTAGCACTGAGATAGTATTTCCAAGTACGGTGTATCCCTGGCAGCGGGTGGCCAACTCCACCGGCTGCGAGATCCGACTGGTAGAGGAAAAGGACAACGCTGTTATACTGGATGATCTTATTGCCACCATGGATCAGAACACTGCAGTTGTCTGTATCTCTCACGTAGAGTACGGCAACGGCCAGACATTTGACTTGGGACTACTGGCCGAGGCTACTCATGATAACGATGCCCTTCTGGTGGTGGACGCCACCCAGTCAGCAGGGGGTATTCCCATTGACGTTCAGGCATCACCGGTGGATGCACTGTTGAGCGGTTCCTATAAGTGGCTCTGCGCCCCATTCGGTGCAGCCTTTATGTACGTTGCTCCTCATCTCTTGAACAAACTGGAACCGGGACTGGTGGGTTTCCGCAGCCACAGGAATATGTGGGACCTGGATGCGGGGAGAATTGAGTATCCACCCGGAGCCGAGAAATTTGAGTTCAGCACCATGGCCTTTGGCTGTGCCCTTGGTCTCACTCGCTCCCTGGCTTTTCTTAATGAGGTGGGTATCAAGAACATCTATAACTATAATCGACACCTAGCAGATATACTTATCGAGGGACTCCGCTCTAGGGGAGCACGCATCACCTCGCCGATTTCAGATGGGGACTCCTCATCCATTACAACGGCCTGTTTTGATAGTATGGACAGTAATGAGATAATCCAGGGCATCCGTGAGCAGGATGTCTATGTCTCCAGACGGGCAGGAGCGATCCGCTTTTCTCCTCACGTATATAACTCTGTTGATGATGTGGAACAGGCTCTGGACTCTATTGATGGAATATTAAATAAATGAAAAACGTCATAACATTTTTATGCATTATAGTAGCTATTGTTATAGCTCAGAATGTATCCCAAGGTGTTGACATAGCCACTGAGATGGAAAAATTTACTCAGGAAATCTGGAAGAGCGGGAACGATACTCTGAGCTACAGTTTTCGGGCACCGGATGAGATATCACAGGATAATAAATATCCGCTCCTGTTCTTCCTCCACGGTTCCGGGGGCAGGGGGGACAACAACCAGGGACAGCTGCTGGACGCAAATGGGATCGGTGCGTTCGCCAGTCAGCGACTATTTTCCAAACATTCTTCCTATGTCTTTGCCCCCCAGGTTCCTGAAGGGGAGCGCTGGGTTGACGTGCCCTGGAACACCACGGAGCACAGAATGCCTTCCGTTTCCAAATCCATGAGCATGGCCCTCGAGGCCCTGGATGCATTCATTGCTAATACAGAGCACCAAGTTGATCCCCATCGAATTTATGTCATGGGTCTGTCCATGGGCGGCTACGGCACCTGGGACGCGATCCAGAGGCGTCCCGATTATTTTGCGGCGGCGGTTCCTATCTGCGGCGGCGGCGATGCAGAACTGGCCTCGGCAATATCAGATCTTCCTATATGGGCCTGGCATGGTGACATAGACAGCGTCATTCCTGCCGCTCGATCCCGCCAGATGATCAGGGCCTTGGAAGCGGCCGACGGATCGCCAATCTATACTGAGGTGGAAGGCAGGGGACATGATGTGTGGGTCGATGTATGGTCCTCTAGAGAGCTCTGGGACTGGCTCTATGAACAAAAATAATAGTTTTCTACTAGGCAACAGGGAGATACATGAGACTAATAAAGAGATTACTGTTAATCACAGCACTCGCCCTTTCACAGGACTGGCCCAACTTGAATCGTTATAGCGCTGAAAACGAGTCTCTAGGTCCACCTGAAAAGAGTGAGAATAGAGTTGTCCTCATGGGCGACTCCATAACCGAGAGCTGGAGCGTATTTCAGCCTGAATATTTTTCAGGAAAGAGTTATATAAATCGGGGTATAAGTGGCCAGACAACTCCCCAGATGCTCATCAGGTTCAGGCCAGATGTTATTGATCTTAAGCCTAAGCTAGTGGTCATATTGGCAGGCATTAATGATATCGCCGGGAACACCGGGCCTTCAACAGTCGAGATGATCACAGATAATATTATTTCAATGGCTGAGCTGTCCAAGAGCAATTCAATAAGCGTTATACTGTGTTCTATTTTACCCGCAAATGATTTTTCTTGGAGCCCGAATGAAAATCCATCAATTAAAATTCTAGCGGTCAACAAAATTTTGAGAGAATATGCACTAAATAGTGGTATCGAATACCTTGACTACTACTCTTTCATGGTAGATGAAAAAGGAGGACTAAGGGAAGAGTATGGCGTAGACAGTGTGCACCCGAACAGGGCAGGCTACCAGGTCATGTCAGAACTTTTAGATAGTAGAATAAGTAAAACTTTAATGAATAAAAGTCAACGATAATAATATTATTGATTTTTTATTACTGGAAATTTTTTCGATATTTCCATAGCTTTAGACACTATTTAGTGCTTACAATTTTAAATAAGCACTAAAAACTATCCGAGGAAGGAGAAAATATGTTTTCAAAACGATTACTCGTTGTGCTTGTCAGTGTATCTGTGTCAGGTCTGCTGCATGCACAATACAATCCCGATAACCACGTTGTTACGGTCTCCAAATATTATTTGAGTGACTGGCGCAAGGCTGAAAATGGCTCACCAGAAGAACGAAAAGAAGTTTTTGAGGAGCACAATAAAAAAATGAACCCACTACAGACCAAACTACGAAGTTCTATGTACCTGGGCCATTACTGGTCAGGAAAGTCTGAAGAGGTACTTGTAGTGAATGAATGGGCCTCCATTTCCGATGCCGATGAGACAATCAGAGGAACCGGAGATACACGTAAAAAGGCCTGGAGGAAGGATGAGGACCGTGAAGAGTTCATGGCCAAGTATAACAAATACTGGGTTGGCAAGCACACAGATGTTGCTGTGCACGAGCTGAACATGAAGCGTGTAAAGCGAGCCGCTCGGATGTACAAAGAGAATACATTTGTCACCGTGGTTGAGTACTCCCTGGTTCCCTTATCTGAAGTTGAGGATGGGTCAGGAGCCGAAAGAGAAGAATTAATGCAGGCATATTTTGATAATATTGTCAAAAAAGATGATAGGATCATAAGTTATAAGGAGCTGCAGCACTATTGGTCCGGTACCTCTGGAGGTCCCCATGGAATGCCCTTGGTGGTTGTCACCGAGTACGCGTCCGTTGAGGATGCTCTGGATGAGGATGATTCCGCACTCTGGGTAGCAGCATGGCCTGATGAAGAAGAGCGTAACGCTTTTGGGAGCAGGTTGTTTGCGTACTGGGGCTATGGTGTTCACAAAGACTTGGGCCTCCATTCAAATTGGGTAAATATGAGTAAGTAGACCCGCGTCCTTATTTTTTGTTAAAATAGCCCCGCAATGTTGCGGGGCTGTTTTTTTATGGAACTTTATTTACGAATAATCAGTGTAGATTAGATCTCAGATTAACAGGAAGAAAAAATGAAACTATATCTTATCCATGCCGGATTCTACGATGAGGCCGTTTCAGGTGGATTCTATGAGTCTCATACCAATTATTTTGTTGTGGCGGAAAATGTGAAAGAGGCCAAGAATAAGGCAAAAGAAATTCCCGAGTATAAGGCAAAAAAAATGCACGTGGATGGCATCAAGGAGATCACAAGCGTGGATGGGTATGATATCCTGCTCGAGGAGTCTAAGGTAAACTCTAACGGAGAAGAGAAAGAATATAGCTACGATGATATCAAGGCCATGGATTAAGTTGAATATGCGGGCACTGGTCACACGAATATGGATATCTGTTTTAATAGTATTTTGCCATGGAGCGGACCATGAGGTGGTAACCTTTTCCAGCGCCAATCCATTCTCATTCTACCACGTAATCACCGATATCGAGAATCTTGATCCACAGAAAGTATCGGGAGTATTGCGATTTCCGGAGGGATCAGGCTCTGGCCCAGTTCCACTTGTCATGGGTGTGGCCGGGAGCAAGGGATGGTCGGAGCACCACTTGGCATACATGGAGATGTATAGGGAGATGGGCCTGGCCACTTTTGAGCTTCAAAGCTTCAAAAGTCGCGACGTTACTTCAACGGTTGGCGAGCAGATTTCTGTCACCCACGCCATGATGATTCTTGACGCTTATAGAGCCCTGGAAATATTGGCTTCTGATCCCCGGATTGATGCAGATAATATTGCCATAACCGGATGGAGTCTGGGTGGAGGTGTCACACTTTTTTCCGCCTGGGAACCATTAAAGCGGGCCATTACGGACAACGTATCATTTGCCGCTCATTTGTCATTCTATCCACCCTGTTTTGTTCAGCCCCAGGTATTAGACTTTTCCGGGGCCCCAATTCATATACTAATAGGTGAGCTGGACAACTGGACCCCGGCCGCTTCCTGTGAGGAGCTTGTAGCGGAAATGCAAACTGCAGGTGTGAATGCAGAGCTGACCGTTTATCCTGATTCCCACCATTCTTTCGATAGGGTTCAGCCACCCATTGTGGACGAAAAGGGCTACTCAATAACAGATTGTCGCTTTGATATGCGTGAGGATGGAGCCGTTTTGATGAACTTTCTCGATATTCCCATGACAACTCCCACACGTCAAAAAATCGCCCTGGCATTTTGTGCAGATCGGGGGCCCACATACGGAGGAAATCCTGTCTACAGGAAAAAGGCTTTTCAGTTTGCCAGAGATTTCATGAACGAACATTTACTAGATAATAAAGGATCATAGCATGAGAAAAACACTACTGATGGCACTGTGCCTCATTTCTACAGCTGCTCCCCTGATGGGCAGTAATTCCCAACTGATCGGAAAGTGGGAGATCGATATGTCATTCATCGACCGTATCGTAGAGGCGGACGAGTCCCTACTGGATATGGATCCCGAGACCAAAGAAATGGCCGTTAATATGTTGAAGGCCACTTTCTCAGAGCTGAAAATGGAATTCCGAAAGGACGGGACCATGACCGATCCCGATGGCAAGAATGCGAACTGGAAAATGCGGGGAACATCCATCATGCTCCAGTATGATGATTCGGAGGAATGGATTAAGCTACCGGCAAAGATTGTGAAAGGTGTACTCTATTTTGGTCCGGGAACGCTGGAGGAACGGATGCCGTTCGTAAAATTGGATGAAAAAAGAGAACCATCTAAAGATAAATAGTACATTAACATTAATTCATTAATTGGCTTTCTTGTACATCTAAAATGAGTAACACTATATTAGAAAAAATAATAAGGAGGAAAAAATGCAACGAATAATCATGGCAATTTTAGTGGTGGTGGGATTTCTCCTGGCGCAGGATAATCCCCTTATCATAAGGTCAAACTATTTGGTCCCGAAGGCCGGACACGCAGATAAACTAGAAAAAGGTCTGAAAGACCACACAGATAGATTCCACCAGTCTGAACAACATGCCATCAATACCTGGCAGGTGGTTGCCGGCAATCGCACCGGACAGTACTTGCGAACGACCCGGCACAGAGACTGGGCAGATTTTGATAACCCAATTGAGAATCTTCCGGGCGACCAAGCCCACTGGGAACGTGCAGTAGCGCCCCATGTTGAATCGATGGCGGGGAACGTATACTGGCGCTTCGTGCCAAACCTTTCCTATAATCCCCCTCAGGTTCCGCCAAAGATGTTTTCTGTATGGTATGTACAGTATAAATCAGGCGCCTGGGTAGCACACAGGGATGCATTGTTGAAAATTATAGAAGCCCGCAAGGAAAACAATAGCACAGCTCAGGTTGCCGCCTATGCCAAGGCAGTCGGGGGCGAGGGTCGCTACTATGCATTTCTGAACCCCATGGATGGCTGGGCAGACATGAACCCTGACGGAATGAGCCTCTGGGAAACACTGGTGGCATCTTATGGAGAAGAAGAAGCCAGCAGTATTTTGGGTGCCCGAAGTGGAGCAGTAGAACGATATGAGTCAGAGGTGTTACTGTTTCGCCAGGACATGAGCACTCCGCCGGCAGAAGAATAGGTATAACTTCAGCCAAAATATAATCCCCTCCTCATTTACTGGGGAGGGGATTTCAGTAAAATATATATTCTAATTTTATCTTAGTAAATCTGAATATTTCCAACCCCATAAGTTTCGTAATTTCGAAGCAAACATTTATTGAATTATCCATATTTCAAGGTACAATGAACCAATGAACAAATATATTTTCAGGGAATATGACATTCGTGGAAAAGTGGCAGATGATTTTCCGCCGGAGGTGGTAGAGAGCCTAGGAAAAGGGTTTGGGACTTTCGTCAAGCGGACCGGCGGCCAGGAGATCAGTTTGAGCGGTGACATTCGCCTCACTACTCCTGAACTTATTGAACATTTCAAATGCGGTGTCTTGTCCACAGGAGTAGATGTGATTAACATCGGTATCCTGCCCACACCGGTGAATTATTTCAGCATGTTCCAGCTGGGTGTGGCCGGGGCTGTCCAGATCACCGGTTCCCATAATCCCCCGGAATTCAATGGCTTCAAGATGTCGCTGGACCGGAAAGCGGTTTTTGGCCAGCAGATCCAGGATATCCGCATGATCATTGAGAACCAAGATTATGAAACGGGTGAGGGAACAGAGGTTAGCCATAATTTAAAGCAGGTTTACACGACCATGATCCTGGACAAGATCAATATCCAGCGGCCCATTCGGGTGGCTATGGACTGCGGAAACGCGGCCGGAGCCATTTTGGGTCCCAGTATCTTCCGAAAAATGGGGAACGTTCAGCTCACCGAATTATACTGCGACATTGATGGAACGTTTCCAAATCATCATCCAGACCCAACAGTAAAAAAGAATCTCCAAGACCTCATCTCCCTGATGGAGGAAGGAAACCATGACATTGGCGTTGCCTTTGATGGTGACGCTGATCGAGTTGGCGTCGTGGATGAAACCGGTGACATCATCTGGGCCGATCAGCTCATGGCCCTTTTTCTTCCGGAGGTCATTGAGAATGAAGGTGATGACATCCTCTATGATGTGAAATGCTCACAATCTCTTGAAGAAATGATTGAGAAATATGGGGGGAGACCTGTTATGTGGAAAACAGGCCACTCCCTGATCAAACAAAAAATGCACGAACTTGGCTGCCGCCTAGGCGGCGAAATGAGCGGACATATCTTTTTCGCTGATGATTACTACGGATATGATGATGCTATATACGTTGCCGCACGAATCTGTCAGACATTGTCACGGTCCACGAAAACCTTATCGGCTATGAAAGAAGAGCTACCAGTATATCATTCTACGCCAGAGATGCGTCTGGAAGCGGAGAATGATGAGGAAAAATTTCGAATCGCCAAAGAAGCTGTAGACTTTTTTACCGCCAATTACGATTGCAGTACAGTGGACGGTGTTCGAATCCGGTTTGGCGATGGATGGGGACTGGTTCGTTCTTCCAATACACAGCCGGTCATCGTCTGTCGATTTGAGGCAGACACTTTAGAGCGAATGACAGAGATAAAGGAATTGGTGCTTGGCAAGCTCCGTGAGATAGGAACGTTGAGGGATGATGTCGGTCACTAGTTCATTTTCCGATCTAATTAAATTTATACGTTCAGAAACGGACCACCATCTGCATAAGATAGAAATTCCCAGTGAGCCGGAATATGTTTACTCACCGATCCGCTATGTCCTGAAAGGAAAAGGAAAACGATTGCGCCCTGTTCTGGTTCATTTATCCGGGCGGGGCTTTGACGCGGATCCCCTTGACCTAATGCAGGCAGCAATGGCGGTGGAGCTCCTTCATAATTTCACCCTCATCCATGATGATATCATGGACAATGATGACACCCGACACGGTCAGCCTGCGGTGCACAAGAAATTTGGTCAGGATGGGGCTATTTTGGCCGGTGACAGTATGTTTACCATGGCCCAACTCATGATCGGTCAGGTTGGGGAGAATACCGTACCCGCTTTCACCGCCTTTAACCAAGCCGCACTGGCTGTTTGTGAGGGACAAGCATTAGACCTTCAGTTTGAACGTGATACATCTGTAACTCTGGATCAATACCTTGATATGGTGGGCAAGAAGACAGGCGCCCTGATTAGTGTCTGTGCAGAGTTGGGTGGTATACTTGGCCGCGAGTCTGATGAAACCTTGATGGGACTACGTTATTACGGAACCAATCTCGGAAAGGCATTTCAGATCCAGGATGATATGCTTGAGCTTTACAGCGATGAGGATAAGCTGGGGAAAAGTACACACAGTGATATACAGTCTGATAAACAGACCATACTTTCTATTCTGGCCCGGAACCATGATGGCAGGGCAGAAATACAATCTGAAGATCCAAATGAAAAACAGGCTGCTCTGCGTGAATTTTATGAAACAACTGGTATCCGTGAACGTGCACTGGAATTGTGCGGAGAATACGTAAAAAAAGCGAACGATTCACTGAACGTCTTTAATGGGGAACATAAAGATAACATGGAACAATTCACCAGCATGGTATTAAACAGGAAACATTAATGAAACAGCATACACTAGATTCTCAAAACATGGCCAAGGCCATTTATGATTTTCCCCAGCAGCTTAATCACGCCCTCGAAATTAGCGAGGGATTTGTGTATGGACACCAAGGCAGAGATATTCGCAATATCATTGTTATCGGAATGGGCGGTTCCGCAATTGGTGGAGATGTCTGCAAAGTTTTGTTGGGAAATGATCTCACAGTTCCCATGGTGATTAGCCGAAATTATTTAATTCCTAATTGGGTTAATGAATACTCAATGGTGATATGTTCATCCTACTCAGGGAATACCGAAGAAACCTTATCCGCTTTCACAGACGCAAAGGAAAAAGGTGCACTCATATGTGGGATCTCTACTGGGGGAAAACTGACAGACAGATTGAATGAGATTAACGCAGATATCATCCAGATTCCTGCCGGACTGCAGCCTAGGGCCGCCCTAGCCTATTCAGTGGTTCCCATGCTATCCATTCTGGAATCATTTGTAGGAATAGGTTCTTATGTACTTGATGAGATTCCTAAAATTTCAGTTCTTCTAAGTGATAAAAGGGATACCTATTGTCAGGAAGACCAATCGAACCCAACTTACCAGCTGGCCAGTGAGATTTTTCAAACATTGCCCATTATTTATGGGACAACCGAAACCACAGCCATTGCCGCTTTACGAATGAAAGGACAGCTGTGTGAGAATGGTGACATGTTGGCCTACCACAATGAGTTACCTGAAATAAATCATAACGAGATAGTTGGATGGAAGAACAACAGCTCATTATTTGATCGGTTCAGTGTGATTTGGCTAACGGATGGGCAGGATCATAGTAGGGTCCAGTTACGTCAAAACATTACACGGAAACTCATCGCCAGCAAAAATGTACCAAATCACACTATTTCAGTGTCCGGATCCACTGCCTCTGAACGTTTTCTTCATCTAATTCATTTTGGTGACTGGGTTAGCTATTGGTGCGCTATTCTACATGGATCTGATCCATCTCCAGTTGTGCCAATTGAAGAATTAAAAGCGGATTTGGAAGAAAAAGATTAAGAAAGCTATTGTGCTGGGCTAAAATCAGTCTCTATATTTTCACGAGGATAATCCACATATGATAGCAGTAAAAGTCCAAAAAATTTCATTCCATCCACCTAGCAGGAGTTATGCTGTTATTCTAAAAGAGCTAGATGGCGAAAGAAGGCTTCCAGTTATTGTTGGTGCCTTTGAGGCTCAGTCTATTGCCCTCTCATTGGAGCACATGGAGACTCCCAGGCCACTTACCCATGACCTAATTGGTAATATTATAGATGGTATAGAGAGCAAACTCACTACTGTAAAAATAACTGAATTAAAAGAGGGTGTCTTTTTTGCCAAACTCGAACTTTTAGGTGATGGTATTGGAGAAAGGTCTATAGATTCCAGACCAAGCGATGCCCTAGCAGTTGCTCTTCGTTTGCAGGCCCCAATACTGGTTCATGAGGATGTCATGGCAGAGGCCGGTATGATGCCTGATATTGGACTGGATGAAGGTGAGGCCCCTAACTTTCCTGACTGGGAGCCCTCTCTTCCGTCACTCGAAAAGAAGCTCCAGGAAGCCATTGATGAAGAGGAATACGAAAAAGCGGCAAAGATCCGCGATCAGATCAAAGAAATAAAAACTTAATCTTGTAGTATTTCTAGGGCATTCTGTGCCGCAGATTGTTCCGCAGACTTTTTCTCCATACCGATACCTGATGGATATATCTCTTCCCCGATTTTCACATGAACCTCAAATAATTTTTGATGGTCGGGGCCCGATACATTTGAAATAAGAAATTTTGGATTGTCAATATTCTTAGAGTGACAGTATTCGATGAGCAGACCTTTATAGTTTACAGATCGCCAGGCCTCTTTACGATTCTGCCAAATAGTATCTAGAACGATCCGCCTTGTGGGTTCCATTCCGCCATCAGAATAAATAGCACCGATCAAAGATTCGAAGAGATTTGCCAATTGCTTTACGGCTACTTTTTCATTATCCAGATTAACAGATGTTTCAACATTAAGATAATCCAGTAAATTTAATATTTTACCCATGGAAGCAAGGAATGAACGCTGAACCAGAGCGGAACGTTTCTGGGTCAACAAACCTTCATCACCTGCGGGGAACTCCCTCATCAATTCTTCGCTGACAATAATATCAATGACAGCGTCCCCCAGGAATTCTAATCGTTCATAATTGTATTTAGGATTGGCACTCTTTGATCTATGGGTGAATGCCTGGTACAAATAGAAATAGTCATTGAATGTATATTCAAGGTCCTTTTCGAGTTGGGTATATGTGGAAGAGTTATCGCTGAAAAGCCTTTTAATCGACTTCAGCATAAGTAATCATGCTCTCCACTTTTGCAATACGAGTACTGCATTATGCCCGCCAAAACCAAATGCATTCATCATGATTGTATTGCATTCCAAATCCTGACATGAATTGGGGATATAGTCCAGGTCACATTCAGGGTCTGGAGTTGTATAATTAATCGTTGGTGGTACCTTGTCATCCAGAAGTGTTTTTGTACATGCCACTGCAGCGATCGCACCACTGGCACCAAGTAAATGACCGGTCATGGATTTAGTTGAACTAACTTTTAGTGTTGCCGCATGATCACCAAATACAGTTCGAATGGCTGCTGACTCTGATTTATCGTTGAAGGGAGTGGATGTACCATGGGCATTGATATAATCAATTGCTGTGGGAGCCACACCTGCATCTTTCAGCGCCAGTTGGATGGCTTTTACGGCACCGGATCCACCCTCAGCAGGCTGGGTAATATGAAAGGCATCGTCAGTTGCCCCGTACCCGGTTAATTCTCCCAAAATATTGGCACCTCTGGCTTCAGCATGATCCAAAGATTCAAGGACCAGCATTCCGGCACCCTCACCCAGCACAAATCCATCCCTCTCCAGATCGAATGGTCGGCTGGCAAGTTCCGGTTCCTCGCTGTATGAAGATGACAGAGCTTTCATATTGCCGAACCCGGCAACAGTCATTGGCGTAACGGATGCCTCGCTTCCGCCGGTAAGCATGATATCTGTCTCACCATACTGGATCTTACGAAATGCCTGTCCAATAGCATCAGAAGCAGATGAACACGCAGACACGATGGTGTAGTTTGGCCCCTGTAATCCGAACCTTATGGCAATCTGTCCGGCGGCAATATTAGCAATCATTTTTGGAACAAAGAATGGGGAAACTCTCCGAGGGCTTTTTTCCAACAATATCTGATGCTGGTCCTCCAGAGTTTGGATACCGCCAACACCAGAACCAATTATCACACCGGCTCGATCCCTGTCAATGGATCCCAGATTCAATCCTGAATGGTCCAATGCTTCTTGAGCTGTGACCAATGCATAAATGGAAAAGGGATCGAGCTTGCGTATCTCTTTCTTGTCGAAGTGGTCTTCAGAATAGAAATCCGTAAGCTCACCCGCGATCTTGACAGTAAAATTCTCTGTATCAAAATATGTGATCTTCTGGATCCCGCTCTGGCCGGCCAATAAACTGGACCAGAAATCGGTAACGGTGTTGCCGTTAGGAGCAAGTGCCCCCAGACCGGTGATTACAACTCGACGTTTAGACATTTTTATGACTTGCTATCAATATACTCAACGGCTGCGCCGACTGTAGTGATATTTTCAGCATCTTCATCTGGGATCTCAATTCCGAATTCTTCTTCCAGCTGCATTATTAATTCAACTGTATCCAGTGAATCGGCTCCCAGGTCATCCATAAAGTGAGCTTCGGCGGTTACCTGACCTTCTTCAACTCCCAATTTATCCAGGACAACTTCCTTTACTTTATCCAGTGTTGCTGACATAGTTTTCCTCCTTATTATGTCATAATCATACCACCATCAACGGTAAGAGTTTGTCCGGTAATATATGATGCCTCATCTGACACAAGAAACAGAACAGCATGGGCAATATCATCCGGGTCTCCTATTCGTCCCAAGGGTATTTGATTTTCTAGATTTTCTTTCACATCATCGCTTAAATCATCGGTCATATCAGTGGCAATGTAGCCAGGCGCGATGCAATTGACCGTAATTCCTCGAGAGGATAATTCTTTTGCGGTAGATTTTGTAAGTCCGATAAGGCCTGCTTTTGATGCAGCATAATTGGCCTGCCCAGCGTTTCCTGTTAGCCCAACGACTGATGAGATGTTGATGATACGTCCCGACTTCTGTTTCATCATAGGCCGCATGGCAGCTTTGATACCGTTAAATGCACCTTTTAGATTGATATCTATCACCATGTTCCAGTCTTCTTCCTTCATGCGCATTATAAGACTATCTCGTGTGATACCTGCATTATT
>CAZECA010000027.1:16496-21028 GCA_964510385.1 uncultured bacterium
GGAGCTTACCAATTCTCCAAATCCATCGGCTGACGATACATCACAGGAAAGGGCAGACGCATCTGGTAATCCATCAGCCACCGCACTTACATCAGTCTTATTTCTACTAACACAAACTACATGTGCACCAGCATGGGAGAGGGTCGAGGCTATGGATCTGCCAATTCCTCGAGATGCTCCGGTAACCAGTGCCACTTTTCCAGTAAGATCAAGCATGAATCTGTTCCCAGTTTTCGACGCCGCTGGTATTGAGCGAACGATCGATCCGTTTACATAACCCCTGAAGCACACGTCCCGTACCGACCTCCATAAAATCGGTTACACCATTATCGGACATATTGTGGATGGTTTGTGACCACAAGACAGGGCTCTCTAATTGATGGATCATGGCGTATCGTATATCATCAGCGCCAGTGACCGGTGATGCGCTAACATTTGTATAAACAGGTATCATCGAATCGTTAATTTCGATGGATTCTATCTTTTCTGCAAGGTCTTCTCTCGCGCTGGACATTAGTGGAGAGTGGAAGGCGCCGCTCACATTTAATTGCTTAGCCATCCTGGCTCCAGATTCTTTTGCTATTATCATGGCAGAATTTACGGCATCTACTTCACCAGAAATAACAACCTGACCGGGTGAATTAAAATTAGCTGAAACAACAATCCCATCTGTTTCATCAGTGAGAGTGTTTACCTGATCATTATCCAATCCGATGATGGCTGCCATGGTACCGGGATTGGTCTTACCTGCCTCGTGCATACTCTCTGCTCGAACCCTTACCAGCTCCAGACCAGTATCAAAATCAAATGCGCCTGCCAATGCATAGGCAGAATATTCACCCAAACTGTGACCGGCAGCGCAATGGGGTACAACGCCTTTTTCTTTCAATAGCATACCAATCGTGACAGATGTTATGTATAGAGCCGGCTGGGTGTATTTTGTTTCTCTTAACTTGTCCTCCGGGCCATTAAACATAATGTCAGCAATGTTAACACCAAGAATTTTAATTCCTTTGTCAATGTGAGATTTTGCCAGATCAGAATGTTCATAGAGATCTTGCCCCATTCCTACTTTTTGAGAACCCTGCCCGGGACAGAGGAAGGCTAGGTTCATGGTGTAACTCCCCAGCGTAGGAGCATGCTTCCCCAGGTAAATCCACCTCCAAATGCCGCAAACAATAACAGATCATTTTCTTCCAAGCGCCCCGTTTCTACTGCCTCATCCAGTGCGATAGGAATCGTGCCTGCTGTCGTATTACCATATTTGTTAACATTCACCAATACCTGTTCCTTTTTTAGGCCACACCGTTTGGCGGCGGCATCAATTATGCGTTTGTTGGCCTGGTGCGGGATGAACAATTTAATATCTTCACCATTGAGGTCATTCTGGTCTAGGATCTTCTTGCTTACATCGGCCATATTTTTCACTGCAAATTTGTAAACAGTTTTACCATCCTGATAGACGTAGTGCATGCCCTTTTCTATGGTATCCTTCGACGCTGGGTTCAGACTGCCTCCGGCCGGTACGGTCAAATACTGGCTCCCGCTCCCATCTGTATGGAGAATAGAGTCCAGTACACCGTGATCTGAATTTGTTGGCTCAAGCAGAACACCACCACCTCCATCACCGAATATCACACAGGTATTTCGATCTGTGTAATCGATAATAGAACTCATGGTATCCGCCCCAATGACAATAACATTTCTATAGCGGCCAGATTCAATCATCTTTGCCCCGGTTTCCATGGCATACACGAATCCTGTGCACGCTGCCACAATATCAAATCCCCACGCATTTTCTGCGCCAATCTTATCCTGGACCAGCGCTGCGGTGGATACAACGGGATAGTCGGGTGTGCTGGTTGCAACGAGGATTAGATCAATATCTTTTGGAGATTTTCCGGAACGCTCCAAGATCTTTTTCGCGATCTCGGTACCCATGTCAGAGGTGGCCTGTCCCTCAGAAACTAAGTGGCGGTTTTCGATACCGGTTCGACTCCGTATCCATTCATCTGAGGTATCCACCATTTTTTCCAGATCTTGATTAGTAAGGGTACGTTCAGGGAGAAATCGGGCTGTAGATGTGATGGTCGCTCTCATGATCCATTGCTCTCCATATGTTCAGACAGGCCGGCCTTGATATCCTCGATCAAGTGTTCCTCTACAGATTTTTTGGCCAGTAAAATAGAATTACGAATGGCTTTGGCATTTGAACTTCCGTGGGCAACGATACACACTCCATTCACGCCCAGCAGGGGTGATCCGCCATGCTCCTCATAATCGTATTGTGAATTAATGGAATCTAATACTGGCAGGAGCATTTTGGCTCCCACTTTGTAAGAGAATTTTTCTTTTATATTATCTTTGATAAATTGACTGAAAAAACTGATCCAACCTTCTGCGAATTTGATCAATGTGTTGCCGACAAACCCATCACAAATAAGAACGTCTGCCTCAGTAGTAAATATGTTCCGGCTTTCCACATTGCCTATAAAGTTGGGGAATTCATTTTTCAGTAATTCAAATGCTTCTACATATAATTCACTACCCTTTCCCGGTTCTGCCCCAATATTGATGAGCCCAATTTTAGGTTCCTTTACAGTCTCAACGTGATCAATGTATAGGGATGCCATGATGGCAAATTGCATAAGATGGCGAGGTTTTGCGTTGGGATTGGCACCCACATCACAGATGATCTTACCACCATTTGCTGTAGGCATATAGGCCCCCAGTGCAGGTCTTCGGGCGCCTTCGATCCTTCCTAGAGTTAATGTTGCTGCAGAAATCATGGCCCCTGTATGTCCAGCGCTGACGAGAGCATCGGCCTCATTCTGTTTCAATAGTTTGATTCCCCTTACCAAAGATGAATTTGCTTTGTCTTTCAATACTCTGGATCCCAGATCATTCATGCTGACTACTTCAGTTGTAGGGATAAAGTGAATCTGTTCAGAATTAATATCAGATAAGAGAGGTGATATAGCATCCTCATTCCCAAGAAGGGTGATCTGAAGAGATGGATCGGTTTTTAGTGCCTCTAGGGCACCATGTACCACTGCCTCGGGTGCATTATCTCCACCCATGGCATCTATAGCTATTTTCATGAAATAGATCTACTCCGTTGCAGAAACAACAGGTCGCCCACGGTAGTAACCGCAGTTAGGGCATGCGCGATGTGGCATTTTTGCCTGGCTGCATTGTGGGCAATTTGCGGTCTGTACGTGACCAGCTTTGTAATGTGTACGGCGCTTTCTGCCCCGTGCTTTAGATATGCGTGTCTTTGGAAGAGCCATATTTACTCCACATTCTCCTATATCAATTTATTTTTTTTAGTGCATCCCAGCGGGAATCAGTCTTGTCATTCGTGCAGCTACAACTGTCTGCATTCAAATCACATCCGCAGGAAGTACACAACCCTTTACATGTTTCCGTACAGAGCTCCTTTAGAGGACGATCTAGTAAGATATATTCTGAAAGAACAGGTGCGATATTTACGGCGTTATCCTGTTCGGTAAAGTAAATAATATCATGCTCATCATTGTTCACTAAATCATCATCGCTGGTCAGCAAAATCAAAAAGTCAATCTCTCGCTCAGATTGAAATTTTGAGAGACATCTATCGCACTCATCGAGCATGGAAATGTCTAACTTTCCCTTTAAGTAATATCCATGGGTGGTCTTTTCAGAATGGATCGTGCACGGAAATGTGTTCTCTGAAAAATGGATATCGTCCATCCCCAGAGACTCACTGGCAATGTCAAAAAGCTTATCTTTTAATCCGACCTCAAGATCGGCACGAAAGATCTTCACTATAAACCCTTGAAATTACCTCTTTTCGAGGACTGGTCATACGTATTATTCTAGGATAGAATTATGATTAATCAGACGATTCTTCTTCAGAAATTTCATCAGTATCACCCGCATCATCATCAGTGCCATCTGCATCCTCATTCATATCCATATCATCCTCTTCCTCTTTCATTTCATCCTCATCTTTTTGTTCCAAGACATTATCATCATCAGATTTTTTCTTGAAAATAACGAACATTAGGGTCTCTCCAACAGAGAGTACGGAGAGGACATAGCCAATGGCCGATAGTAACAATAGAAATAGAAAAACAGTGAGAATCACACCAGCTGCAGTCTCAGTACCGGTCAGTGATGCCAGGTCCGCCTCAGGACCATATGCGCACCCACCGCTTCCTGATAAGCAAGCACCGCCCGCGCAACCGCCACAGCCACCGCACCCACCTGAACCGGCTCCACATAGTAATGATGGTGGACAAATTATATTGGATGCGTATGCAACAATATTGGCCAATTTGCTACCCATAAACCAATCACATCCAAAAACGCAGTTGATGAGTGAATAACCGGCCATCCACACTTTGGTGAGTATCCAGCCAGCCAAGCCAGCTAGGGGGAGGAGAATATGATGGTACACTATGATCCGCCAGGGCTGTGACCATGTGATTGAATAGGTATTAAAAACAGTTCCCATTGTATCTTCTTCATACACGCCAACAATGGCCGTT
>CAZECA010000028.1:0-19993 GCA_964510385.1 uncultured bacterium
TGGAACCATCCGGCAGCGGAAGATATAATTATTTTTACGTATTGGATCACCAATGTGGGTACCTCTCGTTTAGACAGCGTTATTTTTGGTATGTACGGTGATGCTGATGTGGGTGGCCCCAGCAGTTTCAGTGATGATGATGCCTGGTTTGATGTTGATAATGATATTGTATACCAGTGGGACCATGACGGTTGGAGTAATTCCTATGGTGGCTTTAGTCCGGTTTACTTTGGATGGAGCTTCCTTGAGTCACCCGGAAATCCTAATGATGGAATTGACAATGATAATGACGGTATGATAGATGAGAGCCAGTTTGATGGTATCGATAATGATGGAGACTGGCTTGCAGAGAGGGATGATATAGGTGCAGATGGACTGGGATCATTCCACTATGAATATACTGGTCCGGACGAGGATGGAACAGAAGGAAATGGAATCCCAGATGTGGGTGAGCCAAACTTTGAGATTACTGATAATGATGAGTCCGACCAGATTGGATTGACAAGCTTTTATTCAGCACCTTATCCTAGTATCCAACCAGATAATGATGAGGTTATGTGGAGTCAGCTCCAACCAGGACGATTTGATGTTGCTGGAAGCAATATCGATCAAACCTATTTATATGGATCCGCATTTATTTCGTTGGAGCCTGGAGAGCAAAAGAAATTTGCAGTGTCAATGGTTTTCGGTAATGACTTTGATGATATTTTGAGAAATACGGTTACAATGCAAAATATTTATGATAATGATTATAGCTTCGCAAAACCGCCTCTCAAACCAACGCTCAATGTTACCTCTGGTGATAAAAAAACCATTCTTTCTTGGGATAGTAAAGCCGAGAATTCTTTGGATCCTATCTATGGAAATGATTTTGAGGGGTACCGTATCTACCGCAGCACTGACCCGGCATTTATTGATTCTTATGTCATCACTGATACATATGGAAATGTTACATTCAAGAAGCCCCTTGAAATATTTGACCTAATAGATAGTCTCGAAGGTCCACATCCCATAGGTTTCAATGGTGTTCAGTTTGATATGGGTGAAGATACTGGCCTTGAATATCTCTATGTAGATTCAAATTTGGTTAATGGCCAAACCTACTACTATGCTGTAACAGCTTATGACAAAGGATATGATCTGGATTTTTATGAATTAGGTTTCAGTGAGTCGGACAATTTGTTGCCTATCGCACCGTCTGAATGTTCCATCATTGTGGATCTTGACAGAAAAGGGATAGTGACAAATTTGAGTGAGAATGCTGGTATTTCTGTACCTAGTGCTCCTGCAGCCGGTTATATACCACCCAATACTAATGCTGATGGAAGTAGTATCGTTGAACATACCGCCGGACCATCTACTGGTAAGATTGTTCTTGAAACAATTATGTTTGATGAAATACCTGATAATCGTCCCTATTCTTTGGAATTTGAAGAGATAGAAGAACAACCAAAAATTCAATATTATGTTAGAGACGAAGAGACCAAGAAAGAGAATGTGGTTTTCCTGGGAGGTATCGCAAGTTTAACCCATACACATATTGATTCAGCTACATTGGTCTTAACAAATCAGGATAATACGCTAACCTATTCAGATATAGTTGATTTTAGTGTGGACTATGAAAGTGGAATACTGACCATAGATACTTTGAGCTCACTTGTAGATGAAACCACCTATGAAATATCTTATAAATATTATCCTATTTACCAGAGCCAATATTTGGATGGTGGTAATGATAACAGAATTTTTGACGGAATGCAGATCAAGGTTAAGAATGCCTCATTAGGTGTCAATACAGATGAATCCGGTTTTACCAGCGGAAACAGCAATTATGGTTGGGAGATCATTGATTCCAGGGTTTACCCAGCTAATTTCGAATTAGTATTTGATGGAAACATTGGCGAATCGGTGAGCACAGATAATTATGGTGTCGCGTCACCATTTAATATTTACAACTTGACCCATGGCGATACAATGGGCTACCGTATATTTGACACAGATAGTGATGATGAGTGGGACAGAGATGAAGCTATATTAATCATGCCCTACGAGGGTGAGATCACTCCCTATATGTTTGTGGTTTTTGATCCTTATGAAAATGTGTCAGAAGTGATCACAAGTGAAGATACGACCGTTATTGATACTTCATTTGAAGACATTATTGATGTGGAGGCTGGGGACGTATTCCGTATCACTATCGATATACCATTCTCTGAGGATGATATATATTCATTCACAACCAAATCATCCAGCATTAATACAGATCTGGCAAATGCAGAATTAGATGATATTGCGGTCATCCCGAATCCCTATGTGGTTGCAGAAGCATGGGAACCCCGGCTTACGGTAGAATCTGGTCGAGGTGAACGTAAATTAGATTTTATTAATCTACCGATAGAGTGCACTATTCGAATTTTTACACTTAACGGGTACCTTGTCAATACATTGCACCACTCCAGCATCAACGAGAATGGAACCTATTCCTGGAACATGTTGAGTAAGGATGGTCTTGAGATATCTTACGGGTTATATATTTATCATGTGGAGTCTGAAGTGGGTGACTTTACAAGCAAATTTGCATTAATTAAATAATGAAGAAATATTACATAATATCTATTATTCTTATGTCAGGCATTCTTGTGGGGCAGAGTAATGTGGGGACAACGTCCGCATCATTTTTGGATATTGGTGTAGGGGCCAGATCATTATCCATGGGAGGAGCATTTACATCTGTTGCAGATGATGCTACTGCACTGTATTGGAACCCGGCCGGTATTACCTCCATCAATCGTCCTACGACGCACTTTTATTATGCTCCATGGTTCGTGGATATAAACTTTACTCACGGCGCTGCTGTGATTCCCATGGGTCGTGCCGGGACACTTGGAATGGCTATTACGTCCGTGAACATGGATGAGATGAGAGTCAGAACCATAAAAGAACCGGAAGGAACGGGCGAATTATTTCAGGTAAGCAATCTAGCGCTGGCAACGTCCTACGCCAGAAAACTCACAGATAGATTCTCCTTTGGACTCAATATTAAGCTTATACAAGAGAGTATTTGGCACATGAATGCCAGCACTATTGCTGCTGATCTTGGTTGCCTGTTTGTGACAAAGAACCGAGGGATACGGATCGGAATGAGTATTTCTAACTTTGGTAGCAAAATGATGCTCAAGGGTTATGATACAGAGCGAGACTTTGATATTGATGAAACTATTTTTGGGAATAATGATAAGATTGATTCTCATTTGGATACACAAGGATGGCCCTTACCATTAATTTTTAGAGCCGGTATCAGTTATGATGTAATCAATGATAAAATGTCCAAATTGACTATTGCTGGTGATGCAATACACCCAAATAATAATTATGAATATTTGAATATTGGCCTAGAGTATACATTTATGGGAATCGGTTCAATCCGAGCCGGTTCATCATATATATTTCTAGAAGAATTCACAGACTCTGATTTTTCTAATGATGAGCAGAAAACTATTGAGGAACAATTGGCCAATCAATTTACTATTGGTGCTGGATTGAATTATAAGATCCCCAGAGGTCCACGGATTCAGTTGGACTATGTGGTCCGTGACTTTGGTGTGCTGAATAGTGTGGGTGGATATTCATTGAATATTGCTTTTTAATTAGTAAAAACCATGCCTGAATTGCCTGAAGTTGAAACCGTTGTCAGGCACCTAAAGCCTGAACTCGTTGGGCAGAAAATAAAGTCATTCAACATACTTTGGCCAAAAGTATTGGATAATATTAAAATCGGCGAATTTAATGACCATATTGTAGATAGTGAGATTAAGGATGTATTTAGAAGGGCAAAATTCATAATTCTCAAAATCGAAAATGGATATATTCCAATCCATTTGCGAATGACAGGTAAACTATATACTGATATTAAACGTCCAAAGGTGAAACATATTTCTGCATTCTTTGAGCTGAAGAACAAGGTACTGGTATTCCAAGATACGCGAAAATTCGGGCGTATTTATTGGTTTGATTCCTGGTCAGTATTTGATAGTAAAAATGGTATGGAACCATTCTCAGATTTATTTACTGAGCGATGGTTGTTTGCTGGTTTGCGAAAGCGTAGGAGGCAGATAAAGGCGTTGCTTCTGGATCAGCAATTTATAGCGGGGCTTGGAAATATTTATGTGGATGAGTCGCTGTGGACAGCCAGGATCCATCCAAGTTCTCTTTCGAATTCAATTTCCAAGGTTAAATCGAACAGACTGTACCGTGCTATAAAAAGCATTCTCGCTAAAGCTATAAAATATAATGGTACAACATTCATAAACTTTTCATTCAATGATGGGGTTCCCGGGTCCTACAGGAATGAATTATTTATTTTTGACCATGCTGGTTATGCTTGTAAAAGATGTGAAAATATAATCCTTAAAATAAAAGTAGCAGGCAGAGGTACTTATGTCTGCAACTATTGTCAAAGATTATAATCATTCTTTGAACGCAATTAGAAAATAAATCATAATAGTATATTGGTAAATAGCTTAGGGAAAGCTTGTCATTAGTTGAATAAGAAAAGAAGAAAAAATCTTAAATGGTCTGTTTAAATTCATATCAGAATTATTTATTACTGTGCGAATAAAATTAATTATTCCGACCCTAGCTCTGTGTGTGTTCTCTTGTTCAGAACCACCTAAGAATGTTGAGATCCTCTGGGATCAATACGGAATTCCGCATATATATTCTCAAAATACACCGGATCTATTTTATGCTTTTGGCTGGTCTCAAGCGCATGCCCATGGTGATCTTCTTCTACGGTTGTATGGTCAGGCTCGTGGAAAAGGCGCAGAATATTGGGGCGAGAAGCTTTTGAAGAGTGATACATGGGTCTGGATGAATTCTATTCCCCAGCTTTCAGAGAAATGGGCAGAAGAGCAATCAGAGAAAAACCGTGATCTTTTACAGTCATTCCTAGATGGTATAAACGATTATGCAAACAGAAATCCAGACAATATTTCTGAAGAAATGAAAGTGGTCCTTCCCGTAACCATGAAAGACTTAATGGGGCATGCTCTGCGGTTGATTCAATTCACATTCATAATTGATCCTGACGAATTGAAATCAACTATTCATAGTTGGCCAAAGGGATCCAATGCGTGGGCCGTGGGCCCAAAGCGATCTGCTTCAGGGAAACCATTGTTATTGGCAAATCCACACCTAATGTGGGGAGACCTATTCACATGGTTTGAATTTCATTTCAATATTCCAGGTCACAATATTTACGGAGCCAATTTGGTCGGTTCGCCATCAACTGGAATTATGTTCAACGAAAATCTTGGCTGGACCCATACGGTAAACACTCATGATGGTGCAGACCTTTATGAATTAACTTTGGCTGATGGAGGCTATGAGTTTGATGATGACGTGAGATCCTTTGAAATCGATTCTGTAGAGATTCAGGTCAAAGTGGACGATTCAAGTCGAACTGAAACATTAGTAGTCAAACGATCCATACATGGACCAGTGATCAAAGAGGAAGGTAACAAGGCACTGGCCCTGAGTGTGGTTGGGTTGGATGCTAGCCAGATTTTTGAAGAGCGATGGAATATGGCATTGTCTTCGAACCTGGAAGAATTTGAAGCTAGCATTCAGGATATGCAGACACCCATGTTCACCATCATGTATGCAGATAAAAACGGGAATATATTGCATCTTTTTGGGGGTCAAACGCCTATCCGATCTGAAGGTAACTATGACTGGTCTGGCGTGGTACCTGGAAATACATCTGAAACCTTGTGGAAGGGTATCCATACCTATACTGATCTACCTCGAGTATTGAATCCGGAAAGTGGCTGGCTTCAAAATGCAAACGATCCTCCGTGGACCACTACCTTTCCCGTTGAAGTGGAAGCTCACCACTTTCCAGGATACATGGCGCCAGAGGAAATGGGTTTTCGGGCCCAGCGTTCCGCAAGATTAATGGATGAAGATGAGCACATTACCTTTGACGAATTCAAAGAATATAAATTTTCCACCCACATGGAATTAGCTGATAGGTTATTGGACGATCTGTTGGATGCTGCGTCATTGTCTCGTGATCAGAAAATTAAGGAGGCTGTACGTGTTTTGGAAAAATGGGACAGAACATCAGATAATGCTAGCCGAGGAAGTGTTTTATTTAAAGCGTGGGTAGATGATATGAACTTTCCTGAAGATTTTGCTCTTCAATGGACACCGAAGAGTCCCATCCAGCGTCCAGATGGATTAAAGGATAGAGACCTAGCTGTCCATGTCTTATATGGTGCTGCAAAAGATGTGAAAGAAAAATTCGGTAGACTGGATGTATTCTGGGGAGAAGTCTTCAGATTGAAAAGAGATGAACTGAACCTGCCGGCCAATGGAGCTCCCGGTGATCCCTATGGTGTCTTTCGGACATCCTATTACATGCCAAATAGTGATAACACCCAGACATTAATAGGTGGGGATACTTATGTGGCTATCATCGAATTTGGCGATTCTATACGAGCTGAAGGTGTCATCGGTTATGGCAACTTTAGCCAAAATGGATCTCCACACAGAACAGATCAATTAAAATTTTATTCAGATAAACAACTACGACCTATTCTATTCTACAAGGAAGATGTAGAGAAAAATGTGGTTGAAAAAACAACATTTTGAGGTTTCATGGATAAACTATTTCACAAATCATCGGAACATCATGCAGGAATTGATGTGGGTACCCCTGTTCAACTGACTAAAGACCATAGTGAGGTCGGCGGTCATATTTCTGCGGGAAGTGAATGTATTATTGAGTCTATAATTCATTTTCCTACTCGATACATGATCAAGGATGAATATGGAAAAATATGGACTGTACCAATCCACAGCATTAGATTTATTGAGGAAGAAATTGAAAAAGAAAATGAGGAAGGGGAGGCAGACAATGGTGGCGAATGATTCGATCAACCAAGGAGGTAAGCCCGCCTCCCGTAATGATATAATACACTGTTTAAAATATAATTCTCTGTGATCTCACGCACGTTATGATATCTAAGTTTTTTAAGTTTCTTATAGAGCTTTCACCTCGTTTGAAGAGAGCCATGTGGAAAAAATGGTACCAGATTATGGCCAAGAAATACCAGCTACCAGATTGGAATTTCATGAACTATGGTTACGCTGAACTGGATGGCTCCCAGCTTGATTTAGCTGAAGACTCTGAAAAGGATCGATATTTTATCCAGCTATATCATCATGTTGCATCAGCAGTTGATATGGAAGGAAAAAAAGTATTGGAAGTGGGCTCTGGTCGTGGTGGGGGTGCCAGCTATGTTGCAAGAATATTGAAACCTGGTTATATGATCGGAATGGACTATTCTGCAAATGCCGTGAATTTTTCAAATAAAAATAATGCGCAGGACAATTTGTCATTTGTCGAGGGTGATGCAGAGAATCTTCCCTTTGAGGATGAATCTTATGATGTGGTTATGAATGTAGAATCAAGCCATTGTTACGGCAATATGCAGCAGTTTGTAAATGAAGTATTTCGTGTATTGAAGCCAGGAGGATCATTTTCATGGGTAGACCTACGAGGTACAGAGGATGGCTCCCAGCTAAACTCCATATTTTTAAACGCCGGTTTCGAAATCAAGGAAGAGGGGACTATCACGCCACAGGTATTGAACGCGCTGGATCTCATTCACGAACGAAAAATGCTGACAATTGATGAAAAGGTTCCATCGTTTATCCAATCGGCTTTCCGTGATTTTGCTGGTGTGAAAGACAGTAAAATATATAATGCTTTTCAGGATGGTTCCGCTGTCTATTTGAAATTTGTTTTAAAAAAACCTTAGTAAAACTTGAATATAATTTAATTACTGACGACAACGTATTTTTAAAAATGAAAAATAAACAACACATTCCATTAAATATCATTTTTTTATACTTCCAATAAACATTGTCCTCTCCACACGAAATACTTGAACCTTTAAGTAGTCTATGGTGGCAGACCATCCTCTGGTCATCGGTCATTATTTTTGGTATTCTTTATGGAGCAAAATTCTTACAGAATAAACAACTGGAATTATTAGCAAAAGTTATAGGTATTATTCTTATTGCCCGTTCAATTTTGATACATCCTTATGTTAATCATGTAACCGGCTGGGATATCTACAATAACCTCCCACTGCACTTATGTGGCTTATCCGCTATAATCTCTGGTGTAATCATTTTTTACCGAAAACAATGGCTCTATGAATGTCTGTATTTTTGGGGAATTCCAGGTGCTTTTCATTCACTTGTGACTCCAGAATTCACTCAAGGTACAGAAGGTTTTTTATTCTTTGAATATTATCTTTCTCATGGGGGTATAATTTTATCTGCACTTTTTTGTACAATGTACTTAGGCTTTACACCACGAAAAGGGTCGTGGTGGCGGATCTTTCTTTATTCACAGATCCTTCTGCCTATTGTGGGAGGTATCAATTGGATCTTGGATTCTAATTATATGTATATCTGTGATCCTCCGATCGTGGACAACCCATTTATTATCGGAGATTTTCCGGAGCACTTAATCGGTCTTGAGATTGCAGGGCTACTCCATTTTGCTTTAGTATATTTACCTTTTGGAATTAGATATCAACGTGCATCAAAAGTTACAGAATCTCCAACTGTTTGACACATTACATGTGAGCTACCTGCTCGCATGGCTAAGTATATGGTTTATCGTTCCTCTTTTAGGAAAACAATATCTGAACAATCAACAGCGTAAAACAATTGTCTGGGCTATGCTTGCTTTTATAATTGGACAGGAGATATTAGACTACTGGAATCGTGCACAGGTGCGAGAATTAACATTGGCACTGGATCTTCCACTCCATTTTTGTCATTTAGCTATGATTTTTTCGGTAATCCTTCTGCTACGCCCTAACCAGTTATTGTATGAGGTAACGTACTTTTGGGGTTTGGGAGGGGCTTTTCAGGCTATGCTAACACCGGATATGACAGATTTTGATAATTATCTGGGTGTATTTTTATTCCATGCGCATCATGCAATGATTATCTTAGTTTGTATTTGGATGGCTGTCATTGATGGCTATAGATGTAGAAAATGGGCTATGTTAAAGACTATGATTATTTCTAATATTGTAATCTGGCCAGTGATGCTTGTGGACTGGCTGTTGGATGCCAATTATATGTACCTTTTGGAACGACCACCAACAGAAAGCCCTTTGGTTTTTGGTGAATGGCCCTGGTATCTTATTAATGTCCAAATGGTAGCATTTGGACTATTCTGTATCCTGAATATTCCAATGTTTTATTTGCGCAAGAAAGAAACCTGATGCCCGAATTCATTCCGCCTAATTCTTATAGTGTGACTCATTTACTATACATCGGTTTTGCAATTATTCTTTGGTTTACTGTACCAATTTCAGGAAAGATATTCATGAATGATTCACAGAGAAGGGTCATGGCTATCATACTAATCATTTTTACTCTTGGTCAGGAAATAGTAAACGATTCATTGTTAATTATTAGTGGACTTTGGGACTACTCATCTGATATGGCCCTACACATGTGTGGTTTCTCTTTATTTTTGTCCTCATGGGCACTTTACAGCAAGCGCCAATCTGCATTTGAACTATCCTACTTTTGGGGTATTTCTGGAGCTTCCCAGGCAATATTTACTCCAGACTTGAGTGGTATTTGGAACTCTTTCGGGATCTTTATATTCTTTTTCTCTCATACAATGATCATCTTGAATGTCATTTGGCTAATGGTAGTGGGAGGTATGCGTCTTCGAAAGAGTGCATTCTTAAATACCATTCTGATTACCAATGGATTTTGTTTCATAATGACCATATTGAACCAGTTAGTGAATGGGAATTACTGGTACCTGTCTGCTCGTCCTCTATCAGATAGTCCATTTTTGGTAGGTGGTTGGCCATTTTATATCATAGGGGTTCAGTTTTTTGGGATCCTGATCATGGGTTTAACTTATATACCTTGGCTTCCATATTTCCGACGATTGACATTGCAGTCTGATCCAAGCGTAGACTAAATTCAAACTAAATGTCATCCCTAATACTCTATTTTTTTCTGGCCCTTGGAGTCTCATTCCTGTGTTCTCTGCTGGAATCTGTTTTACTCTCTATGAATCGTTCCTTTGTGGGAATCATGCTGAAAAAGCATCCAAAATCAGGGAAACTCCTTGAAAGATTAAAAGAAGATATTAATCGACCGCTGGCGGCAATTCTATCATTGAATACTATTGCAAATACAGTCGGTGCGGCTGGGGTCGGTGCAGTAACCTATGATATATTGGGAAGTAAATGGGTGGCAATTATGTCAGGAATTCTCACTCTGTCGATCCTCATTTTTTCTGAAATTATTCCAAAGACAATTGGCGCTCATTACTGGAAAAAATTGGCAGTTCCAACCGGATATATCACCCGTGCAATGATGGTGCTATTGTTTCCATTTGTGGCACTGCTTCAGATTCTCTCTAATTGGTTGAAGCCTGACATAAAACAGGACATGGTCACAAAAGAGGACGTCATCGCTATGGCAGAAATGGGTGAAGATGAGGGAACAATTGAGCAAGACGAAAGCACTGTCATTGAGAATATCCTTCAATTAGATAAAATTCGAGTGGAAGAGGTGCTTACACCACGTTCAGTTGTATTCGCACTCGAAAAAAATATGACCGTTCGTCAGGCTCTAGATGAACATGATAATCTTATTTTTTCCCGTATTCCTATTTATGACGAATCACTGGATAACATAATAGGTCTTGTCAGGCGCTATAATCTCATTAAAAGTAAAGCGGAAGATAATTTTGATATTACCATGGAAGAATTATCAAATCCTGTCCATGTAATTCAGGAACAGGATTCTATAGGGACAATACTGGATGAGTTTGTTCGACGCAGGGAACACCTGTTTGTTGTGGAAGATGAATTTAAACAGTTCGCTGGTATCATTACTCTTGAGGATGCTATCGAAACACTTTTGGGTGTAGAAATCGTAGATGAAACCGATTCGGTTGTAGATATGCGTAAATTGGCTGCAAGTCGTGGCCAGATTAACAAATAGTTTTTATAAAAACTCACCATTTCCCCTGTAAGACAGTTACACTAAATTTAGGGCTATGAAGCGTGCCCTCTCTGCGTTCTCCCTAATGCTCATTGCACTACTTGCGTCCAATTCAACCATCACAACTAAATTTTATCTTAACGAAATCGATTTTATCAGCGACCAGTCTATACCAAAGAATAAAACTCGCTTAAAATCACATATAGTCGCTGATTATAATGAAGATGATGTCTTGCTCAGAAAAACTTTTGTTGGAAAGAACGGTGATTCTTCAAAGATTGAGATTTATACTTATGATTCTCTAAATATCCTGATCAGTAAGAATGTTTATCCAAGAAAAGGTCAACTATTACAACAGGTCCTTTTCGGGATGGAAGTCAAAGCAGTTGATTATATCGAATATGTTTATGGCATCGACACTGTAAAAGACTGGACAGACAGGTTCTCAATTTTAGATTATAACGAACTTGATCAGTTAATACTTCATGCATTTTTCGATGTGAATGCTTTTTTATACGGACAAGCAAAATTTCAATATGATTCATTAGGATATTTATCAAAAGAAGAATGGTTTCGACAGCCATCTGGTAAGACAATAAGATGGTGGGATCATTATTTTGATCCTGTTACTCAACTGACACGTATCATGGAATACGATTCAAATGGTGTCCTAGTGAATGATTTCAGATTAAATCCTGATGGTACAGAATCCATATTCTGGTTCACTAATTTGAAAGATTCGATGTACGTGAATAATACCGATCTGGTATTTATGAATGAAAGTTATCTGGAATGGGGGAAGGTTGTTTGGTATCTAACCACTTCAAGTGGTCAGTATATTGATTCCATAGATTATGTTTTACCAAAACAGTTTTTCAAGAAAGGGAATTATCAGACAAATATGGGTTTGGATTCTGCTCTGGTTGATAGTGGAAAATATGATTTAGTTTTTAAGGGTAAAGGAAGAACTGGCTACGAAGCTACACAGCGTAAGATTCTTGGTTTGAATTATGATATTTCTCCACCCATTATGGATGTGGATACAAAGCCTTTTATCAATGCTCCCATGTTCCGGTTTGACCGTTCAGAGCCACTAAAATCTGCTGCTTTAGTGTGGGTGTCACTTCAAGATAACTCTATTGTATCTGTGGAGCTTGATTCTATGGAATTATCTTTGTTTGGCAATTCTTTGTTCCAATCAATTAATCAAACCTCTCTGATTGATAGTCATTATTACAGGATCGAATTAACTGGAACAGATCGAGCAGGTAATCTTTCAGTGCCAGGTTACATTGATTCAATTTTATTTGATATCAGTCCGCCAGTGGTTGAATTCAATTCTCCCTATCGAGGTGAGTATAGAAATTTTACCTCTTCGTCATTTAATACTTCAGAAGTACTCCAATCTTGGAAAATAAGAATGGAGTACATGGGAGGAGATCCGGACCCCAATTCACCTCATATATTTGAGACCGATTCTTCCTTATTCAAATTAACTGTAATTGAAAACGATCTTGGGGATGATTTTTACTTTAATGATGGTACTATGTATCGATTTGAATTATCAGCATTAGATAGGGCTGGCAATGAATCTAAACCATTTAGCGTTGACTCTGTTAACTATGATATATCTCCACCAGTTTTAAGCATTATCTATCCGGCTGTTGGTGCAGCAATAAATAAAACAACAATCTCGTTTAGTATTAGTGAACCGTTGCGAGCTGGTGAATTCCGTTGGGAGCAGACAGAGGGCACCATGGATTCATCAGCTCCACACATTATTACTCTTGAAGCTGCGGAGTTAAGACAAGGTGATCATATTCAAATTGATCTGGCAAATCAAGATTCTCTTACAGATGGATCTATATATACATTAAGCTTCACTGGAATTGATCTTGCTGGTAATCATGGAGAAGCACCCTCAAATGTTGAAATTTTATATGATGCGATCCCTCCTGAATTTACGGATATTGATCCTGTGTCAGGCTCCGCAGTCAATCATAAAAATGTATCCTATAAACTTTCAGAAAAGATTGTTGAAGGTTCTATAACATGGACCTGGACAGGAGGTATAAAGGATCCATCATCTCCCCATGTGGTTAAACTAATTAATGATGAGCAGAATGGAGGTGTCCACGATTCTATTCAATTGATTAATGAGCCGCCATTAGTTGATGGAGGTATATATCAAATAGAATATAATGCATCGGATAGAGCAGGAAACTCTGCAGAAACCATAATTATTGAAAATGTACTTTATGATTTTACAGTGCCTTCAATATCTATATCCTATCCTCAATCATTATCTTTTCTGCCAAAAGCAAATATGAGTTATGAATTGAGTGAAGATCTAGAAAAAGGATTAATTACAATCGAACGTTCTGGAGGTGTCCCAGACCCAAACGCTCCTTATAAAATACCATTATCTAACACTGAACGCTCCAGAGGATTACATGATAATGTTATGCTGGTATCCATGCCAAAAGTGGTTGAGGGAACCATATATAAGATAACTTTTATGGGCAGAGATAGGGCTATGAATTTTACGGTTCCGGTGAGCATACCTGGTATACAATATGATTTTACTCCACCTGTTATTTCGATTTTTAATCTTGATGATAGCACCGATGTAAATAATAAGTTCATTAGTTATGAATTAAGTGAAATTTTAAACAATGCTTTTGTCACCTGGAAACGGACCGGTGGAAAGCCAGACCAGACTACTCACCGCCAGTCATTGACAGGCACTGAGTTATCAGAAGGCATTCATCCTAATATGCAGATTGCCAACTCTCCAAATCTCATAGATGGAAGTGTGTATTCTATTTCAATTGAAGGTGAAGATAGAGCCGGAAACCCATCCAATGTTCCTATGGTAAAAGATTTATTATATGATGTTACCTCTCCTGTCATAACATTGGGCCATCCAGACCCCAGAACATACATTTCCAAGCCGAAAATCTTTTATGAATTAAGTGAAAAACTTCATAAAAGCTCTATCAAATTTGAACAAACCGGCGGTTCGGTTGATACACTGTCCCCTCATACTATTTCAATGAATCTATCCAAACGAACACTTGGCAGTCATGATGTATTTGAAGATGATGGACCAGTGTTGACGGAAGGAAGTATTTATACTATTTCCATTAATGGTAATGACAGGGCGGGGAATAAGGCCAATACAGCAAGCGTTTCCGGAGTGATCTTTGATGCCACACCACCCATCTTATCGATACAAACGCCTGATTCGTCCTTATTTGTGAATCACAAAATAATTTCATTTTCAAAGAGTGAAGAACTTAAAAGTGGCAAGATAGTTTGGGAACAAACTGGAGGAATAAGCGATGATAATAGCCCTCACTCAATTTCTTTAATGGGTAATGAGCTAGCAATCGGAGACTTTATTTATCAACTTTTTCAAACGCCGATTACTCTGAATGATGGATCCATTTACACAATTTCTTTTTCTGCAATAGATTTTGCCGGGAACGTGAGTGAAACTATTAAGATGGAAAATGTGTTGTACGATATCTCTCCACCATTAATCGAGATTGTTTCACCAGAAAATGGTTATTTTACAAAAGGGAGTGAATTGAGCTTCTTTCAATCAGAAGAACTAAAAGAGGGGATGATTTTTTGGAAAGGTGTGAACCAAGCAGGTGCACTAGTTGAAGATAAATGGATTCTGAATGAGTCTTCATTGAAAAAGGGAGTCCATGAGTTGAATAATTACACTAATCCTGAACTGGTTGATGGCGGAGTCTATACTATAGAATTTTCTGCAACTGATCTGGCAGGAAACAGTGCCGAGCCCGTAAATATAACTGAATACACAGTAGATAGAACTCCACCTGTATTTTCATCTCTTTACCCTGCAGGTGAGTCTATTATTAATCTTGATCACATTGGATATTCCTTAAGTGAAAAGATTGAAAGTGGTACTATTTTGCTGAAAACTGGAGAAGAGGAAACTCTTGTAAAATTGGTTGGTTCTGAGATGGATGAAGGAATTAAAGAAGAAGCGAAATTGTTATCAGATCCTCATTGGTATGATGGCGGAAAATATCAAATAAAATTTGTTGGGATAGATTTTGCAGGAAACGTGTCAGATACAGTTTCAGTCCAAAATGTTACCTATGATATTTCTCCACCAGTCTTATCTATAAATCACCCTCAAGAAAATTTATATGTAAATGAACGTTTTATGAATATTTCCGTAAATGAAGAGTTAGAAAATGGTCAGGTAGTATGGGAGGCTCCCGATGGTTCTAATGTGGCTATGGATTTGAAAGATGATCATAGGCTTGATGGCGAGCATGACCTTGATTATGACCTGATGCTCAAAGAAATGATTCCCTATAAGGTTTATGTTGAAGGAATAGATCTAGCAGGAAACAAAGGAATATCATCATCTGTAGAAAACGTGATCTTTGATAAGACTGCGCCAACTTTAGATATTACTTTTCCAGAATCTGGGACAATAACAAATCAAATGAGGGTAAGCTATACGTTGGATGAAGAACTGATGTCTGGAAAAATGATCTGGCAGGATGTGAGTGGTCTAGACCAATCAATGATTCATGAAGTGGAATTGAAAGCAGAAGAGTTAAAAAAAGGTGAACATCAGAATATTATATTAAATGCAATACCTGAACTGGTGGATGGTGCATCCTATATGCTCCGAATAGAGGGAACTGACTTAGCTGGAAATAAAAATGATTCTAGTCCCATTGAGCAATATACTTATGATGCTTCTCCACCAGTGTTCTCTGAATTAATACCTGTGAATGAATCCTTGGTGAACAAGGTAAATATTGGATATACTATCAGTGAAGATTTGTCAGAAGGGAAATTGATTTTTACACAGACAGGTGGAACTGATGATACGAATAGTCCTCACGTCGTAAATCTATCCGGTAGTCGATTGAAAGAGGGGCCTCGTGGAGGCGAGCTGCCAGAGAAACTCATTTCACTGCAGAATGGCTCGACATACACCATTGACTTTGAAGGTGTAGATAATGCCGGAAATAGATCAGAGAAAACACAGATTACCCAATTTTCTTATGATAATGAACCGCCTGTAGTATTCATTAAATCACCAAGTGTCAACAGTCATACTAATTCCATCGCCATGGGTTATTTAATCAGTGAAGATTTGGACGAAGGAAAGATTGTGGTCACAATAGATAAAATGAAAAATATCACCATAGATCTAAATGAACTTCAGCGAAAGGAAGGAGAGTTTGCGGATCAATTGCCACCTGAATTAAAAGAATTGAATGATGGAGCTTCACTTGATTTTACTCTTTCCGGGTCCGATGCAGCTGGGAACTATGCCACTCCTCACACTATCGAAAATGTTAAGTACGATACGACACATCCAATTGTTAATATTATGATGCCCGAAAATAATGATGTAGTCAACTATATATCGCAATCATTTACTTTAAGTGAAGATCTAAAAAAGGGTGAATTAATAGTCACCCAAACTGGAGGAGTCTTAGACACCCGTTCTCCGCAAGTTATTTCTTTGAAAAATAGAGAACTGAAAAGTGGACTATTTGAGAATATTGAATTGGAAAGTGGTACCATTCTACAGAATGGCTCAATTTATTCGTTTGAATATTCAGGCTCAGATTTTGCCGGAAACGAAGTGAGGTCGAATACCATTCAAAATGTATTGTTTGACAATGAGGCTCCTCTGCTTACGATTAGCAATCCTATTGATTCTGAGCAGATAAAATCTACTTTGATTAGCTATATGCTATCTGATGATCTTGAAAAGGGCACAGTAACATTCGAAGCCATGGGAGGCACAACGGATCCCGGTTCTCCACACGTTGTAGAATTGTCAGGCTCACAGTTGAGGAAAGGTCCACTCATGAATGTGGAAATGGATCTGATGGATCAATTGTCAGATGGTGCACGTTATAATGTAACAATGCATGGATGGGATCGCGCTGGAAATGAAGCAGATCCTGTTTCAGTTAGTGATGTTCTTTTCGATGTTAATCCGCCAATCTTGTCCATCCATGATCCTCTTGATAATTCATCAATCAGTGAACCATTAATATCCATTGAGATGAATGAGAAACTTGCTGAAGGGATCATTACATATACTCATTCAGGCGGAGCCCCAGATGCAAACAGTCCTCATGAAATTTATATAATTTCTCCATTCAATGAGCAGGGCAGGCATGATGGAGTAAGCCTGGGTAATGAATTATTATTGAACCACGGAAGCGAGTATTCTATTACTTTTAATGCTCGTGATCCAGCGGGGAACGCTTCCGCTCCTGCTTCTGTTGACAAAATACTTTATGATGTCATTGCACCTAATATTCAATTGAAATCACCCATTTCAGATTCATATTTGAAGGAAATGAACTTACTATATGAAGTTGATGAAAAATTGGATGTTGGAACTATTGAGATAACTCAAACCATTGGTGCGACCGATCCAAACAGTCCACATATGATTGAATTGAATGGCAAATATTTATTGCCGGGGAGTCATGAGATTAATGTATCAGATCAAGTTAACTTTGTGAGCGGTGCAGAATATATCATTCGAATCTCAGGAGAAGATCTCGCTGGGAACCAAACTACATCTAATGAAGTAGATCAATTGATTTTTGATATTGAACCGCCCATGAATGTGTTTCATGCTCCTGTGCCAAATTCCATGGTGAATCATTCATTAATAGGATTTACTATTGGAGAAACATTAAGTAAGCTATCAGTTAAGTGGGTAGATGAAACAGGAGAAGAGTCTGTTTTTGATGTGCCCGATCGGTACCATATACCTGACCAATATGAGAATGTTATATTACCAGATCCTCCTTTACTTGTGAGTGGGGAAAAATATACAATAATTTTATCTGCAAAAGATATGGCCGGAAATATTGCAGATATTTCTATTGAAAATATCACGTTCGATGATGCGCCCCCTATATTTAAGGGTGTGAGTCCATCTGATGGAGATTTTCTTAATCATACGAAAGTTCAATTTTCGATGAATGAACCTTTGCAGAGTGGTCGAATTATCTGGAGAGCTGTTGGAGGTAACAGTGATAATCAAAGTCCTCGCAGTGTTGAACTGGTTGGCTTGGAGTTGGAAACAGTTATGGAAGATGAATCCTTACTTTCAAACCAGATGGAACTGAATGATGGTACTGTCTATGACTTATCTATAGAGGGCACTGACCTTGCAGGTAACATTAACTCAGCTGTTCTATCTAGAAACCTGACATATGATATTACTCATCCTACTGTAAAATTTACCTCTCCGGATCATAATGCTTTTCGTAATAATGATGGTGTTTCATTTACAGTAGATGAGTTTCTCTCATCTGGATATATTACGTTCAACAGAATTATGGGTGCCATGGATCCTAGCGCTCATGTACATAACCTTGCCGGTTCTACATTAAATCCTGGAACCCATAATAATGATTCATATGTGGAATTACCACTAGTGAGCGGAGCGCAATATGAAATCGTGATCACTGGAACAGATCTGGCTGGCAATGTTACAGAAACAAGCGACACCAGAACGATTTTTTATGATACGACACCTCCCCAGATCACGATGGATTCACCTGAAGAGAATTCTTCAATAAATAATCAATTATTTGGGTTTACTATTTCTGAACCATTAGTGAGCGGAGATTTAATATTTACCGATCAAAATGGTCAATCTACCAGCCATTCCTTATCAAAAGATGAACTGAAAGCACTTGTGAATTTTGATGCACCAATCACCATACCAGCAAATATAGTGGATGGAACTATATATTCGTTCAAACTATCCGGAGCTGATGTTGCAGGCAATATCTCTGAATCTGAATACAGATCAAATATCCATTATGATATTACAAAGCCAAATATATCCATTTCATCTCCATCAGGAAATGGAGTATATATAGGAAGTAATATTACTTATTCTATGAGTGAGGATATGATCTTAGGGACAGCAACATGGACCCGTGAAGGCGGTAAGCCAGACCCCAATTCTCCCCATATTATAAATTTGAATTCCGCAGAGTTGGCTTACGGAGATCATAATGATATTTTGTTGGCCAGTCAAACAAAATTAAATGTGGGTACCATTTATTCATTAAATATGACAGGTCAAGATGCAGCGAAAAATGAGAGTATCCCGACAGTAGTCAATTCTATTGAGCAAATTCGATCATTAAATGGGAACTGGTTTTTCCAGGGAGCCATCATGACCGTAGTATGGTCATTTGAGGATGACGAAGGAGGTGATGGCTCAGTGGGTACATTCTCTCAAGGTATGCAAATGGGAACCAAGATCAGCAATCAGGAATATGGACGCTATAAGATAGATTTTTCAACAAAGCCCTGGACCCTATCATGGACCATGGATAAATCTGGTCAGAGTCGTATCAGCATTTTTGAATTTGAAGATGAGAACCATTTACGTGTGGTAACTCGTGAAAAAAAGAAACCCAAAGACTGGGCAGATGGAGAAGTTATGTTATATGAATTCCGATGATCTATAAGATTGGACAAGTGTCTCATGTTCGGTAAATTTGCCGGCTTATTTTTAAACAAGATTTAAAAGGAAAAACAATCATGGCAAAAGGAACATCATTTTCTGACAAGTCTAAAGGTAAAAAAGGAAAGGACCAGGTTTTTGTAAAATATGTCAAGAGTGTGCAATCGGAGAAAACAGGTCATTGGCGATTCAATGAGCAGATAATTACACTGGACAGTGGTGAAAACTTGGATGGTGCACTAAAGCGGATTGAAGAGGAAACTCTTGCTTTAGATATGGAACTACCATCAACAGTTGAAGAAACAGTCGAAGCAAAATCAGATCAAGAACAGGATTTTGGTAGTCCTACAGAAGAAGTAGAAGTTGCTGAGGCAGTGGAAGAAGCTGCTGAGGAAGATGCAT
>CAZECA010000029.1:0-19173 GCA_964510385.1 uncultured bacterium
TGATCGAACCGGGAGACAAGGTAATCATCGATGACCAGGTCATGAAATACCGGTCAGTGGATATGGAAAATAAAATCCTGATCATGAAAAAAACCACAGTACCTTTTACAGATATTTCGGCTATAGATATTCCGGCAGGAAATAAAAGTAAAAAATATGGGTTGAAGGGACTGTTGTATGGAGGTTTGATGGGTGCAACGGTTGGCGTTGTCATGACGATTCCAGATGAAGCATATCACCTTATGTTCTTAACTGTTCCTATTTGCGCCGGGGTGGATGGCGCTGTATTGGGCATTGCCGGTGCGGGATATGGCTATACACAAAAGATCAGTGAGCAGTCCTTTGAGCTAGGGTCTGACGAATGGAGAATTGCAAATGAATAATCAAAAAACGTTACTGATTAGTTTGCTTATAACTGCAGTGGTCATCGGCTTGCTGGAAACAAATGCGATACAATTCAACAAAGAAAGTATCCACGCACAGCAGGAAACCAGTGATCTTGTTTTGGAAATGGGGGGAGAGAGGGTGATAATTTCCAACGGAGACTGGATTGTTGCTGTGGATGTCTGGAATCCAAAAATCTATGCCGGAGGCGAACTGGTTGGCGTTTCGGCAGACGGACTCTTGATCCGCCAGACAAAAGATGGACTGGAGATGAACATCCCACTGATTGATATCGGAACGATCTACCACGGCGAATACAAAAGTGTTGGTAAATATGTGAGACAGGGTATGAAAACAGGTGCACTATTCGGATTAGGGTGCACTGGAATTATTGTATTAACATCTTTAGCATCAAATCCTAGTGGAAGTGGACTTGATAATCCAGGGTGCATAGCAATTGCTGGCAGTATTATTTATGGAGGCGGTGGTACGCTCTCCGGCGGAGCAATTGGATTCATTAGAGGTATGGTCGCTGATCAAAAAGCGGAAGAATTTATCATCGGTCCCAATTACTGGCAGATCGTTATAGAATAATTCATTGTTTGACTGGACCTATTTCTTCAAGTTCATTATTGGGCTCTTTGTCCTCTACTGGTTCGTATTTCTCATAGCTGTCTGGCTGAAAGGATTCTTGAATGAGCTGCGCCTCGAGCGCTGGTTCGGAAGCAAGACAGGCCCTTTGGGCTATGTTCTGGGCGCATCCGCTGGGGCCGTGACTCCATTCTGTTCCTGCACAACCGTTCCCATATTCGCCGGTATGATCGATAGTAATATTCGTCTTGGCTATGCATTGAGCTTTCTCATCGCCTCCCCCACTCTAAATCCCCCAGCTCTGTTTCTGTTTTATGCCCTGTTTGGAGGAAAGGTGACTCTGATATATATAGCTATCTGTTTAACGATTGCCGTAGTAGGAGGTATCCTACTTGACAGAGGATCATTGCAAAAATATTTGATCGAAATCTTTTTCATAAACGAAGAGGATTCTTTCACTCTGAAAGCAGTAAACAGGCAGTACGTGACTTTTTTAAGATCACTCGCACCGGTGGTCATTATAGCTGCTTTTTTAGCCACATGGCTCCAGAGTTGGGCCCCAAGTGAACCAATATTGTCAGTACTGGATCATTATCAGACTGCTGCCATTCCAGGAGCTGTGATAGTTGGGGGCGTGGTGTATGCAGATATTGCCATGCTGATCCCCATCGGGCAACTGTGCCTGGAGAAAGGTTTGAGTACTGGCCTGGTCTTTTCGTTCATGATGGCCGCCTCAGGAGTGGGTCTCCCCAGCGCCTTATTATTGACACGGGTGTTCAAGAAGGAATTGCTGGTTCTTTATTTGATTACTATTTTTGTTTTGTTCACCATAGCAGGATTTTTTGTTTCCTGGATAATACCATGAACTGGATACTGATATTACTCTACTCACTCTTTTTCGGCTTTCTAACGGCCTATATCGCAGAGCGAAAAGGATACAGAAGCCATAGTTGGTTCTGGCTGGGAATATTATTGGGCATCATAGCGACAACGATTCTTATCTTTCAACCATCAAGAAAAGGCTGATACGTGTATCCCGTCCTGTACCAATCAGACACGATCATTATTGACTCATATTCAGTCTTTTTCCTCTTGGCGTGGATAGTGGGCGGCGTGGTGTTTTACAGAGAGTTTCGTAGGATGGACTGGGAACTAGAGGAAATGCTCTTTGTTATGGCTGGCTGTATCATTGGTGCGGTGTTTGGGTCGTACCTGTTCAACGTTTTTTTTGTCGGCTGGGAAGATATCCCAGATCAAGTGCGGATGCTGGATTTTGCCGGCAAAACTGTTCTGGGTGGCATCGCCGGAGGCTTTATTGGCGTGGAGATCACCAAGAAAAAGATCGGCTATCCCCATTCCACTGGAGACGCCTTTGCCCTGGCCATTCCTCTGGGACACACTATTGGTCGTGTAGGCTGTTTCCTGGGTGGCTGCTGCTTTGGCACGGAATGCAGCTTGCCCTGGGCAGTGGTCTATCCTGAAGGGTCTGTGACTCACCTGACCCAGCTTACATTAGGAATGATACCAGAAACGGCAACTGTTTCGCTGCCTGTTCACCCCGCACCCATTTATGAGATCATTTTCAATTTGGGATTATTTGCATTTTTTTTGACTAAGCGGGATTCATTCAGGGTTCGAGGAAGCATGTTTCGGTTATATCTTGTTCTATATGGAGGATTCCGTTTACTAGCAGAATTTGTCCGGGGAGATTCGCCCATGCCGGATACCGGACTAATGAAACCGGTACAGTGGCTGCTTCTGTTGGCAGTCCTTTATTTTACTAGGGTATTCTATAACAATGAACTGAAACCGAAAAAAGCTTCATGATAATTGCTGCTACCATCTGTTTGTTAGCTTTTGGAATCCTGGCCATTATAGATGGAGTGTACTATCACGATATCAAGTATAAGCTGGCACAGGATAAGGAATCGATCTTGGAACACATTTATCACACCATTCGAGCTGTATTATTTACAATAATAATGTATACTCTTTTTGCCCATGACTACAGGGGATCAATTCTCTGGCTGGGAGTTACCGCTGCAGCTGTTGATATGTTATTTCTAATTCTTGATGTCAGAGAAGAAGGGAGAAGTCGAGAAAGATACGGAGGCCTATCAAACGGGGAGTATATAAACCATATTTTTGCTAATGCATTTCATTTTGTTGCTATTGCTTTGATATTAGCCGCGAAACCAGCGGACGCTTGGAAACTCACACATGCATTTGAATTATCACGCCCCTATCCTGATATTACCAACTGGATCGGGAACGCATTTGTGACGGGTGGGGCAATTGCATCGATCATTCATTTTTGGCAGTGGAGCCAGTTTGTTTCAACTAGAGGAGATAAAAGTTGAAGAAATATATAGTAACTATAATTACTGTTAGTGTTTTGTTTGCTCAAAATACAGACTTTGAAACACAATACTACTATGAAACGATATACTTGCAACAGGGATTCTTTGGGCAAAGGTATGTAAAAGGAGGAGAATCATTTCCCTTGAAATCGATACGGAAAGAAATGGATTTGTACCCGGAATCGAGTCAGCTATATGGTAAGTCTTTTTTTATGAGCATGGTAGGGATAGGAGCCTTTGTATTGGGACCCGTAGCAAGCTCAGTTCTAGTGGAAACTGATGAAAGTTCTTTTTTATCTGTTTATATAGGTTCATTATTTTTGGGTATCGTCGCTTCATATGAGGCTTATAATAAACTACATGAAGCTATTTGGGTTTATAATCGAGAAAGTTTAAAAACGAATGTAGGATCAGAAGGAGATATTCAGCAGGATGGGGATTGGCAATGGCGAAAGATCGACCCATGACACAAAAAGGATTCCTTTTTGATCTGGATGGTGTTTTCTATGTTTCTGGGGAATTAATTCCCGGCGGAACAGATGCCGTATCATTATTACGTAAAGAAGAGATTCCGTTTCGTTTTGTTACCAACACCACCACAAAGACATGTAAACAACTTGCAGAAAAACTTAATGTCCTTGGCCTGGATGTGACGGAGGATGAGATTTTCAGCGCCGGACAGGCGGGTGTGATTTATTTAACTTCATTGGGCTCACCAAAATGCCATTTACTCATCAGTGATGAACTGAAAGAAGACTACAGTCAGTTTGACTGTGGAGTTGATGATCCGGAGTGGGTTGTCATGGGTGACAGGGGGCACGACTGGACCTATGATGATATGAACCAGGCATTCCGCTATATGATGGCTGGCGCTGGATTATTAGCCTTGCACAAAGGAAAGTATTTCCAGGTGAGCGATGGCCTGGACATGGATATTGGCGCTATCGTGATCGGATTGGAATACGTCAGCGGAAAAAAGGCAGTCACGTTGGGCAAGCCAAACATGGAATTTTTTCATGCTGCCTTGGCGGATTTGCATTTATCACCCCAGGAGGTCACAATGGTGGGTGATGATCTGGTGAATGATATCGGTGGCGCCCAGGCTGTTGGAGTGAAAGCGGTGCTTGTCAAAACAGGGAAGTACAGGCAGGAAATCTTGGAACAATCTGACATTGTCCCGGATATTATTATTGATTCAATTGCAGAACTAGAGACCCTTCTCTAAATACTTCTTCATTTTCGTCATTGTTCGTGTATCCCATCATTACCGAGTGACCATTGATAGTCAGTTGATCCTTATTTAAATCAAATGATGTCAGGTGAAGGACATCTGTGCCTACAGAAATAATGGCGGTATTTTCCGGTAAATAGTAGAGATTCTTTTCTTTTGAAATATCATTCCAGCTATACTTTACCATATAATCTGTATCTGATGTGCCAATGGTCAGGTCCGGATCTTCTTTTGTCATTGAGGCACCGGTGTACAGCGGGAAGATCACCTGTAAAACCACCCACGCCGTGGAATTGGGTTTCAGGTCTACAAAAAAAGTTCCGTCATCATAGAGGTCCAATTTCCGTTGAACATCATTGGCGTTCACCAATAGGTTATAGTGAGATAAACGTATCCCTTTCCCATCGGTGACATAGACCATAGCCTCATCTTCCAATAAGGATTTATAGGTTGGATAAAACTGGGTTTCAGGATCCCTGAATTTTTCTGATAGAGGATACTCATCGATCACGAGGTCCGCTTCCACAACTCCATTAATATCTGCAGATCCATCGGTCAAAATGACACTTGCCCCTACTGTCCAAACGCCAAATAATAATAATTCTGTATGGGGGAAAGATTGCTGTTTCACCCACACCCGCTGTTTAGGTTTAAGGCCTTCACTAACCAGCCAATGGGCGATCTGTTGGACGATCCTATAAATATCACTGCTGGTCATGTTCAAATCAGCGTATACCATTTTACCGTGATGCTTTACGTTCTGTCCTTCGATCAGTGCCCGTAGATTGGGATAAGGAGTCATGTATTCAATGGGCTCTACATTACCAAGACATTGGGCCTGGTAAATCCGCTCTTTAAGCGATGTGGACAAGTTTATTCTGGCTTGATTTTGCGTACGATCTCGAACTGATCAGTGGGACGAGTATATTTATTTCCTGCCAGCCGGCCGATGGGTTTTAGAGTGTTTAGGTCAATGTATCCATCCTTGTAGACATCATCATCAATATGAAAGAGTACGATAGTGCCAATGACAACAAATCCCCCTCCGGGGCCTTCGTTTCCAACTGAGACGATCTGGTTCAACTTGCATTCAAAAGTGATCCGGGCTTCGGACACCCTTGGCGCAGAAATATGTTGGCATCCTGCCGATGTTAACCCAGAAACGTCAAACTCATTCACTTCCGGATCAAAGTCTGTGGCTGTGGCCACCATCTTCTCTGCGAAGTCTTCGGATACTATACTTAATGCAAATTCTTCAGTATCTTGAATGTTATTCAATGTATCCTTGGTCTTGCCATCATACCCTCTCCGTGCGGGGCAAAACATAATGGAAGGCGGATTGGAACAAATACCATTAAAATATGAAAATGGCGCCAGGTTCTCCTCTCCATCCTTAGAAATTGTGGAAACAAATGCGATGGGTCGCGGTACGATAGATCCGATCATTAGTTTATGTGTTTCCTGCAGTGACAGTGCTTTTGGGTCAAGGATCATTATTCTATCCATCTATCCAGGATTGGGGGTAGCCAGCATCATCCACCGTTTTGGCATTGGCTGTGATATTTAACGGTTTGAACGTGTCTACCATTACAGCATACTCCTTTGTTTCCTTTGCGCCGATGGATTCTTCTATTTTTCCCGGCTGCGGTCCATGGGGAAGACCCCCGGGATGAAAGGTGATAGATCCTTCTTCCATTCCTTTTCTGCTCATAAAATTTCCCTCTACGTAATAAAGAATCTCATCAGAATCCACATTGCTGTGAGCATATGGAGCGGGTATGGCATCCGGATGGTAGTCAAACAGACGAGGTACAAAATTACAGATCACCAGTCCCCGTGCCTGGAACACCTGGTGAACTGGTGGCGGCTGGTGAACTTTTCCGGTAACAGGCATAAAATCTTTTATGTTGAAGGCCCATGGAAAGTAATATCCATCCCAGCCAACGAGATCGCAAGGGTGCGTTTCATATTCGTATGACTGAAACCCGTCCTTCAGTCGTACATTTACATTCACGGGCCCATCTGTTTGGGGATCAGATAGTTCAGGAGTACGAATATCTCTCTCAGAGAATGGAGAATGCTCCAGTAATTGTCCATGCATGTTTCGGTAACGATTAGGCGTCTCAATTGGTCCAGAAGATTCTATCACAAAATGTTTCATGGGTTTATCAACATCCATTCTCCAGATTACTCCCCTGGGGAGAACAACATAATCTCCTTGACTGACCTGAAGAGTCCCAAGATTTGAGTAAATGGTTCCGGATCCTGTATGTATAAAGATCACCTCATCATGGTGTCCGTTCCGGTAATAATCTGACATGGATGTATCCACATGGGCTTTGTAGAGTGTGCAATCACTGTTGAAAAATAATGGAATTCGAGATACAAGGGCATCCCCACTGGAATCGAGTCCGTGTGTGGTCAAATGGTGGTGTCGATGAGTATCAGTCCATTGTGGCAGTTCAAGAGTATCAAATGATCCAACTTTTTTCACAGCAGTGGGTGGATTGATGTGATACACATTTGAATATATAGAACTAAAACCCTCGCGACTGATCAGTTCTTCCCAATATAGATTACCATCGGTATCTTTGAATTGGATATGACGTTTTTCTGGAAAGATTCCTCGTTGTTGATAAAAAGGCATATTGCTTCCTAAGTAATGTTATTTTCTAAAATACCTAATCGTTCGATCTCTAATCTGACAACGTCGCCACGTTTGATCCAGCCACCAGTATTTTCGGGCCGCAATTCCAGGATACATCCGGTGCCTACTGTGCCTGATCCTAAATAATCTCCGGCTACCAGATTGGAGTTCAAACTTGCGCGCTCAATCATAGTGGGGAATGAATGATACAGGTCGTTCGTGTTTCCATCCGAGATCAATTTATCGTTTACGTGGCATGTCATTCGTAATTGCAGTTTTCCTTCATCATCCCAGGCATCCGCTAGTTCATCCGGCGTGACCATATATGGACCAAAACTGGTGGCAAAATCCTTTCCCTTAGCTGGTCCGAGGCTCAAAGGCATTTCTTCACGCTGGAGGTCCCGCGCTGACCAGTCATTGCAGATCGTATATCCAGCGATCAATCTATCTGCCTCATCCGCATTTACATCCCGACCACCGTTAGCAATGATCACTGCGAATTCTAATTCGAAATCTAATTCTTCTGTATTGTTGGGGTAGGGGATCTCATCATTATGACCATACAGTGCATTTGGATTGGAAAAATAAAATATAGGCAACCTGAACCAGTCTGGATGCATGTCCAGACCCCGTAATTTCCGTGCCGCCCTTACATGCTGCTCGAAAGCATAGAAATCCCGAAATGTACTTGGATGTGTAACAGGTGGAAGCAATTTTATTTCAGATTCATTTTGCGCTACCAGATGGTTATTAGCTAATAGGTCTGCGATAGGCTCATTTTCCAATGAATCTTGCAAGCGCTGAAGCTTTACCAAATTAGGTTCCCAGTCTTTCAGACTGTCATGTAATGAGGTTGGTATCTCCAAATAATCTGATTCATTTTTTTCTTCATTCATAAATATAGCTGCGCGGAGGATATCCACCACCATTCCATTTACCACAAAACCAAATCGTTGGGAATCATTTCTTTCTTCAGTATATGTTACAAATTTCATTGTCTTCTTATACTTTCATAAGTTTCCGCGCTGTGCCTGCTCCCGCTCGATAGATTCAAAAAGTGCTTTAAAATTACCCTTACCAAAACTTTGAGATCCCTTACGCTGGATCACCTCGTAGAATAAAGTGGGTCTGTCCTGAATAGGCCTGGTAAAAATCTGAAGCATATATCCATTTTCATCTTTATCTACTAAAATTCCTAATTCAGAGAGCATACCAATATCCTCATTAATTTCACCTACTCTTTCTTCTAAACCGTCATAGTACGATTTGGGTGTGGGTAAAAAATCAACGCCATTCCCTTTCAACTTTGAAACAGTTTCGATAATATCCACGGTAGACATGGCAACATGTTGCACTCCTGGAGATTCATAGTAATCAATGAATTCCTGAATCTGTGATTTTTTCAATCCATCTGCTGGTTCATTAATTGGCATTTTGATCTTTTCATTTCCATTGGCCATGACAATAGAACGGAGAGCAGAATAATCTGTATTGATATCCTTATCATCTACCGACCAAAATCTATGCCAGCCGAATACCTTTTCATAGAAATCGCATACACTCTTCATTTCACCATTTGACTGATTTCCTACAATATGGTCAATGTGAACCAGACCAGTTGGATCAGCCAATACATCTTCATCAAATACATTATATCCCGGTAGAAAAACGCCGTCATACTTATCACGCTGTACAAATGTATGAGTAGTATCACCGAATGTTTTGATAGTTGCTGTGACCGCTTCACCACGGTCATCTTCGATTAATTTTGGTTCAGCCACGCTTTCTGCGCCGCGGTTGGTGGTCTCTTTCCATGCCGCTTCCGCGTCATCAACAGTGAAAGAGACATCTTTTACACCATCTCCATGAATATCAATATGATGTCCGATCTCTGTATCCTTTTCCAATGGAGAGGTTAATACGAACCGGATCTTATTCTGCTTCATTACATAGCTAACCTTTTCACGTGAGCCAGTTTCCAGCCCTTTGTAGGCAATAGGTAGAAAACCCAAAGCAGTTCTGTAATAGTGGGCCGCCTGCTTAGCATTGCTCACGTACAGTTCACAATGATCAAATGCCTTTAATGTATAATTATCCATCTAAATTAATTCATTCATTTTGCTTAAAAACCGGTCATTCTCTTCTTTCAATCCTATAGAAACACGTATACAATTTTCCCAACCAAACGCTGTTAGCCGACGAACAATCACGCCACCATTTAACAATGCCTGTGTTATCGACGCAGCTTTTTTTTCTGTTTCCCAGACCAATGTAATAAAATTTGCTACTGATGGGACATAATCAATATTCATTTCATTCATCGCACCTGTCAAATGTTTCATTCCGGCTCTATTAATCTCTATGGTTTTATCTAAAAATGCCTGATCATCCAATGCAGCATAGCCTGCGACCTGTCCCAAATAGGATGGCTCAAAAGGCACTTTTACTTTTAGCAAGTTATTTATCAATTCTTCATGTGCGAATCCATATCCGATTCGGGCACCGGCCAAACCATATGCTTTTGAAAATGTTCGCAGGGTAATGACATTGTCATATCGATAGTTCATGGAATCAGGGTAATCATTAATTTCTTTAGCAAACTCAAAGTAAGCCTCATCAAGGATAATCAATACTCGCTCTGGTACGTGTTCATAGAATTTATCGAACTCATCTCGTGTTATGTATGTACCCATGGGATTGTCAGGGTTTGCAATATAGATTAGCTTAGTATATTCATTGATCTTTTCTCTCATGGCTGAAAGATCATATTTAAAGTTTTTCATCGGAACCCAATGAATTTTTTTACCTGTAGCATTGGCCAAAACCCTGAATCCAATGAATGAATGTTCTGCAGAGATAATCTCGTCATCATTAAGCAAAAAGGTCCTCATGATCGTGGACATAATCCCTTCTGAACCTGCGCCTAGAATAACATTTTCGATATTTAAATCAAACTTTGAAGCTAGTTTTTTGCGCAGCGTGTATCCGCTGGCATCCGGATAACGGTGAACCTTTTCCATGGCCAAACTCATTGCTGCCATAGCTCTTGGGGAAGGCCCCAAAGAATTTTCATTGGAAGCGAGTTTTATTACCTCTTTAATTCCCATTTCTCTTTGAACTTCATCTATGGGCTTGCCCGGAACATAATTTGCCAGATTTTTTATATATGAAGGGACTAAAGGCATAGATTGAATTTACGATTGATGAGGTCTAAACTCCGAGCCATGAAAATTGATGGACCATTGGTAAAAGGTACATTTGTAGAAAGGCCTAACCGATTTATCACCCATATTAAACTGGGTGGAGATATAGTGTTAAGCCATTTACCAGATCCAGGAAGACTGAAAGAATTATTGTCCCCTGGAGCAGTTGTCTGGTTGCGCCCTGCAAAGAAAGGGTCAATTAGAAAAACATCATATTCAACTGTAATGGTAGAAAATAATGGTATTCTTATTTCACTAGACAGCACTCTGCCAAACCGGTTTTTTAGAGAAGCTTTTGAGACATTTCCCATGTTCAATAACTGGACAATAATCCGTCAAGAAGTTGCCGTTGAAAACCATCGTATCGACTTTCTGTTAAAAAATTCTAAGGGGGAAGAGATTTTTACCGAAATCAAGTCAGTTACTTTCGTTGAGAATGGTATTGCAAAATTTCCTGATGCAGTAACCGCTAGAGGAAGGAAGCATACTGAATTACTTACCGCCATGAGAAGTGATGGAATTAAGACTATGATCCTTTTTGTGTGTCAACGTCCCGATGCAAAAGAATTTCAGCCTATGAGGGACAGGGACCCCGCTTTATCTAAAGCACTATTAATAGCTGAAAAAACTGGCGTTGATGTGCGCTGTATTACAACAAATCTTAATAGAAAGGAAATGACCTTTTACAAAGAAATCCCCGTAAATTTGAATCCTCCAAATGAATCGTAATCACTTTCTTTTTTATTTACTTACTGTTTTCATCTTTTGGAGGTGTGCTGCAATTGCTCCTCCAAGTGGTGGACCAAAAGACACCACACCACCCGAATTAATTTCTGCAAATCCACCTAACGAGACAGTTCGATTGCTTGATGAAACAATCGAGCTTCAATTTTCTGAATATATGGATGAAAAAAGTTTTACCAATGGGATAAGGTTCTCACCTTTCTTTAATAATGAACATAGTGTCGCATTTAAAGGCAGCAGAGTGCTTATAACTTTTCCCGAAGGTGTTAAAAATGAAATGACAGTTGTTATGACGATTAGTAGAGATGTAAAAGATGAGCATGGAGTCGAAATGGCAACATCGGTTCAATTGGCATACAGCACAGGTGATAAGATAGATCGCGGAGTCATCAGTGGAAAAGCCTTTGGCGCATTATCGTCAGCTGTATATCTCTTTCATGATGACAATACTGACTCCACTGTGTTGGGACGTCCAAACTATGTTGCAGAAACAAATGATAATGGATCATTTAAATTTGATTATCTTGCTCCGGGTAAATATAAAATTTTAGCGATTGAACGGGGAGCCGTAGGGGCCAACCTAGATATCCAGCGAATGATGTATGGAGTGACACAAACTGAGCATATTTTACTGGATTCATCCATATCAGATATTGCGATACGATTATTCAAAGAAAAACAACCCTTAAGATTGTTGAGGGCTGATTGGAAAGACCAACATTGGGGAGAACTAGTTTTTAATAATGCTCTAAAAGAAGGCAGTGTGATCTCATCCATAACCATTGATGATCATCCGCTGAAATGGTATTCCCATCCAGAAGATAGTTCGATTATTATACTTGAAACTGCTGATACACTGGAAAATGGTAAAAAAGAGATTACTATTGGATCGATCGCAATCAACGAACGGACGATCATGGACCCGTTAGCCATTTCTGTTAGCATCCCCGCAGAGCGAGATACAAATTATGTAACAATACAACGGCCCAATAAAAAAACATCTATAAAGCCAGATAAAGACGGGCCCCACTTGGACATTCAATTTTCCAAACCTCAAAGTGGACACTTGGAACATTACCAATTAGAGCTGGTTAAAGATGATTCCATTAAAGTGGAAATAAATAAACAAATCAAAATGCCGATGAACATATCTATTGTACCTAAGGAGGGTTGGAAACCAAAACAGAAATATTCATTATCCGTTGTTAATGATAATGATCAGCAAACGCAGAAAACATTGAAAGATTCTATAATATTTTTCGAAATACAAACTACACGTGAGCAAGGGTATGGGGGCATCATTGGATGGGCAAATAAGCGAAATAGTGAGCGGTTGATATCAGAATTAAATAGTGTTGAAAACCCAAAATGGAATTTTAAGAGTGTTGTAAATTCAGATGGTCAGTTTAAATATGTTGAGATACCTGAAGGTAAATATACGCTCCTTATATTTGAAGACACGGATAACAACTCCCGTTATTCTTATGGAAAAGCATTTCCGTATGAACCAAGTGAATGGTTCTATTTTTCACCGGACACAATTGAAGTGCGGGCAAATTGGGACATTGAAATTTCACCATTTAATCTTGAGGATAAATAATTGCATAATGTGATCATGGCCGGTGGCAGCGGAACTAGGTTCTGGCCATACAGCCGTCAGAAAGCTCCAAAACAGTTATTGAATATTTTTGGAGATCAGACTATGCTACAGATGACTGTTGATCGCCTTCTCAAATACAATAAAACAGAAAATGTTTATATTTCGACAAGAAAGGATCTAGCTTTAAATATCCGCAAAGATATACAGGGTGTGGAAAAACAACATGTTATATCTGAACCCAGTGGAAAAAACACAGCTCCGGGGATTGGACTATCTGCGCTCCATGTTGCAAGAGTAAGAGGAGAAGCGGTCATGGGTGTTTTCCCTTCTGATCATTTGATCGTTGGCGCAAGAGGGTTTGAAAAAGCATTAAATCATGCAGCCAAGATTGCTGTTGATCATGACGGATTAGTTACTCTGGGCATACAGCCCTCTTTCCCCTCAACTGCTTATGGATATATCCAGTTCGACCCTGAGAGTCAGGTGGATAAACTTGATGCTTATCGGGTGAGAACGTTTGCCGAAAAACCACATTTAAATGCCGCAAAACGATTTATAAGAAGTAAGGATTTTCTCTGGAATTCAGGTATTTTTATTTGGAAAGTGAATGTGTTCTTAGAGGTACTTGGAAAACACATGCCAGAATTATCAGACCAATTATGGAAAATTAATAAACGGATTCAGTCCAGTAGATCGTTCACTGATATTTGGTCAGAAATTAAACCGGAATCCATAGATTATGGTCTAATGGAAAAAGCATCCAATATTTTCGTTGTCCAGGCCGGCTTTCGCTGGAATGACCTGGGATCATGGAACGCAGTGTATGATGAATTGCCCAAACAAAAAGATGGAAATGTTGTCAAAGGCATGGGAAAAGTGTTTGATGGAAAGAATAATTTTATTCATAATGATGATCATTTTACCACAGTGATTGGTCTAGATAATATAATGGTTATCCAGACTCCGGATGCTACTTTGGTAGTGAACAAGGATAATGTTGAAGATGTTCGTAAGGCAGTGGACTACCTGAAAAAAAATGGATACGATAATTTGCTATGAGCATGGCACCGGAAAAGTTGATGAGCCTTTTTGAAGAATTAGCTGAAAAAATGGATATTAAACTGGTTCAGGAAAAGGGCTCATTTAATGGTGGAACCTGCATTTGCAAGGAACAGCATTATATTGTTCTCAATAAGTCCAAACCTATCGAACAACGGTTAAAGGTCCTCGCTGGTATTTTTCATGAGCGCGACCTTTCTGACACATACCTCGTTCCGGCTATGCGTACGTATATTGAAAAAATAGTTGACGACTAAGTAGTTAATAGAAAAACTTGCTTTGATAACGTTGGGTCAGTACAATTGGACCCCAAATCTTGGGGAATGCGGATAGGATCAACATCAATTAAACTTATAATTAGAGGTTAATTAATGAAACAATATGCAACAGCAGATATACGCAATTTTGCTCTTGTGGGACACGGTGCCAGCGGGAAAACATGCTTAAGCGAGGCCATGCTTTATGCCAGCGGCCAGATCAATCGCATGGGGACCATCGATGCTGGTAACACTGTTTCTGATTATCACCCTGGTGAACAGCAGCGTCAGATTTCCATTCATTCTACTCCCATGGTCACCGAATGGAATGATGTAAAATTTAATTTGATTGATACGCCCGGATATTCTGATTTCATCGGCGAAGCGTTAACTTCTTTGGCCGTGGTGGATATGGCGGCTGTAGTGGTGAGCGCGGTAAATGGTGTAGAGGTTGGAACGGAGCAAGTCTGGGACCACGCTACCCGAAATGATATACCAAAGATCATTGTAATAAACGGCCTAGACAGGGAACATGTAAATTTTGAACAGGTACTGAATCAGTGTAAAGAACGGTTCGGACACAATGTTTTTCCCATGCAGCTACCCGTAAACCCCGGACCTGGATACAACAAAAATGTGGATGTTCTGCGCAGTGAATTAATAGAATATAATACCGATGGATCAGGGAAATATTCTGAGGCGGAGTTACAAGAAGATTTTCAGTTACGAGTAGATGAATTACATCAAAGCCTAATAGAATATGTAGCAGAGTCAGATGATTCACTTCTAGAAAAATTCTTTGAACAGGGAAACTTGAGTGAAGAAGAAATGCGCGAAGGTATCCACGCAGCCGTTCAAAACCAGACATTCATTCCATTATTCTGTACATCATCCACATCAAATATAGGAGTCGCAAGGCTCATGGACTTTATAGCCAAATATGGATCATCGCCTGTAGATAGGGCTCAGATCACTGCACTAGATGCATCCAGCGGAGATGAAAAAACGGTAGATCTTTCAGGTAATGACCCTGTATTGTTCGTATATAAAGCAATTTCAGAAGGCCACGTTGGGGAACTATCTTTTTTTAGAGTGTATTCCGGCCGTGTATCAACGGGAATGGATCTATACAATTCATCTAGAAATCAGAATGAACGGTTTGGTCAATTATTTGTTATGAACGGAAAAGACAGAACAAATATTGGTGAATTGGCCGGCGGTGATTTGGGTGCAGTTGTAAAACTTAAAGATACTCATGCTGGAAATTCCTTATGTGGCTCTGGAGCAAGAGTAAAATTGAAAGAAGTAGAATACCCGAGGCCCAATATCCATGCCGCCATCGAAATTAAATCTAAGGGAGATGAAGAAAAGGTTGCCGTTGGATTATCTACGCTCCATGAAGAAGACCCAACATTCATATATAGGGTAGACCCCGAATTAAAACAAACTGTTATCTCTGGCCAGGGAGAATTACACCTCCAGGTAATCCATGACCGTCTTAAAAGGCGTTTCAATGTGGACATCCATTTAAAAGAGCCAAAGATTCCATATAGAGAGACGATTCAAGGCAGGGGTGAATCAAAATACCGCCACAAAAAACAAAGCGGTGGTGCAGGCCAATTTGCTGAAGTGTGGATGCGTGTTGAACCTAAAAAACGAGGCGAAGGAGTGGAGTTCACAAACTCACTTGTTGGTCAAAACGTGGATCGAGTGTTTGTTCCTTCTGTTGAAAAAGGAGTTAATGCAGCCTGTGAAGATGGTGTTCTCTCGGGGTACAGAGTGGTTGATTTGAAAGTAGAGTTTTATGATGGGAAGCAGCACCCAGTTGATTCAAAAGACATCGCCTTTCAGTTAGCAGGAAAACATGCTTTTCGGGAAGCCTTCATGCAGGCCCAACCATGCATATTAGAGCCCATTGTAAATATCGAGGTCAAAGTACCTGAAGATTATATGGGAGATGTAATGGGTGATATTTCTGGACGAAGAGGGAAGATTATGGGAATGGATTCTGAAGGGTCATTCCAAATAATCAAAGCACAGGTTCCCCAGGGTAATCTGTACAATTATTCAACTACACTTCGTTCCTTGACTGGCGGAAGAGCTTTGCATAGTGAAGAATTCAGCCATTATGAACAAATGCCCAAGGATATGGAAAAGCGTGTTGTTTCCGCATCCAAATCAGATGAAGAGGATGAGTAATCAATTCTAATGGATAGATTGTGGGCGCCCTGGCGGATAAATTATATCCTTTCTGAAAAAGATCAAGGCTGTATATTTTGTGATAAACCGCACCAAAATGCTGATCGGAAAATGCTCATCCTTTTTCGTGGTGAGCAGTCGTTCATAATGATGAATCTATATCCTTATAATAATGGGCATCTTTTGATTTCTCCGTTTGAACATGTGGATAATTCAAATGATCTTTCAAAGGAATGCAGGGGAGAGATCATGGAATTAGCTGACAGATCTATGAATATCATTAAACAAGTCATGAAAGCTGATGGATTTAATATGGGTGCAAACATTGGAGCCTCCGGTGGTGCCGGCATTGAAGAACATATCCATTTTCATTTAGTTCCTAGGTGGTTTGGTGATACAAACTTTATGCCTATTGTTGCTCACACAAAAGTGCAGGTAGATGGACTCTTAGAGACTTATGATAAACTGAAAACTCACTTTGGACAGAGCTGATGGATTTGTTTTCACATTCTTGGCTTCCATATTTTTATCTCTATGGGCTCGGTGGGCTATTTTTTGGTAGCGGCATTTTAATAATTATAAGGAGCGGTTCGTTAAAAGTTTCTGGAAATGCAGCGCATGGAAGGTGGCTCAAGATATTATATTTTGGTTTTTTCTGGTATTTGTTTATCCATGGACTTCTCACTTATTTAGCGCTACAGTAATGGAAACATTTCATAATATTGGTACTTCTACTGATTGGATTGTCATGGTTGTCTATTTTATGGTGATCATGTTGTTTGGCAGTTATTTTGGTAGATATACTAAAACTACTACGGATTTCTTTTTTGGCGGTCGCCGATTTTCATGGTGGTTGATTACCATGTCTATTGTGGCAACCGGGGTTGGGAGCCATAGTTTTGTCAAATATTCTGCCAAGGCATGGGAACACGGGTTCAGCTCTACTATGACATATATGAATGATTGGTTTTTTGTCCCATTTTTTATGTTTGGATGGTTACCCATTCTAGTGTACTCAAAAGTTCGCTCCATTCCAGAGTATTTTGAAAAACGCTTTAGTCCTTCAGCTAGATTTCTGGCAACAATTTTATTATTACTATATATGATAGGCTATATAGGAATCGGCTTTCTTACATTAGGAAAAGCTGTGATACCAATGCTCCCAGAATCATTCACAATGCTTGGTGCTGTAATAGATGTAACATTGATGAGGGCCATAGTCGTGATCGCAATTATAACTGGTATTTACATTACCTTTGGAGGGCAAACTGCTGTCATCTTTACGGATCTATTGCAGGGGTTTATCCTCTTATTTGCGGGACTACTACTGTTTGGATTGGGTATCGCATATGTGGGTGGATTCGATACTTTTTGGAACTTGCTACCGACAACATGGAAACTTCCTTTAGCGGATTTTAATCAGCCATCCAGTTTTAATTTTGTGGGAATATTTTGGCAGGATGCTGTGGCTGGATCAATAGGGTTCTTATTTATGAATCAGGGTCTAATAATGAGATTTTTAGCATGTCGAAATGTGGATGAAGGAAGAAAAGCAGCAACAGTAAATATTCTTTTTATACTTCCCATTTCCGCTATTGTTGTTGGAAATGCCGGCTGGATCGGGAAAGCTATTTCTGTTGCAAGTCCTGACGTAGTAAGCCCAAATGTTTCACCAGATGAAATTTTTGTTGTTGTGGCGAGTATTGTAACTAGTCCAGGCGTGTTTGGATTTGTTATGGCTGCTTTGACTGCTGCATTAATGTCTACAGTAGATACATTGATCAATGCTACTGCAGCCATATTTATCAATGATGTTTACAGACCGATGAAGCGATATTTTGGAAAAGTTTCTTCATTAGTTAATGAGGATAAGGATGAATTGTTTGCGGCACGAATTACTTCAATTGGAATAACTGCCCTGGGTGTATTAGCTGTACTAGCTTTTAGAAATTTTCCTACAGTCTATGAAGCACATGGTTATTTTCATTCCACTTTAACTCCCCCACTTGTTGTTGCAATATTTTTCGGTGTATTCTGGAAAAAATTCACCCCTGCAGCTGTCATTACTACATTTGTTGGTGGTGTAGCATTAATGTTACTAGGAGCCCGCTACCCGGATATACTGATAGCTCCTTTTGACCATGGCATTGAAATGAACCCAAACAGACCATATTCTTATATCAGGGCATTGTATAATACATTTGTATGTGTAGGGATCGGTGTTTTAATCACCTGGACAACAAATCTACAGCAATCATTTGTGAAAAAACTAAATAATCAATCATCAAAAATAATGTCTGTTCTAACTGTAACATCTTTTATTATGATTCTCTTGGATCTGGTACCAATAAATTTATTATTGATATTAGCTGTTTTAATGATCATGTCAACAGCCACGGTTGTTAGTTATTTTATACCGTTTGATGAAAAGAAAACAGAAGGGTTGACATCTTGGTCAATTGATAAAGCAAAAGAATTCTTTAAAGGAAGCGCTCCAAATGAAACTATTGGTGAACGAGTGATTTTAAATTGGAAGTTGATTGAGCAAGATAAAGATGAAGTTTATTGTTCGGAAAAAGATATGAAAAAGATGTGTGCAAATGAGGGTGATCTCGTCTACCTTTGCGATAATCGATCTTGGCTTGGTGGTCTAAAATCGATCCACACGCGATTTGGAAAACCACACAACGATGAGGGAATCGTATTTGTGAATAGTGAACACAGTAAGCACGGTCTATTTGATAATGGGAAAACTTTATTTGCTGAAAAAGAAATGTAGTTTTGAGTGGAGTTAAAAGAGCAATAAATTTGCCAGCTTTTTTCAGTTAAATATTATAAAAATCTAACGATCCGGAGTAGCTCAGTTGGTAGAGCGAGTGGCTGTTAACCACCAGGTCG
>CAZECA010000030.1:0-19125 GCA_964510385.1 uncultured bacterium
ATTAATGCAATTATTATAAGCCAAATTTTTGGTTTCATTATCATATCTTTCATAAATATCTCCTTTATTATTTTTAGGTTAACCAAATCTAACAAATATTACATAATACATACAAAAAACCCCATTCTCAAGAGGAGAAACAGGGTTAAGATGAAGTGCGGGACCGACGAGACTCGAACTCGCGACCTCCGGCTTGACAGGCCGGCGTTCTAACCAACTGAACTACGATCCCAATTTTAAAAAATTACTTTTTGTCTCGATATATCAGTGCTGCAGGAATGACCACAATATAACCAAGAAAAAGCATAATGGGGGCGATTGTCACGCTCTGTACACTGGTGGTCTCACCATTGGCCATGACAACATACCCAAGCGCTATCAATAGCACTCCTATGGCAAAAATGATATAATTTTTTCTCGTATAGGCCCATCCCTCAAATAGATGAACTTCTTTTTCTGTTACTTCTCTACTCATAACGGCGGTGAAGTTAACGAGTGCAACTGTCACTCCCCAAATGGAAACTTAGGGAATTTCTTGGGTCTTGGGTATTATCGATCTTTTGAAACAGGAAATTGACTCATGTTTGAATAAGTTCCTAAATTCGCACCCCGAAAATCATGGCAATACAGTTTTTTAATCCGGGGAAAAGACTGATTGGCGTTTTGATTGGAGTCACCCTATTCAGCGTGCTTGCTTTCTTAATGTTGATCATTAATTGGCCTCAAGGAAATCCGTACACTTCGATCAAGGTAGAAATACCAAAAGGGTCTACGGTCACTGATGTGAGTAATATTTTGAGAGAAAAAAATATTATTTCCAATGAGCGAGTATTTAAGATTGCTGTTCGGACTCTAGGATATGAACGAAACTTGCCTGCAGGATCTTATTCTTTGAAAGAGGCCCAGACCAATTTAGAGATCATTCATCAATTGGTGTATGGGGTGCCAAATTTCAAACGTTTGACGATCTATGAAGGTTGGACAGTTGATCAGATCGCTGATGAACTGGAACGAGTATTGGATATTGATGGTGATGATTTCCGGGATCTGTCTGTTGACAGGAGCTTATTGAAAAAATGGAATATCGTCCACAATTCTTTTGAAGGATTTTTATTTCCGGATACTTATTTCTTTATGAAGAATGAAGATCCACAACTGATCCTTGAAATGATGGTCCAAGAATACCGCAAGTGTATGTCAGATTCATTGATAGATAGGGCGCATCAAATAGGAATGAACGAAAAGGAAGTAATCACTCTGGCATCTATCATTGAAGGCGAAGCGCTCTATGATGTAGAGCGGCCTATAATTTCTGGAGTGTATCACAATCGATTGAATAAAAACATGAAGCTGCAGGCCGACCCTACGATTCAATTTATTATTGATGATGGACCTAGAAGACTGCTGAACAAGGATCTGAAGATCAAGTCTCCTTACAATACATATTTGCATAAGGGACTACCACCCGGACCGATTAATAATCCAGGAAAAGAGTCTATTTTGGCGGCACTGTTTCCAATGGATAATGATTATTTATTTTTTGTGGCACGGGGAGATGGCTACCACACATTCACAAGAACAGAGAAAGAACATAACAGGGCGAAGAAAAAATTTCAAAAAGTGCGAAAGTACGCACGGAAAAATATTAATTAAGGAAACATGCTGATACTATGGCATCATTAAACACGGTTCAAAAACAAGCAGTTGAGGCGATCGGAAATCCAGTATTGATCTTTGCTGGTGCCGGGAGCGGTAAAACACGTGTATTGACACATAAAATTGCCCATTTGATTAATAATGGAAAATATAAGCCAGATGAGATACTGGCAGTGACATTTACCAATAAGGCTGCAGGTGAGATGACCAAGCGCGTTCATTCTCTATTAAAGAAAAAAGATGCTCCTTTCAATATTGGCACGTTCCATTCCATTTGCGCACGTCTTCTTCGACATGAGATCCATCATTTGGAATTGACACGTGATTTTGCCATATATGATTCTCAGGATCAGGTTGCGTTGCTCCGTGTGGTGATGGACGATATGAATATCGCACGCAGTTACGTGGACCCTAGAACCGTGAATCATATCATCAGCAATTATAAGAATAAACAAATTTCCCCTAAGGCTGCAAAAAATTTAGCAAAAACGGTCATGGATAAAACTATCTGTGACATTTTTATGAATTATCAAAAAGCGCTGGTCGATAACAATGCATTGGATTTTGATGACCTCTTACTCTATCCGCTGGAGATTTTTGAAAAATTTCCAGAAGTTCTGGAAAAATATCAGAATAAATGGAAATACATCCTTGTTGATGAGTATCAGGATACCAACAAACCTCAATTCTTATTCATCAGTGCCATAGCGAGTGGCCACAATCAGATTTGCGTTGTGGGAGATGATGATCAGTCCATTTACGGATGGAGGGGAGCCGACATAAAAAATATCCTCAATTTTGAAAAGACATTTCCAAATTGCGAGATCTTCAAGCTGGAGAAAAACTATCGCTCTTCTGGCCATATCCTGAATGCAGCTTCGTCTGTTGTAAAAAATAATGAACAACGGGCTCCCAAGGATCTCATCCCACATAATGGGGCGGGAGATAAATTGGGTCTTTTGGAAACCAATGACGAAATGGAGGAAGCTGATGCACTTATAAGTGTTCTTGAAAAAGAGATCAAAATGAATAAGCGAACTTTCAATGATTTCGCTACTCTGTATCGGACCAATGCGCAGAGTCGAGCACTGGAAGATAGTCTCCGCAGGAATGGTATTCCATATAAGATCATCGGCGGGATTCGCTTTTACGAAAGAAAAGAGGTCAAGGATCTCCTGGCCTATCTGCAACTGATTGTCAATAAAAAAGATACAGTTGCATTACGCCGAGTTGTGAACTTTCCTCCCCGGGGCATCGGTTTAAAAACAGTGGATAAATGTGTAAAACAAGCACAAAAATCGAATGTGGAATTATTTGATGTTCTCGAGGACCCTAATGTGATGGAGATTCGCGGAAAACAGGCAGAAGAATTAAAAAGTTTTCATGAGATAGTTAGCAAGTATCAAGACCTCTTGGATAAACTCAATGCTGGCGAGCTGGTGAGGACCCTAGTGGACGAGACAGGTATTATCAAACATTATAAAAAGTTGGATACGCAGGAAGATCTTGAACGTGTAAATAACATCAATGAAGTGTTGAATAGTGTCGATGAATTCATGGCTCGGAACCCTGAGGCAATGCTGACCGATTTTCTGGAAGAGGTTTCGTTGTTGACTGGAATCGATCGCTGGAACGACCAGGAAAACCGTGTCACGTTGATGACAGTACATTCAGCGAAGGGGCTTGAATTCCCTGTTGTCTTCTTAACGGGCTTAGAAGATGGATTATTTCCATTCTATAATTCTCTGCAGAATAAAAATGAACTGGAAGAAGAGCGAAGGCTGTTCTATGTTGGCCTTACTCGGGCAAAAGAAAATGTTTTTCTCTTATATGCCAACAACAGGCGTCGATCAGGGGCTGAACAATTTTATGGACTTGTTTCACGTTTTGTCCGGGAGATACCAGAAGATTATTTGGAAAATATCAATTTTTCATCAGCGCTTACTAGAAAAGTTATCGATACGTCAAAAGGGTCTGCAAAAATGGTTGTTAAGCGAACTGTTACCGTATTCGATGATTTTCGCGTAGGCGATATGGTGGTACATGCCATTTTTGGAAAAGGAAAGATCATGGCCCTTAGTGGTTCTGGTGAGAATCAGAGGGTAGGTGTGGTGTTTAAAGACGGTCTCAAGAAAAAGTTGATCGTCAAATTTGCAAAGCTGAAAAAGGTCAGCTGATCCATTAATTTAACATAATTTGTTTTACTATCTATTCGTATATCTTTATATTCTTTGAGACTCATTCTCAATAAGGAGATTAAATGTCAAAATTTTTGGATAGCTTTAAAAATGTGTTAAGAAGTGAAGGGCTACGTTTCACCAGCCAGCGTGAGGCCGTGTGGGAAGAGATTCTGGCCAATGATGAACATAGGGATGCAGATGAGATCTATATGGCCATTCGCAAAAACGGGATGTCTGTTTCCAGGGCAACTGTGTATCGTACAATTGATGTACTGGTAAAGAATAATATGGTTCGAAAACTGGATGTTGGTATAGGGCCAAGCAAGTTTGAACATAAAATGGACACCCTCCACCATGACCATATGATCTGCATCCAATGTGGCCGCATTGAAGAGTTTATGGTGGACAAGATAGAGGAGCTGCAAGATCAAGTGGCTGATGAATATGGATTCAAACTGGTTCGTCACATTCATCAATTATTTGGATTATGTGAGGATTGTCAATGACATTGTTGGACCTGAAAGATAGCCAAACGGCTACTATTCATTCTTTTAGGGGAGACATGGAACTACAATCTAGGTTAGTTGAAATGGGAATTCTTCCCGGGATTCGTATCCGCCGAATTAAGGCTGCTCCAATGAAAGGCCCCATCGAAATCAAGGTCCGGGATTACCACGTATCTGTCCGACAGTTAGATGCACAGAAAATATTAGTAATTGATGAAAAATGATATGAGACCACGGGTTGCGCTTATTGGTAACCCCAATAGTGGTAAAACGGCCATATTCAATCTAATTACGGGATTAAACCAGAAAGTATCCAATTATCCTGGGGTAACGGTAGAGAAAAAAACCGGAAACGCATTTTTCCAGGATGGATCTACAGTTCAGGTGCTGGATCTACCTGGAACCTATAGCTTGACACCCGAATCTATGGATGAACAGATAGTAACCGAGCAGGTACTGAATTGGGTACATGGGAAAAAACCACCAGATGTTTTGATTTCTGTTGTAGATGCAACAAATTTAAGCCGCAATCTTTACCTAACATCTCAGCTAACAGATCTGAGGATACCAGTGGTTGTGGCACTGAATATGATGGATCTTGTTGCGGAGGAACTGAATGTTAATTTGAAAAAATTAGCAGCAGAATTAGGTGTGCATTCAATTGTTCCCATGTCGGCCACTGAACAATGGGGACAAGATAATTTATTGAATGAGATCCAAAATGCAATCCACACTACAGTTGAAAAAAATGATTTTCCATTATATCTCAATGAGAATATATCCACAGCCATTCAACCTGTTGAAGAATTATTATCAGAAAAGCTGCAATATGATCAACGGCTCTCCAGGGCACAGGCTTTACGGCTGGTAACTCGACAGTCTACACTGAATATCTATTTTGGTTTGGATATTCTGGGAAGAAAAGAATTAACTGAAAAAAGAAATATGGCAGTAGATAAATTGGAAGCTGCAGGGATTAAGCACCGGATAATGGAAGCTACTCTTCGGTATGAGTGGCTGGACAGTATATTAGATTCGGCCAAAGTTGAAATAGGTACAAAACTATTCAAAATGAGTCAAAGCGAGAAGGTCGATAAGGTCTTAACTCATCCGTTAATGGGTCCCCTTACATTTATTGTACTGTTATATTTCATTTTTCAATCCATTTTCACTTGGGCAACCGTTCCAATGGATTGGATCGATAATGGAGTTGCCTGGTTTGGTAATATGATATTGAGTTCCATGAATGATGGTATACTTCGAGACCTTTTAGTAGAAGGAGTGATTGCAGGTGTCGGTGCAATTTTAATTTTCCTGCCCCAGATCTTGATCCTCATGTTTTTCATGATTCTTCTTGAAGATACGGGGTATATGGCTCGTGTTGCGTTTATGATGGATAAATTTATGACCCAGGTCGGTCTCCACGGCAGATCCGTTCTTCCTCTTATGAGTGGGTACGCGTGTGCAATCCCGGGGATTATGTCTACCAGAACCATCGATAGCTGGAAAGAACGGCTTATTACAATTTTAATACTACCCTTAATGAGCTGCAGTGCCCGTTTGCCTGTCTATGCTCTTATGATTGGTGCTTTCATACCGGCAACTACCGTTTTGGGATTTCTTAATCTTCAGGGTCTCACACTGGTTTTTATGTATTTTCTGGGAACGGCTACGGCATTCCTTCTGGCAAAGATATTCAGTATTTTTATTGAGGTGCAGGGGAATTCATCCTTTGTGATGGAACTTCCTCCGTATAGGGGACCCCTTTGGCGTTCAGTTTTCAGTCAAGTATTTAATCGGGGAAAATTGTTTGTGTTTAATGCAGGAAAGATAATTATGGCCATTTCCATAGTCTTATGGTTTCTGGCGTCATATCCAAAAGAGGATAAGATGTCGTCAGAAATAAATCCCATTGAATACAGTTTTGCCGGAAGGATTGGCCATACCATTGAACCTGTTATTGAGCCACTAGGATTCGACTGGAAAATGGGAATCGGCCTCATCACATCATTTGCTGCCCGAGAAGTGCTGGTGAGTACCATGGCCACCATTTATAATGTGGAGTCTGATGTGGATGATGTGGTTGATTTGAAAGAAGCAATGAGAAACGATACAGACCCTGAGACAGGGTTGCCAATATATACTCCACTGGTTGCCCTATCATTGATGGTCTTTTTCGTATTTGCGGCTCAATGCATGGCCACTTTTGCCATTGTCCGAAATGAGACCAATTCTTGGAAGTGGCCCATGTTCATGATACTATATATGAATTGCCTAGCATATGGTGCATCACTCCTTGTTTTTCAGGGCGGAAAATTGCTAGGATTTGGATAATGGAACTTCAAACAATATTTGCATTGATATTTCTTGTTTTTGCTATGGTATATACAGCAAAAACAATGAGCCGAAACTGGAAAAAAGGAGAAACAGATCCAAAATGTGATGATTGTGATATCCCAGATCAGATAAACAAAACAAAGGATTAGAGAGTCTGATCTGTAGTCCGTTTATAAACCATCAAAGCAATTAAAGAATCTCTTTTTTCAATATTAGACTCCCGCTGTTGGTCACGCCTTCCTGTTTGAAGCCGGAAATTTCATAGATTCCGATGGCTCGTTTATTTTTGGAGACTGCATTCAATGTGATGTATGATGCTCCCAATTCTTCTGCCAGTGCAACTCCAGCATCAAGGATCGTCCGCGCAAGCCCCTTGTTTCTATGATTTTTATCTACGAATAAATGAAAAAAATGTACGTGTTTACTTTCCGACGTGTGTTTAACGCTTAAATAAGCTACGATCCATCCGTCCATTTTTACTATGAGGCTGGTGCTGTTACCATCTTTGTATGATAAGGAGCACCACTTCCGAAAGTCAAATGGATATGACATTCTAGGATCCGTGAACTGGAGTTCTTTGGGGCTTGAGAACCAGTTCGATAAACATGCCTGCAATATTTTTCGGTCTTGAGGATTGGAATATGAGACCGTTTCCAATGTAATTTTCATATATGGAAGTTTACTTATTTTATGTAATCTAACCTTTGATAAAAACATGAAGTCCATTACAAAAATATCATCATTCAAAGAGGGTACATCTATACAGGGGTTTTACCTCTGCGTGGAAAAGCATTTACGCCACACCAGGGTAGGTGATCTATACCTTGATATTGTTTTGCGAGATAATTCCGGGACAGTTCATGCTAAGATTTGGGACAAGGTCGATGAAATGAAAGGTAAGTTTAGTAGTGGGGACCCTGTGGCTGTAAAGGGCAATGTGGAAACATTTCAAGACCGTCATCAGTTGGTCATTAAAAAGATCAATAAGGCATCCGTACAGCACTACGGACGGTATGGTTATGACCCCGGTTTGATTGTTCCTGCATCTCCCTATGATCCTAAGAAGATGTGGAAGCAAGTAGTGACTATTATTGGAAAAATAAAGAATTCTTATATAAAAAAGGTGGTATCAACAATTTATCGGGAGAACAAGGATCGACTGCTCATTCATCCTGCGTCAGTGAGTATGCATCATAATTATCGCTCAGGATTCCTTGAGCATGTATTATCCATGGCCAAGATTGCTGAAACATTGGCACCATTCTATAAATTAGATAAAGATCTTGTTATTGCAGGTGTGTTGCTCCATGATATTGGTAAGCTCGAGGAAATTTCATCTGACCTGGAGGCAGACTACACCGATAGCGGAAATTTTATTGGTCATATTGTTATTGGAAGGGATATGTTGAATGATGTTATCAAAAAGACAAAAGGGTTCCCCAATGATATACAGCAGAAGCTGAACCACATTATTTTATCTCACCAAAGCCGTTATGAGTGGCAGAGCCCTAAACAGCCCAGTTTTAAGGAAGCACTTTTAGTCCATCTAATCGATAATCTGGATGCGAAGATGAACCTGATGAAACTAGCAATAGAAGAAGATAAATCTGATGGGAAGTGGACAGATAGCAAGAATATCTTCCGCACAGCCCTATTCAAGGGGACCGATGGACCTTAATAGACTGGTCCGTGCGTCGATTTTTTCGGCGCTGGCCATTGGAGCAGGTTTTGCTTTGCTCATGATCCCAAACGTTGAACTGATAACTGTTATTATTTTTACGGCTGGTCTATCTCTAGGGACCGGCTGGGGCATAATGATCGGTGGTACATCTGAAATGATTTTTTCCGGGTTAAATCCCCTTGGCTCTGGTTTGAGTTTTCCACCATTGTTGTTTACACAGATCATTGGGATGGCTGCAGTTGGAGGAGTTGGCGGATTGTTAACTAACACATTTTTGGTGAAGAAATATACCAAAGGTAGATTGGTTCTGCTGGGAGTTACAGGATTCCTGGTTACCTTTATTTTTGATTCTCTGACAACATTAAGCTATCCTATAAGCGCTGGTTTTGACATTTCACGGACAATTGGTCTATACATTTCTGGAATGGGTTTTACTTTACTACATCAAGTGGCAAACGGATTCATCTTTATCGTTGGAATTCCCCGTATGGCAAAATTTCTTAACGAATGAAGAAATTTTACTTTTTTCTTTTTTCAGCAAATTTAATTGGTCAATCCCTAGTGCTACCTTATGATTGGAGCGGCCAGTTTGGAACTATGACTGTGAAGGGGGCTCTTTTTTGGAATAAGGATTGGTTATCAGGTCCATTATTATTTGATGGAACATATGCGTTTTATCCTGTCAGGTATGGTAATCGAATCTTTTCTCAATTTAATCCTATTTCCATTTCTGAAATTGATATTCCTAACCAGCATTTTGTGGATTCCACTCAGACAACTACAACCCTAAATTATTTTTGGGGGGATTATAATTATGACCAGTTGGGAATTAATCTCAACATACAGAATCCAAAAAGGTATTCCGGGTTTAATATTTTTAAGAGCAGCTATGCTGGCAGGGCAGGGCAATTCTTTCATCCAACCGGTTCCTCCTGGCCCTTGCAGCAATCCTATGTAATAGATTATGGATCAGAAAACAATGGCTGGCTTACAGTAGCATCGGCAGGTCGGTTTGTTACGGAATCCGGGTTGCCCGATTCTGGAGCTATCAATGGACAAATGGATGATGAAATATTAACATCCGGGCTTATTATACGTTCGCCTGATGATGGGATTCAATGGACATCACATGCAGCATTGTTTCATCAGTGGAGAGATGTGGATGTTTCTTGGTATGCAAATGGACAAAAACAATTTGTGAGTAGAGCCCGTCTGCACCAGCAGATTAGTGGGTTCTCAATTGGTAGAATTGAACCTGTATTTGGACTAGCATTAAATAGTCAATACGTAGCCAAAAATGATTCTATCTCCATTCAACGTACCTGGTCAACGATCTATAATTCAGCAGAACTGTTTGGGCTCTTACTTTCGACAGGTGGACTAACATTCTATGAAAGAAAAACGTATCCTTATTTCTCGTTTTCCCTTTTTCATCGATGGGGTTTGTTATATTTGGGGTCCGGGATAGAACAAAAAACTACGCCTGCTCACATTGATGTTATGATCCAGGAAAATGATCACATGGAAAATAGAGATATATTTTTCAATATGGGTTATGGAAAGGAAGGAACAGAAATTTCATTAATAGGCAATAAATCTTCATTAACATTTAATGAGAAATTATATGGGTCATCCCAGGCGGGCTTGGAATACTCCTTCAGTTTTTTAAAAAATTTCCTGATTAAAGGTCATTATTTTAAACAAGAAGGAAATTCTTTCCTATTTAATGGGATTGGGACATCCATTTTATTCCATATAGGTTACAAAAATCATTATAAACGTTTTGATCTTGATCTGAATATTTCAGCAAATGGATTATTGGACAGGTCAAATAAAAATCAATTCCATGCTGTAAACGGATATCCTTATGAGGTGTATTTATTCACAGATAATATAGAAGATATCTGGCTATTGAATGCATGGGCAAGTACCACTATCAAAACCATGACAATCATCTGGTCAATAAAAAATATTTTGCATGCAATTGAACCAACAGCGCTGGACATTTTTCCTGATAAGGAAGAGGGTGATTTTCTTATCAGGCATAATAACCAATTTCCTCCAATGGGTCGAATAGTATCAATTGGCATAGTCTGGGATTTTGATAATTAATCTGCAATCAAAAATTAGTATTATTATTTAGTTTAATAGATGTTAATACTTAGATATACTGATCTAGTTGGCTCTGGATATCCATCAATCGTTTCGAAATTCTTATTAATTATATTGTCTGACGAGAATTGCAATTCAATAGTATGTTTTCTTATTTCATAAGATTGGCTTACAATAAATGATGGAATAAAATGAGGTGGCAATGTCTTATCTTCGGGATATTCATACATGGAGATCCGTTCTCCTGTGAATCGTCCGGAAAGACCAATATTTGCAAGTCCAAATGATCTTTGTATTTGGACAGCTCCACTCCATTCGGGAGCATATCTCAATGGTTTTTTGTGATAGTGATCTCTGGTCCATAATCTATTAAGGTTTCCGGAAAAATTAATTTGAGAAATATATATATTTCCTGAAAGTGATATGCTGGAACGTGATGATGAAGATATATTATTTGGAGACCAATAATTCTCCCCAGATGTCCAAACAATAAGATTCTCACTATCTACGTGACGAATCTTTAAATCTAAATAGCTGTCTTTATTTCCCGATGTCAACATATACATTATTTTAGTGGATATTTCTGGATCTAGATTGGGGTTCCCGCCGGGAGCCCAATACATGTCATTAAATGTTGGAGGACTGAAACCATTTCCAAACGAAAATAAATGTTGTACTGATAGGGTCTGCTTCCACAAAAGGTCAACGTTAAATGTAAATATAGAATAATCTTTATCAATTAGATCATATCTCACAGAGGGAGACCATTTAAGAAATGGTGTGAGTTTATAGTTTACTGATAGGAATGAAGATATATTTTCTCTTTTATGATAATCTGTATCTGAACTATTGATCTCTTCACCAATGAATTGTCCTTTAAATAACATTGCCAGGCCGGGACGAATATTGAGTTTAGTAGAAAAATTGATTGTATTAGTTGAGAGTTCATGCACACTATTTATGTTCCAGTCTGTATCCTTATAGGTCTCATGGCTTTGTCTGGTCATCAAACTAAGATTAATAAAACCATTCTGGATCAAATAAGTTGTTTTCAATGCTCCAATAAATAGGTTATCGTTACGTTCAGCATTCAAGCTGGGTGATTGTATTGGACCTGCAATACCTCGTTCTTGATCTGTATATAACAGCGTACTATTAACGTACCATTTTTCTTTAATCATTTTTTTCATTGAAGATGCAGCGTAGGTCTGGGTGAAATGATTATTGTCCCTTCTATAAGCGTTTCCCCTCCATGATACCTGATAATTATCCTTTGAGGACCGCTGTCCAATAATGATAGAACCAGATGATTCTAGCAGATCTATTGCAGTAGCAGCAGACCACGCCAATCGATCCCAACTTCCCATTCCAATTGAAAAACCATTACGTTTTGCTTTAGTTAATCGTAAGATTCCGTCCATTGTACCAGAGCCATAATGTAATCCCGGTTGAATTGCTGTGGAAATAGCACCTATCAACTCTGGTGGAATCTGGGAGAAATCAGTTTCTCCATTCTGAGGGCTGGTAATGTCGATTCCTTCGAAAAATACTTTTGTATGAGATCCTGGACCTCCATCTATGCTGATTGTGGCATTGGCAGCATGACCACCATACGTCCTGACCTGTAAGGAGGGCACTGAATTAAAGAGAGAGCTAATGTTTCCTGTGAAATGATCTTTTGTATTAAACGATCTACTTTGGTCTAATGGAAATAGTTTAAACGTTTTTACTTGAATATTATCTAATTGAATTGGATCTCTAAGGAGTGTAATTGTGAAATCGCTAGTTGACAAGGTTAGTATTATAGTTTCATATCCAAATCGTGATAAAGTTATAGAATCGCCAGGCGTACCGCTAACACCAATTTCACCATATTCATTCCCAATGAAATATGAGCCTCCGTTTTGGACCTGAATAATTGGAAAGGAAATTGGATCACCAAATTCATTGAGGATAAGACCTCTCAGTGTACTCGCGTTCAGCTGAACTAGTATTAGTAAAAAAAGAAAAAACTTATGCACAAAAAACCCCGTTTTTGTACAGGGTCTTGATCAATAAAATTTTTAAAGTGATATTCTTATGTATCATGACCTTTATCCCGAAGATCTAAAGACACATCGGTTATTCAGGTTCCTGACTCATGCAGTTGCATTTACAGTAGCGGGAACTGTACCCGGTTCGCACGGGTTTCCCTGACATAATACGATGTTTAAAAGCAATCAATTTTATTGATTTTCTATCTCCATTCAAAGTTGAATCCTCCTCGAAGTTTTGTTGTGTTCAGAGGAAGAGATGAATAAATTTCACACTGATTTTAGAATAAACATAAACCATATGCCAAAGTTTATCATAAATGTATCTGTCATGAACTTGTACAATGAACCAGCATTTCAATCTGAGGTAGTTACCCAGGGACTATTGGGTGAATCTAATGATATAATTGATACGTCTGAAAATTGGTTCAAGATCAAGCAATGGGATGGCTACGAATCGTGGGCCCATAGTTTTTATGGCGTTGTACAGGATCAGCAATATATTAATACACATACGTTTTTTGGTAATCATGGGCTTGTGTATGACCATAGAGGTGCTTCAATACGTTCAATCCACTTTGGCAGTAAATTGAATGCCGAAGGCCATGAAGAACATTTCAAGGTGGTCCTCCCTGATGGAAAACAAGGAATCATTCGCGAATCACTTACCGCAGAACATTTGTCTCCAAATAGAAAATCCATCATAGACCTCTCTAAGTCATTTGTAGGCACACCGTATTTCTGGGGTGGGAAGTCCACTCTGGGGTTTGATTGTTCTGGATTTGTACAATCAATATTCAAAGCACATGGTATTGAATTATCTCGTGATTCACATAAACAGGCAGATCAACTCCAGGAAACTATTGATGTTGAAAATTGTAAGCCAGGAGACCTATTATTTTTTGCGGAAAATGAAAGAGTGAGCCACGTGGCTATAAGTTTAGGTGGGAAAGAATTAATTAATGCACGCGGATGGGTACGCTGTGAAAGTTTAGATTTAAATCATGAGAATTACAGTCAAAAGCTAAAAGATCTATTTGATAAAGCAGTGTCAATCAGATCGGTGGTGAAGGATTGATGTTCCACACATCTAATAATGGTTCACTTCTTAATAAGGCGGTATTAGTCTTAAATACCAATTATGCACCTTTAATGATTTGTACTGCCAAGCGTGCAATATGTCTTAAATATTTGGATAAAATTGATATACTTGAAACCTATAATAACCAGATTCATTCTCCAACTACCACTCTGGACCTTCCTAGTATTGTTAAACTCAGAGACTTTGTTCGCTATAATAGTATGAATGTAGTTATGAGCCGTAAAAATATTATGATCCGGGATAGACAAACCTGTCAATATTGTGGGAATAGATCTTCAACCATGACCATTGATCATATTATACCTCGCGAGCGTGATGGGAGCGACCAGTGGGACAACCTTGTTGTTGCGTGCCAGCCCTGCAATAAGAAAAAAGGAAATCGCACGCCAGATGAAGCAATGATGCCCCTCATTAAAAAACCGGGTAAGCCAAACCGCATTCACTATTTCCAGCAGTTCATCCATCGGGATCAGGATGCATGGAGACCCTATTTATTCCTGGAGTCATTTTGAAACGTGTTTTAAGCGGTATTCAGCCTTCGGGGCAACTGCATCTTGGGAATTATTTTGGGATGATGTCTCGTATGATCGATTATCAGGAAAAGAATGATCTGTTTTGTTTTATCGTGAATTATCATGCAATGACTACAATAAATGAGAGTAACGTTTTAAGTGAAAATACATTGAATGCAGCTATTGATTTCCTTTCCCTGGGAATGGATCCAGATCGATCAACATTTTGGATTCAAGGAGATGTACCTCAGGTAACAGAGTTGACCTGGATTTTATCTGTAGTTACTAGTGTTGGTCTCATGGAAAGGGGAACCTCTTATAAAGATAAATTGGCTAAGGGGCTTGATGCGAATATGGGACTCTTTTCATATCCAATCCTTATGGCGGCGGATATATTAATATTTGGGGGAGAGGTGGTCCCCGTGGGGAAGGATCAGAAACAACACTTGGAGATGACTCGGGATATTGCCATTCGATTCAATAACACTTATGGAGAAATACTGGTCGTACCTGAACCGGATATTGAAAAAGAATTTCAGCTTGTTCCTGGAATTGATGGACAAAAAATGAGTAAGTCTTATAGTAATACAATACCAATTTTTGGAGATGAGAAAATTATACAAAAGAAAGTAAAGTCCATTGTCACCGATTCCTCAGGTGTGGGTGATGTAAAAGATACACAGTGTCCGTTGTTTCAAATTTATTCTTTATTTCTGGATGAGCATGGTATTAAAGAATTAAAAGACAAATTCACGACTCCAGGAACGGGATACGGCGATATTAAGAAAGATCTTTTTACTGCTATCATGGAGCACTTCACACCATTTCGACAAAAAAGAGACGAACTCCTTGCTCACAAGGATGATGTGATTGATATTTTGAACAGTGGTGCAGCCAAAGCGGGATCTGTATCTGATAAATATTTAGAAGCAGTCAGGCAGGCAACAGGATTGAATTATAGAACATGACCTATAGAGTCCATTTGGAGAATTTTGAAGGTCCTTTGGATCTTCTTATGTATTTCATCCGCAGAGATGAATTGGACATTTATGATATACCTATTGCAACTATAACGGAAGAATTCATGAGTACTATTGAAGAAATGAAGAATTTGAATATCCAAATTGCCGGTGAATTCATTGAAATGGCGTCTACCTTGATGCGGATCAAATCTAGAATGCTTCTACCGCGGCCCGAATTGGACGAAAATAATGAGATGGTTGATCCCAGAAAGGAACTGGCGGACCAATTATTGATCTATTCCCAGTATAAAGAATCAGCAGAAACGTTAAATGAATTTGCTTCAGAAAGAAGTCATGTTTTTCCGAAAGGTTACAGAATGAAAATTTCCGATGCCCCGGAAGAGATTAATGTGGTATTGCGGGATGTGACTTTATACGATATTGCAAAAGCATTTAAAGCTGCCATGGATAATATGCCGGTGATACAGTCCTACGAACTGGAGAGAGAGCCGATTCATTTAGATGATCAGAAAGAACTTGTACTAAAATCCTTTGACGGCGATGGTCGGCTTCGCTTTTCAACACTTATCCAGTCACTGGATTCTAAGATTGCTGTAGTGGTCACTTTTTTAGCGCTTCTGGAATTGATCCGATCTCACCAAATTACCATTGTACAAAATGAAATATTTGGCGAACTTGAAATACAATTGTTAACAGCTGAAGCGTAAAATGACAGAAAAAGAACAATTAAATATTATCGAGGCTCTACTATTTGCATCCCCAGAGCCTTTGACCCAAGCGAGTGTGAATTTGATTTTTCTAGATGATCCACCTCAATTGAACAAACTGATCCCAAAGATTCAGCAAACGTTTGAGGATGAAGGTCGCCCATTGTTTGTTCAAGAAATAGCAGGAGGCTATCAAATCACTACCCGTGTTGAATACGAGACTTATGTCCGAAGAATGTTAAATAAATCCGGCAAATTAACTTTGTCGCAGGCAGCCCTAGAAACATTAGCCATTGTAGCTTATAAACAGCCAGTGAACCGTTTTGAGATCGAAGCAATACGTGGTGTTGATTGTACCGGTGTTATTAAAACAATCCTTGATCGGAATCTCATTAAGATTAAAGGAAGAGACGAAGCACCAGGTAGACCATTGCTTTACTCTACAACAGATACATTTTTAGAATATTTTGGTTTGAATCGTGTATCTGATATGCCGAAAATGAAAGAAATAATTGAACTGACAAAAGGTGATCATGAGGACCAATTAGACGCATTTGTTCCTGAATCTCAGCCTGCTACTCAGGAAGTTGATCAACCCGCCGAGAGCCCATCAGCATTATCTTGATCAAAAAACTGATCAAGAAAAATTCATTTAATGCGATTAAATAAATTCCTTGCCAAGGGAGGCGTTGCCTCTCGTCGTGAAGCTGATCGACTTATTCAGGAAGCAACAACAACTGTGAATGGTATTTTGATTATCGATCCAGCATATGACGTAAATGAAATGGATGAGGTTATATTCAATGGGAAACGAATTCGATTGGACCAGCAAACAATAGTTTATGTTATGAATAAACCTAAAGGGTACATCACAACAGCCAGAGATCCGCAAGGTCGCAAAACAGTGATGGACCTTTTTCCTCCAAAGCCAAGATTATTTACTGTGGGGAGGTTAGATAGAAATTCAACGGGAGTGTTACTGCTGACAAATGATGGTACGTTAGCTCAAACCCTAACCCTTCCAAAAAACATGGTACCGAGAGTTTATGAGGTACAAATTGACACATTATTATCACCAAGAGAGGTCAAAAAGATCAAATCCGGAATTCATATAGGGTATAACCAAAAAGGTAAAGGACAGGTGATCAACCAGCTAACACATAAAAAAAGGACCATTGTACAGTTGGAACTCTTACAAGGAAAAAATCGGGAAATTCGTCGAATTATGGCAGTGTTGAGCCGGAAAATCTTTTCATTAAATCGAATCAGTTATGGCCCCATAGATCTTAAAGAGCTCCAAGTTGGCAAATATAGAAAATTGACTTCAAACGAGGTTAAACTGCTTCAAAAAGGATCAGATTCCTAGATTTTCTATATGTCTATATTTATAGGTTTTATGTCATTGGATGGACTAAATTTGTCGGCTTTTTGAGAAGGTAAAATGAATGATTATTGCTATTGACGGATCCGCAGCAACTGGCAAAAGTACGACAGCAAAGATTGTCGCCGAAAAATTAGGTTTTACCTACCTTGATACGGGGGCAATGTATCGCTGTGTAACTTTGTTATTGCAGAAGTCACGAGTGAGTCTGCATGAGACAGATAAGATTCTCGAAATTCTCGAAGATATTGAAATAGAATTCGAGGAGAGCAGAGAACATATTATCGTTAAATTGAATGATAATGACGTGTCAGAGGATATACGTTCATTGGCAGTGACCAATAACGTCAGCGCTGTTAGTGCTTTAGAACCCGTTCGCAGGGCAATGGTAGAGATTCAACGTAAGATAGCAGCAAAGGCAGATTGTGTCATGGAAGGAAGAGATATAGGAACAGTAGTCTTCCCTGACGCAGAAGTAAAGATCTTTTTGACATGTGACATCGAGGAAAGAGCAGTGCGACGTCAGCTAGATCTAAAGTTATTAGGCGAAGAAAAATCCATTGATGAATTGATCAAAGACATTGAACGTCGAGATCAATATGATTCATCAAGGGAGATTTCTCCTTTAAAAAAAGCGGAGGATGCAGTGGAAGTTGATACAAGTAGTTTGACTATCGATGACCAGGCATCAAAGATAATTGAAATTGTAAACCAAAAAACAAAAACATAACAGGAACAAATAACCAATGAGTAACGAAGAACTGACCCCAGAACAGACGACCAAAACAACAGTTGAGGACGTCAGTGATGATACTGCTGAAGAAGAGACTGCTGTAGAAGCACCAGAGGTCGAAACCAACGAAGCTGAAGAAGAATCAGCCTCGCAAGAAACTCCGGAAGCCGATGCTTCAACCAATGGAAAATCACATTCAAATATTAATTATTTAGATCCCAACTTATTTGACGATATAAAAACCATTACTCGTAATGAGATTATTGATGCGGAGATTAATGACAATGTAACTGAAGATCTTATTGGGAAGTATGAAAATTCATTAGCCGAAATCCATGAAAACCAGGTCATCAAAGGTCGGGTAATTGGGATGAATGAGCATGTCATTCTTATTGATATCGGTTTTAAATCAGAGGGTATAATTGATCGAGATGAATTTACTGATGATTCATTACCAAAAATTGGTGACCAGATCGATATTTATCTTGAACGCCTTGAGGATCGTCGCGGCAATATGGTGCTTTCCAAAGAAAAAGCCGATTTTATGCGGCGATGGAAAGAACTTCGTGAAATGTTTGAAGCCGAAACAACATTTTCATGTAAAATAGTCAAGAGGATCAAGGGTGGAATGGTAGTTGATCTCGAAGGTATTCTTGGGTTTCTACCAGGATCTCAGATCGATGTAAGGCCTATTAAGGATTTTGACACATTATTGGATACCGAGATAGAGGTTCGCGTTGTAAAGTTGAACGAAGCCCGGAAAAATATTGTAGTGTCCCATAAGGTGATCCTGGAAGAAAGCTTGAAAGAGCAGCGGGATGCATTGTTGAGCGATATGGAGATAGGTACCGTCTTAGAAGGCCGGGTCAAAAATATTACTGATTTTGGTGTATTTGTTGACCTTGGTGGAGTAGATGGATTACTCCACATTACAGATCTGTCTTGGGGGCGCGTCAATCATCCGTCAGAAGTGGTGAATATTGATGATGATTTAACTGTTAAGATTATTGATTTTGACAGAGAAAAACAGAGAGTTTCACTTGGATTGAAACAACTAACTCCCCATCCCTGGGAAGATGTTGAAGTCAATTATCCTGTTCATTCAAATGTGAAAGGTAAGATTGTCAGCATGACCAATTATGGCGCTTTCGTTGAATTAGAACCAGGAATAGATGGATTAATACATGTTTCAGAAAACTCAT
>CAZECA010000031.1:0-17532 GCA_964510385.1 uncultured bacterium
AAAAGGTCATCTACAGTTTCGATCTTACTTGTAGTAAACCGGTGGATGGAGGTTTGGAGGTCACCAGGTGCTATTCCCCCTCCATTATCCGAAACCTGGATCAATTGATGGCCTCCTTTTTCGATCACAATCGAGATATCTTTTGACCCTGCATCCAGGCTGTTCTCTAATAGTTCTTTTACGACAGAAGCAGGGCGCTCGACGACTTCACCAGCGGCGATCTTATTACGAAGGTCTTCTGATAAAGGTTTAATGTGCATCTATTCTTCCATGACCTTGATGGTTTGAATAAATATCTTTCGCTCTAATTTTGCAGCCTCTTTCAAAAGTTCATCCACGCGTTTCTTTTTCCGGTCTCTATAACGTTTATCTTTAACGCTGGACAAATTTATTAGAACATTCATACATCCGCCCCGCACTGCCGCCAATGCTGTTTCTCCAGCGACCCCAACATCGCTTACAGAATTTGGATTTCCTTTTTTCACCAAAATACTTGCCAATTCTAATATTGTGAATGCCAATTCTGCAGTTTCCAGCGGAATATTAATGGCATATTTATTAGCTTTTATTAATGTTTTCTTTTTTGCAGCTTTTTCATCATCTGTATTTTCGGGAAGACGGTTTGCATCCATAACTCCATTGAATGCATTCGTATCTTCGTCCACTAAAAAGGATAATCTGCCCTTGATTCTCTGTGCATCATTGCCCAAGGAATCCATTTCATCTTTCAGGGCTTCAAAACCTTTTTTCTCATGGGTCAAAGCAGCCACCATTGAGATCAAAGCGGCACCTAAACTTCCTGCTAAAGCTGCTACACTTCCCCCGCCAGGAGCCGGCGAGTTGCTGGATAGTTCATCAACAAAATTTTCTGATGCCATACCCATCAGGTCTCTCTGTTTCTGACCTACGGCAAATTCCACTATCTTTTCTTCAGGAACAAATGGGTACAGATCATTCAATCCCAGTGATTGAACTGCACATTCAATGATATCTCCTTCTGGTACGGCTGATGTGCGACGCTGTCTCATTAAATAGTGCCTTCCGGCCAAAAGTAATGCTTCCTTGGGCATGAGTCCCACTAATTCACTGCCCGTTACCCGTACACCTCGTTCTAAAGCCAATTCACAGGCTTTGTCAAACACATCATGAATGGTGGAAACCTTATAATTATTGAAATTCAATGAAATCTGTGCCCGTTTAAATTCATCTATATACCAGCCTACGCCTTTAAGTTCCTTAAACAATCCAGAAACTTTTACCGGGCGCCCATCTTCATTCCGGACGATCTCCCCATCTAAAAGATTAGGCGAATCCGGATGCGGATCGCGGAGACTCCTTCCTTTTTCCCGAAGCTCAAAGGCAATGTCCGTTGCCAGACGTTTGTCTTTGGTATTCAGATTGATATTGTAGGCAATCAGAAATTCCCGGCAACCCATAACCGTAGCCCCGCTTTTGGCATTAAACTTTGTCGTTCCGTAGTCCGGTTTCCAATTCGGAATCTTTAATTTTTTCGCAAGGCCCTCATACTCTCCTGCTCGAATAATAGGTAGACTTCTGCGGTCTTCCTTTTTAGCTGATTCTTCATAAAGATAGACAGGAATAGATAGCTCCTTCCCTACTTTTTCCGCCACACGTTCAGATAACTTCACACAATCCTTGATACTCACACCGCTCACCGGGATGAAGGGACACACATCCGTTGCTCCCATTCTTGCATGGGCACCAGTATGCTTCTCCATATCGATAACATCTGCGGCAGCAGATATGGCATGAAAAGCGGCTTCTTCTACACTAGCAACGTCACCTACAAAAGTTACAACAGTTCTGTTTGTATCATGACCCGGGTCTACATCTAAAAGTGTTACACCATCCACTGTTTCAATAGCGTCAGTGATCAGCTTGATCTTTTCCAGGTCACGGCCTTCAGAAAAATTGGGGACACACTCAACAAGTTGATTCATTTATCCAACTTCTGCAATCTGACGTAAATAATAAATAATAAAAAGGACAACGGCCAGGAGCCCGATTGTCCAGAACAGCGATCTGGCCGGCTTTCGACGGTGGATGAGTCGCTTAAAATAATGATGTTCATTTTCCCTGATCATTGCCCTGCAAACAGAAACAAAAAGAAATTAACAAAGGGGCTCATGATCATCCAAATAGGAGAGAATTTTGTAAAATAACCTATCATGATCAATCCTAGCAATATCTGGGGACCATACATTTGCAATTTATAGATTAACTCTGGGTTTTTTCGAGACATAATCCCGGAAAATATTTGGGAACCATCTAATGGCGGAATGGGGATCATATTAAACACCGCCAGCATAATATTTATCTGGGTAAACAGATATAACATCATTACTATGGACCCGCTGAATAAGCCAGTTCGAATAATGGTACCAGCGATGAATGCCAAAAGCAAATTTGCAGCCGGTCCGGCAAAAGCAATCTTCATCATATCAGTTCTTGGATTAGAAAGATAGCGCGAATCTACTGGTACCGGTTTTGCCCAACCGAATCCAACAAATAGGATCATCAGAGAACCGAATGGATCCAAGTGTGCCATTGGATTCAGAGTCAGGCGTCCTGAATATCGGGCTGTGGGGTCTCCTAACTTATGTGCCACCCAGGCGTGAGCAAATTCGTGAAAGACCAGTGCAAACAATAACACAGGAATCAATAGTACCAAGACTTCTACAGGAACTCTAAATAGCATGGTTTACCACCGGGGATGAAATGTCCGGTGGGCCTCCTTTAAATGTTCCTTATCCAAATGAGTATAGTTCTGAGTGGTAGAAATATCAGCGTGACCAAGCAGTACCTGGACTGTTCGAAGGTCTGCCCCTCCTTCCAGTAAATGAGTGGCAAAGGAATGTCGCAATGTGTGCGGGCTTACTTTCTTGGTGATGCCAGCAGCCTGGCACCATTTTTTTAAAATATTGTAGATGGTCATTCGGGTGAGAGGTCTTCCATTTCTGCTTAAGAATATAATTCCTTTTGATTCATATTTTCTGGCTAATCCAGGGCGGTCATAAGATAAATAATCGTTTAGCTTTTCCAATGCGCGTCCACCAATTGGCACTAGCCGTTCCCTGTCTCCCTTTCCGGACACACGAATCATTTCCGACTCAAGCATCAGGCCATTCAAATTCAAAATACAGGCCTCAGACACTCTCAATCCGGTAGAATATAAAATTTCTAATAGCGCAATATCTCGTTTTGCAAGTAGCGATTCCTGATCCACAGCTTCTAAAATGGAGTCCACTTCATGTTTTGTTAGAACTTCTGGAAGTTTCCGGGGTATTTTTGGAGCATCCAACAAGTGAGAGGGATTTGTGTCAACTAATTCTTCAGAATTCAAGAACGAATGATAAGAACGTATGGATGAAAAAAATCGGGAAATACTGGCGGCCGATAAATGGACATCCGCTAATTGACGTATAAACCCACGAATATGCTTTTGCTTGATTGCCTTGACATCCGTTAAGCCAAAATCTTCTAAATATTTAATGTAATTTTTCAGATCACGCTTGTAGGCATCAATGGTGTTTATTGCGAGGTTTCTCTCGACCCGGAGCATGGTCAAGTAGTCGTGTAGGTGGGTTTCCATGTATTATTCAGAAACGGAACTTTCAACCATTTCACATATAATATGTTCTGCCAATAAATGTCCTTCCTGGATTCGTTGAGTATCATCGCTGGGAATGGAAATAGTTATTTCGCCCATCTCTTTCAATTTACCGCCTGTCCTGCCTGTTAACACTACCACTGAGATTCCCTTTTCTTTACAAATGTTCACAGCGTTGATAACATTTTTTGAATTGCCACTTGTTGAAATAGCTACGAGCACATCACCACTATTCCCGAGTCCCTCTATCTGCCGCGAGAATATGGAATCATAATCGGTATCGTTTGACCATGCGGTAATAAAAGACGAGTCTGTTGTCAATGCTATGGATCGGATAGCCGGACGATCATGACTTCGCAGTCCGCCCATAAGTTCAGCGGCCATGTGTTGGGCATCCGCAGCGCTGCCACCGTTCCCACACCAAATAATTTTCTTTCCGTTTGAAATAGCGTTTACCATCAATTCGCCTGCTTTCTCAATTTCCTCCACGCACGCTACAATCATGGTATTTTTCACATCCGAACTCTCTCGAAGCTGTTGAATAATCTCTTGCCTATTCATTACGAATTCCCTCCATGTATCGCTGATGAAAATTCCTTCATTAAATTACCGTCACTTTTTTCTTCCAGCACTGTTCCCGTGACAATGAAGGAAGCTCCTGCAGCTACACGCTCTGCTGCAGCCTCTGGAGTGCGGATTCCGCCACCAACGATCAACGGTTCAGTTACTTGAGTTGCAACAGCCTTGATCACATCCACTGGTATGGGATTTATTGCTCCACTACCGGCTTCAAGATAAATCAATTTTTTACCCAAGTATTCAGAGGCCAGTGCGTGGGCCACAGCCAAATCAGGCCGGTTCAGTGGTAGTGGAGTAGTGCCACTTATTATCTCTACTGAAGAATTACCGCCACCATTGAATAATAAGTAAGATGTCGGTATGACTTCAATTCCCATATCCTTTACCGTTGGAGCGGATACGACCTGTTCGCCAATCAAATATTGAGGGTTTCTACCAGATAATAGAGACATAAATAGCATGGCATCATAGTGGGGATTTAACTGGCTCACTCCACCTGGAAAGAAGATCACCGGGATATTAGATATTTCTTTGATGCGAGCCACCCGTTCATTATGATTTCCATCCATCATTAGACTTCCGCCCACAAATAATGCATCGACACCATTCTGATTAGCTTCATTTACCTGATTATTCAATGAATCATCATTTTTTTTGTCAGGATCAATCAATACAATATATCCGGCACCTTTTTCCGATTTAATACTCAATAATTGTTGATAAACAGACATAGCTAACTAATCATTTCCTCATAAGAAATTGGAGACATGAGTCCATCCTCTTCATCAGGATTGGACATTTGGACTTTGATGATCCACCCGTCCCCATATGGATCAGAGTTGACCTTGGCAGGATCAGAATCCAGTTTATCATTGATAGCAATGATCTCACCGCTGATCGGCATAAATAGATCTGCAACTGTTTTTACCGCTTCTATGGTACCAAATGTTTCACCGGACTTAAAATTATCTCCTATTTCTGGGAATTCCACAAAAACGATATCACCTAGTTCCCCCTGAGCATAATCAGTAACTCCAATCGTAACCATATTATCCTGAACTTCAGCCCACTCGTGATCACTAGTATATTTTAAATGAGATGGAATTTTCATTTATTCTCCGTGATTTCAATCTGGTTCATACTCAAATGTTTCTAAGAAGCTTGTATCAAAATCTCCTTCTCTGAATTTTTTGTCTTTCATTATAGATTGATGAAAAGGAATAGTTGTTTTGGGTCCCTCAATGATGGTCTCTTCCAAGGCTCGCTGCATCCGATTGATGGCTCTTTCACGATCGCTGGCAAAAACAATGAGCTTGCCGATCATTGAATCATAATATCTAGGAATCTCATAACCTGCATAGGCATGGGAATCCACCCGGACACCCTTACCACCAGGAAAATGAAGACTGGTAATGGTACCCGGGAATGGAATGAAATTATTGGATGGATCCTCTGCATTTATCCTGCACTCGATGGAGTGCCCCCTCATTTTGAAATTCTGATAATTTTTTGGATAGTATTTTCCAGCATGCATACGAATCTGTTGCTTGATAAGATCTACACCTGTAACCATTTCAGTTATGGGGTGCTCTACCTGGATCCGGGTGTTCATTTCCATAAAATAAAAATCCATATTCTTATCCAATAGAAATTCCATTGTTCCCACACCAACATAATTAACCGCTTCAGCCCCTCTAATAGCCATTTTTCCCATTTTATTTCGCAATTCTTCGGTAACAATAGGAGAAGGAGATTCCTCTACTAATTTTTGATGCCTCCGTTGTATTGAGCATTCCCTTTCTCCAAGATGAATACAGTTTCCATGCTCATCAGCCAAAACCTGCACTTCAATATGTCTTGGGTTTTCCACAAACTTCTCCATATACATATCACCATTGTTAAACGCCTTTTCGGCTTCATTGCTGGCAGTGGTGAATGCTTTTTCTAATTCACTTTCTTCCCGAACCAACCGCATTCCCTTGCCGCCACCGCCTGCGGATGCTTTCAACATGACAGGGAAACCCATACCTTTTGCTAGAGACAATGCTTCATCCGGACCGTTTAAAATGCCTTCACTCCCTGGAATAACAGGTACCCCAGCAGCGCGCATAGTAGCTTTGGCCTGTGCCTTATCCCCCATTGCATTGATAATCTCAGGGGTTGGGCCTAAAAATGAAAAATTATTTTCAGCACATATTCTAGAAAAATCCGCATTTTCTGCTAAGAATCCATAACCGGGATGAATTCCATCAGCCGCGGTGACCTCAGCAGCTGCCAGGATACGCGGTATGTTTAAATAGCTTTCATTGCTGGGAGGCGGGCCAATACATACGGCTTCATCAGCGAACTTCACATGGAGGGAAAATTCATCTGCAGTAGAATAGACAGCTACTGTCTTGATATCTAACTCATGACAGGCACGGATGATCCGTAAGGCGATCTCACCACGATTGGCGATCAGGATCTTTTTGAACATAGTTTATTCGCTGGTTTCGATAATAAATAGTGGCTGATTATATTCCACTGGGTCAGCATTGTTAACAAGTATTTTCTTCACCACACCACTTTCTTCAGCCTCAATTTCGTTCATAATTTTCATGGCTTCAATAATACATAATATATCACCCTTATTAACGGAATCTCCTTCACGTACAAAGGGGTCATCTTCCGGATTGGAAGCCTGGTAAAAGGTACCTGGCATGGGCGATAAAATTTCATTTCCAGAAATTTTTTCTGTGGAAGCACTTTTAGACCCTGGGACAGGAGAGTTTCTGGAGGAAGTGACAAGGTCATCTGATTGAAGTGCTGACGGAGCCACAACTGCCGCCGACCCTGATTTGACAACTCTGTATCGCTTTCCAAAAAATGTTACATCAATCTCATTTACATCGCTATGTTCTAGAATATAGATGATCTCTTTCAGTTTATCCTGCCACATAATATCCTCGATTTATTTTTTAATTCTTTGCCCGTTCAATATATTCACCTGTTCGTGTATCCATTCTTAACAGGTCACCAATTTCAATGAACAACGGAACATTTACCTCCAAACCTGTCTCCAGAGTGGCTGGTTTTGTTGCCCCAGTCGCGGTATTCCCTTTCATCCCGGGTTCTGTATGTGCGACTTCTAAATTCACGTGAGCTGGAAATCGTACATCCAGGACCTCATTACCATCGAATAAAAGATCTACATTCAACCCGGCTTTTAAGTATCCTTCATCACCACCCAGTATTGATTCACTTACATTGATCTGTTCATACGTTTGGTTATCCATGAAGATATACTGGTCACCATCCTCATACAAGTATTGCATTTCCTTTGCCTCGATTCGGATAAACTGGAGTTTTGCACCGGCATTGAATGTTTCATCAATAATTTTTCCAGACTGAATGTCTTTTAATTTTGTCCTGACGAATGCTGGACCCTTCCCTGGTTTTACATGGAGAAATTCCACAACTTTCATTCGTTTATTCTTGTGAAAGATCACTGCACCATTCTTTATATCAGACGTTGTTGCCATACGGTTCCTTAAATAATTAGTCTACAATTTACGGATGAGTAGAAATATACTCAAATGTGCATCAGGAGATTATGCACTGGGTAATTCTATCTTTTTCCAATAATGAATGGTAGAACGAACAAAGGATTCAGCTCTACCCATATCATCCTGGAGAGAGCCATGATCAGGAAGCATTTTGGCATATTTAATGAGGTCAGCCCGTTCCATTATGTCAAGCCAGCCAGTGATTTCTTGCTCTGAATAGGGTAATCTATTACTAGATAATCGAATATCTTCTGTGGTCATTTCCAGTGCCTTGATAAAGAGGCTATATTCAACGTATTCACGCAAAATGTATGATAGTCCCACATAAAATTCTTTTATATCGAAATCACCATTTAAAGAACTTTTCAAATTGTCCAGTTTTTCCAAAGCTACTTCATCAGGCTGCGAAAGAGTCTCAAATACACGATTCAACAATCTTTCACGTTTATAGCGAATATTTAACCAGATCATAATGGCCAAGGTAATAATGATCAGGCAAACTAACACAATCATGAGAACTGGTAAAGGGCTGGAAACAGGGACCGGATCTTTCACAGGTTTCATGGCTCCTGTAGACTTTGGATCAGCAGATGAAACGATTACAATATCCATAGGGTCAGTCTTCATAATCAGTTTTTCTGTTGAATCTGAGTTTAAAAATATTACATCGATTGAAGGAATTGAAAATGATCCCGTGTCCCAAAAGACGATCTCCAATTCCAGTGTATTATTTACCCAGAGTTGATTGCGTATCTCCATCACTTCACTTTGGTCAATAGATGATACCCGGACAGGATCAGTACCGGATCCTGTTGTAAATATAGAAAAATTTAAAATATCACCAATTGTAGCTACAGTCGTATCAATTTCTGTTTGAACAGACAGACCTTCTGATTCCTTTTTAGATGAACATCCAAAAAGGATCAACAAAAGAAAGCATATATTAAATACGTTTTTCACGTTTTTTAAAGTAAGTCATGAGTGGCTCAACATAATCCTTATCTGTAGAAATTGGAATCATATCAAAACCAATCTTTTCACATTCCCGTATGAAACGCTCATTTTTTTTAAGAACAGATTCTTCAAATTGTTCCCTGTCAACCACATTTGAGGTATCAATCCAGGAAGTTTCATCTGTTTCCGGGTCATGGATTTTGATCAAACCAATATCTGGGATCGACGATTCAAAAGTATCTGACATTTTGAGACCGATCAAATCATGTTTTCGATTTGCCATTTTTACAGTGGACCAATAGTCCTCATCAAGAAAATCAGAAAAAAGAAATACCACACTTCTCCGTTTTGCTACCTTAAGTAAAAATTCAAGTGCTGTTTTGATGGATGTTTTCTTTCCTTTTGGCTCATGGTACAAGAGTTCCCTTACGACCCTTAATACATGAGACCGTCCTTTCTTGGGAGCAATGTACTGCTCGACCTCATCGCTGAATAGTATCAACCCAACCTTATCATTATTTTTTATGGCGGAAAACCCTAGGACAGCTGCAATCTCTGTAGCCATTTCACTTTTGAATTGTGAAATTGTACCAAAATGCCCCGAGCGACTGACATCCACTATAAGATAAACCGTCAGTTCACGCTCCTCTTCAAATATTTTCACAAATGGTGACGCAGATCGTGCAGTTACGTTCCAGTCAATTAGTTTGATATCGTCCCCAGGTTGGTACTCACGGACCTCTGAAAGGGTCATTCCCCTGCCTTTAAAAACAGAATGATATTCACCACCAAAAAGATCATTCACCAGTCCTTTAGTTCTAATCTCAATTTGACGCACTTTTTTAAGTATTGCTCTTGGTATCATAATATTATGCTATTTAATTAATGGAAAATGGTATATCAATAATACCATCCATTAAACATCTTCTATAGTTAGGGGATTTCGATTATATCAAACATTCGCTGGAGAATGTCTTCAGAGCTTAATTCTTCCGCTTCTGCTTCATAGGTAAGAATCAACCGGTGGCGAAGAACATCTTTACCAACAAAACGCACATCTTCCGGCGTAACATAACCTCGATGCTGGAGAAATGCTCTTGCCTTTGCAGCCAGTATTAGATTAATGGTCGCCCTGGGGGATGCTCCATAATCAATTAGATTTTCCATCTCTCCCAAATTGTATTGTTGAGGATCACGGGTGGCAAATACCAGATTAATTACATAGTCCTCCACTTTTTCATCTACATATATGTCATTGATAGTCGATTGTGCTTTCAAAATTTGATCTGCATTGATCACCGGCTCAACATTATGAATCTCATTTGTTGAGGCCATACGTTTTAAAATATCTCGTTCCTCATCCTTTGAGGGATAGTCAACTCGAAGTTTAAGCATAAAACGATCCACTTGTGCTTCTGGTAGAGGATACGTCCCTTCCTGTTCAATTGGATTTTGTGTAGCTAGCACTAAAAATGGAGGAGCCAATTGATATGTTTCGTCTCCAATGGTCACCTGCCTTTCCTGCATGGCTTCCAATAATGCACTTTGAACTTTTGCAGGAGAACGATTAATCTCATCTGCTAAAATGATGTTGGCAAAAATGGGCCCCTTTCGTGTTTCAAAACTTCCGTTCTTCTGGTTAAAAATCAAGGTTCCCAAAAGGTCAGCTGGAAGCATATCCGGAGTAAACTGGATACGCTGGAATTGTGTATTGATTAGTTGCGCCAATGTTTTGACCGTCAAAGTTTTTGCAAGCCCCGGAACTCCCTCAAGCAAAATATGACCATTGGCTAATAATCCAATCAGGATACGATTTATCAGGTCCTCTTGACCTACGATAACTTTACCGAGAGATCTTTTTAGATCATTAATAAACGCTGATTCTTGTGAAATGCGTTCGTTCATCTCTGTTATATTGAAACTACTCATATATTTTTAAGGATTATTATGATGTAATGTGTTTTAATACAGGGATTTCGTTGATATCCCTCCCCAAATTTTCCATTTCAAATTGGACGGATGGAGCTAATTCATGATCAGGAAAATTTTCAAGAAATAGTTTATATGAAGCGGTAGCGTTTTCAAAATCATTTAAATAATTTGCATATACATAGCCAACCATGAATTGTGCCTGGGCTACCTGTGAGGATCCAGAAAAATTGTCTACTACATTTTGGTATGATTGTATAGCACTATCAAAGTCTCGAAGATCATTCATATAAATATCTCCCATTAGGTATTGTGCACGAGGTGCTAAATCATGATCCGGATATTTTTTGATTAGATCTTCTAAATTCTCAAGTGAAACTTTAATATTTTTTGCATTTCGTTCCAATTCTGCATTAGAATAGTACTCATCAGCGGTCTTATTACTTTCACAGCTTATGGTCATTAAACTCAATAAAGAGATCCAAATGATTAATTGTTTCATTTTTCTTGTTTACCTCAATTTTAGGACGCCGAATTTACACCAGCGATTATTTTCTACAAACCGTAACTGATTTTTATACACCCTATATAAAAACATGTTCCCTAAAAGGCATAAAGCACATCCAATAGGAGCTCCCATTTTGAAGGTTCATCCAATTGATAAGCTATATCTAAGCGAATAGGACCTAAAGGCGATCGGTAGGTCAATCCTGATCCTCCACTCCAGCTCAAGTCTCCTAGTTTCAGACTGGAACCTGAATCCCATAATTGGCCACCATCCACAAAAATTTCAGCACCAAATGCTCCTAAAATTGGAATACGAAGTTCTGCACTGGTTAAAAACCGATTTTCCTTTCCATTAAGATAGATTGTCTCATTATCCTGTTTATCAGGATATTGAAGTGCATTCCAACCACGGAGTGATTTGGTCCCTCCCAGGTAGAATTTTTCAAATAGAACCTCTTCAAATTTGTCATATGAATCATCCCAATTAAAAATCATCCCAAATTGAATTCTTGAGGCAAAGACAACACGTCTAGGTAAAGGAATATAAGATCTGATACCAATGTCAACCTTTTGATATTCTCTTGTTCCGCCCAATGGTCCGCCAACACTAAAAATATCTCCAGTCAAAACAATACCTTTTGATGGAAATAAAGGGTTATCTGAATAGTCCATTTTAGATCTAATTGAGACCATCCTCTGTTCGACATCATCCGCACCCCCATCCTGTTGATCAAACTTTTCCCACCTGATTCCCAGCTCAATAAAAGAAGTTTCAGTAAACCTGTTCACTGAAGACCAATTGAATCCATATCGCTGAATAAATGGGTTATCAATTGATCCATACTTTTTGAATAGTTCATATAAGGTCTGTACTTTTGTAGGAAAGCGTAGATTAAGAATCCATTGGTTTTCTAAATTCAAATCCATCTTTATTCTAGGATATTGAAGGCCTGCCTCTGTTGGAATTTCAATAGACGATTTTGCTGTCAAACGAGTTGGGACCCCAAAAAGATTCCTGTTTTTCCACTGCAGAAAAGCTCCAGGACCTGACAGAATCAAACCTCCATACTCAATGGGTACAAAACCTCCTTCTGAAGTGATCTCCCTTTTAGGGAAATATTTAACTTCTACCACCATATTAACCATAGAGTCTAGCAATGCATGATTTACCGGATATATGTTTGCCAGAGAAAATTGAGCTGTTTCCAGCAAACGTCGCTGAGAGAGGAGAACTTTGTCTAGGTCATACATTTCACCTTGGTGAAAATAGAGGTCTCTTTCAACAAAGTGAATCTTGTTACTATCTGGTCCCTCAATATATATTTTTTTAATATGTACATCTGGTCCCTCATTGATCAGAATATGAATATCTACTGAATCTGAAATATCAGTTTGAATATCAATTGTAGCAAAAAGTTTTCCAATTTTGTGATATCTCTCTTCAACATCTGTCAAATGTGTATTTAGTGCAACAGGATTAAAATAGATATTTGATTTAATTTTCAGCAACCGATTAATCTGTTTGTCAGAAAAAGATTGATTTCCATCAACCGAGATATCATCTATATAGAATCGTTTTCCCTCTTCAATGAGAAAAAATACATCAGCAATATTTTCCGTAACTGAAAATGAGTCCCTCACCACTGCATTTAAATAGCCTTCCATATTATATTTATTTTTGATTGTAATAGCATCCAGTTTCATAATCCGGATATCAAATTCGGATCTGGAAAAAAGGAATGGTTCTTTCAAATTAACTACCTTACCGAGTTGACTGCTAGATACAGCATTGTTACCAATTAAGTGGATTGATCCAACAAACTGTTCATCATTTCCTTGAGAAAAAATGGTCGTCCATGATAAGAGAAAGATCCCCCATAAGTTTTTATTATGCATATATATGTATTTGCTGTTTAGTACGAGTAACGCAGGCGGTATTTTACGTGCATATTACCCGTCTCATCAACATTTCCAACCAATGAAACATATCTGTTCAATTTGAGTTCTACTCCGACTTTATTATTGGTTGGATTTGATAATGAGAAAGAACGCTGGTAGGAATAATTCAAAGAAAGGTTTTGAGATAATTGACGTTCAGCATTGATAGAGAATTCTTCATTGTTGGTTGGATCAATCAAACCAGCTGTGCCTGAGATGCTGACATTATCGATAAGTCCTGTTTGATCTAAGCCTGTAAACTGTAAGATATTTTTTTCTAATTGCCTCTCCAAATATGCTCCAAGAATATTTTGTGCGCTATTTCCAAAGCCAGTTGCAGAAATTTCTTGGTCCTCGAAACGACTTCGGATTGTTAGTAATTCTATAATATCACTATCAGAAAAACCACTAGAAGATTCTAAAACCAATTGGGGATTATCTAAACGGCCTACCAACTGAACATATATTTGTTCTTGGTTAATCTTTGTTTGGCCCGAGATATCCAAATAAGGATTAAATCCTTTTTTATCTAAAACCATGTATCCATCATTGATGGTGAAAACATCGCCATAATAATAAAATTTTCCATCCGTCACGTATAATTCTCCCCCATAATCGGCAGGCCGATTACCATATTTCGTCATACTCAACTCACCAGATAAATAGGCATCAAATTGCGAATTTCTAAGTGCAAAATCTCCTGTTATAGGAAAATTAAGTTTGTAGTTATAAATAGTTTCATTTTCATTGGTCACTTCTTCCACATCGCTATCAGTAGAGAATTCCTGATACATAACTGCATCAACTGGTTCGATGGTCCCTTCAATATCTATCGTATCCCTTCCAGAAAGGGAAAGATCCACGTTTACAATCCCATCAATATCACCCAAAAGAGTACGATAATGCAATTCATCTCCCTTTATACTTATATCATAGATGGGATTAAAGAAACGGGTCATATCCATAGTTCCGCTCATCGACACATTTTGATCCTTAGCATCAGCGGGATCTTTGACCATGCTCCCTTTGAATGAATTCCAGGTCCATAGATTTGAAATTAACTCAGTAGAAGTATTAACGTTGTATATAGGTTCATCTAATTCAGTCGAATAGATCGTTACATTAGATGCGTTGAAATGACCGTTCCTATTTAAACCATCTCTTGGTCCTATCACTTCTAAATGGATATCAATATCACCAACAATTGAATCTACATTAGATACATATGCAGTCAAAAATTCCATATTATTCAGGTTACCGTTAACATTAACCCAGATGGAATCTCCCTGAAAATATTTTTGGTAATTTTCAGAACCCAGGTTATAATCAATGGGCAGGTATGCAGATCCATTAATAAATGATCCCTTATAATTCGAGGAAAACTCATTGAAATAAAGCCGTTTTCCATCAAACAATCCTTCAATTTTTACTTCACCAAGCGGTATCAATCCATAGATTGCATCGTTTATCTTCAAATTAAAATTGTTTTGAGTTTGAACAGTATTGCCACCTAAAAAATATTCTCCACTGATTTTCCCTTCCCAATTGACAGACGGTGGATCAAATTGTGTCAGCACTGATAAGTCAAGTTCTTCAAAGAGCACATTGAAATCAAATTCTCGAATTCCGCTTTCCATTTTACCGATAGGAACCGATCCAGAAACGGAAATTCGTCTTACATCATCCTCAACCAATGAAACTTCATTAACAGATAGTAATTTATTATATAGTGAGCCCTGCAATTTCATTTCAGAGAATTTTTGCTGAGCTGCTACTCCATTTTTTAATGTGAGGTCAAGTAGTAACTCTACACCTTCTTCTAGATCACTGATAGAAATTGTTCCAAAACTCATTCCTTCAACATGATAACGAATATCATCTGTAAAAATTTTCATTATATCTGCATTAACATTCGATAGGTGAAATGTTCCTCTAATTTCATCTGTAATTGTCATATATCCAGAAGCGATGCCATCATCCACATGAATCTCGAATGGAAATATTTCTACTTTATTGGGATCCAACTTCATTGAAAATGGTTTTGAATTAATAAAAATGTGATCTTCATAAGCAAGTTGCATTCGATCTAAGGTCAATACACTATCCAATGACAATATACCTGAAATTTGTAGGTAATTATCTGATTCTTTAAACTCTGCACTTTGAATATTTATTCCCTCAGAAGAAAATTCGATATCGACAACTCCATTGTCAAAAGAATAGTCTCGCCAAACACCTTCAGCTACTTGACCCCTAAAAAACCCTTCTCCCCTGTTATTCATGGGTTTCCAGTACGCATTCATTTTGATATAATCCACATGAGTATCGTGATATGCCAAGTCTGTGCATTCCAATTCTGCTTTGATGGATGGATTATTTATATCTCCTTTTATAATTAAGTTTCCTGTAGCATATCCACTATTTAAAGAATCAGACCAAAAATTATTTACAAGAAATATGCTGGCGTCTTTTAGTACAAGGTCCATTTCAGTTTGTCTATCATTTAGATCAACAAAACCTTTCAATTCAACTACACTTGGACCAACGGCTATGGTCAATGGGGTTTTAATATCTAAAATTTTGTCATTAAATGTGAACGTTCCGGAAACGGAAATATTTCTGTCGCCATATAATTCTGATTCACTAACCTCAATGGTTGCAGAAATATCATCAATATTATTATTTTTAATACTCCCTTCAATCATGATTGTACCATTGACATTGCTGGGTTCTTGATCTGTGACCCATTTGCTTAAGTCAAATTCTGTCAAAAGTATGTTTCCACTGATGCGTCCGTTATCTTCATACAACCCGGAAATAGATAAATTTGTTTCATCACTATCCAATCCAAGTCGATTCAAAGAAATATATCCATCATGGTTTGTAATAGATACTTCTCCTTTCATGAAAAGTCCCAGTGGATTATTAATGGTTATGTCACCATTGTATTGGATCAAGTCCGATTCAAAATGGACAAAAGTTTCAATGGATGACATTTTTGCATCCAGAGGGAGTTTATCAAAAATCTCTTTTGGGAATTCATATCGTTCAATATGAATATTTCCTGAAAGATCAGGCTGAATTGTCCAATCATAATTAAACTCACCTTCAAATGGTAATCCATTTATTGTACCATTTGCATTGGAAAAATGCGCGCTCGTTTCCAAAATGGATAATGTGGTATTTCGCAACAGACCATAACCATCTGTATCATTAACAGTTGCTGAAAGTTCAGAAATGAAAAATTCTCTTTGGTCTGGCCTAAAATTCAATCTACTATCAAGTTTTAAATCAACAAAATGGGTTGCTTTCTCAAAAGGTAATTCAACACGCCCCCCAATTTTTAGCCTATCAATTACAAATTGAAGATTGGATGGAACGTCAACACTATCCAAATCAGTTTCAATTTCAAGTGAATCAGTATTGATAACAGGTGAAATAATAATATTTTGAACACTTAAAGATGAGAGCGTTGGGATTGAAAATATACTTTTTATATAATTGACCTTTATACCAAAATCACCAAAAAGAACAACTGAACCATTATTATGAGTGAAACGCATTCCTTTACCCACTACTTTACCAAGTAAATTCCCCTCTAATACAGGAATATTCACCGTCCAACCTGTATCTTTTTGTAATTGTTGATTTATAAATTCTTCGATTGACATACGCCAAGATGAAGACTGTAAAAAAATATTTACAGAAACGACCATTATTAATAGGATCCCCAATAAGATAGATTTTGTACGTGTCATTTTCTTTAGAGATTGATACTCAACAATACGAATATACGTTTACAGGGTTCCAAATACAAAAAAAGCGTTCCAAAGAGAACGCTTTTTATTTTATATGTTAACTTACTGATTAATCGACAACTTCAAAATCTGCATCTTCAATTTCACCTTCATCTTTCTTCTTTTTTTCTTTATTATTTGGAGAGGGTGGTGCTTCCCCGGATTGCCCTTCATCCTTACTGGATTCATACATTTTTGAAGCCAATTTATTCCATTCAGCATTTAATGAATCCATTGAAGATTGAATGTCTGATTTATTTGTACCAGCATTTGCAGTTTTCAATTTTTCAACTGCTTTCGTCAAAGCTTTCTTTTCATCATCAGATAATTTTTCATCAAATTCCTTGATATTATTTTCAGTTTGATAGACTAACTGCTCTGCTTGATTATGGAGGTCAACCATTTCACGTTGTTCTTTATCTTCACTCTCATGCTTTTTAGCATCATTCACCATTTTGTCTATCTCTGCCTCACTTAATCCACTTGATGCTTCAATCCGGATACTTTGTTCTTTTCCGGTAGCCTTATCTTTAGCACTTACATTTAAGATACCGTTTGCATCAATGTCAAAGGTTACTTCAATTTGAGGTACACCCCTGGGAGCAGATGGTATCCCATCAAGATGAAATCGACCAATGGTCTTATTATCAAT
>CAZECA010000032.1:0-16919 GCA_964510385.1 uncultured bacterium
TATCTTCCGCTGCCGGATGGTTCCACTGATATCCACGCACCTCAAGTTCCACTCCAAGACCTGATCGTCTCTCGCTCATACCTTCATCAGTTGAGTCTGGGAAATGATCAAATTCATCATTAAAATAATCGTCCATAACAAAATATGTTTCCTGATCGGCGCGAACATATTTACCATACTGACCATTCCAATAGCCATTCCAATCTTCTTCTTTATTGGGCCAAGATTCCGGCCAGGAATCTTCATTGGTGCTCAATGCCAAATAATCCTGATTTGGATCCGCATAACCGGATAGTGGCTCAAAACCCCACTGATATCCTTCAGGTGACGTATCGGTCAGCCCCTTGGTTCCATCTGAAATAATATGTACACGATTTCCACTCTCATCAATCACACTGGCAGCGATGACAGGAGAAAACTCATAAAAATATGAGTGGCTCGTTCCGTAAGGATAAACCCCAGAAACGTTATTACTCAAATCGCCGATCATCCCATAGTTATAGATACGGCACAGCACCCGATTCCCATTATGATCGGCATATTTTCGATCCGTAACATCCATCAATTCACTGTACCGTTGCCTATGGTCCGAAACTCCTGAACCGTATTTTGATGGTACGGGCAATTGGGCAGAAAGGCCGGTTATCAATAAAAGTATAGTAAATCTTTTCATATTAGAAACTAACGCTGACTCCAAACTTGATCTGTCGGGGGGCTGAAAAAGCAGCGGGACTCATTAAGAATTCATCCAATGTATTGAAACCGGGACCGCTGATTTGAGGTGTATATGTGGGGATCAATGAATATGTAGATCGTCCCGTGTCGCTGTTAACAGAAAGTTCATTACGAATATCAAAAAGATTATACACGTTCAAGTGCATGGAGAATTTGATACCGGAAAAATTAAAATTGTAATAGCTTCGCATGTCTACGTTCATAGTGCTCGGCTTCCGGGCATTATTCTCAAATGAGGTCCTGACACCGGCAAATTGTGCTGTGTAGGGCAAACCACTCCCATAGTTATAGATTAAACTGATCCCTGAATTTTGGATTGGATGGTAGGTAAGTGTTGCATTCAGAGTGTGCCGTTGATCCCAATCCAGTGGGACAAGCATCTTTTCTGGCTCTATATTTGACTGTTCATCTAAAAATGCAGCTTGTGGATCGGACGCGTTACCCTCTGATATCGAGAATGTATAGTCAATATTTCCCGATACTATTCCTGTGGGACGTTTTGACAGAGCGACTGTCACTCCTTTTGAATTAGCATGATCACGATTGATATACAAACCATATTTATCACCACCAACAAAGGATTGGACAATTTTGGTGGAATTTAGATTGCGAATATCTTTATAGTATCCGGTAACCTCTATACCAATATCATTACCTATCTGCTGAGAGAATCCAATTTCATATTGCGTTGTCCTTTCCGGATCCATGTCCGCATTACCCATAGTAGTACCGGTTCCACTACCCGGGGCAACCTCAAATTCTGGATTTGTATATAAATAGCTAAAAGAAGGCATGGCGAAAAAATGACCGTAAGAAAAATGGAGAAAACCTGTATCCGTGATAGGAAAAGCCAGTGCAAATCTGGGGCTAACTTGAGTCTTTGGCTTCACTTTTTCAAACCATGGATCACCAAACGCGTTACTCTCTAATCTATCATCAACTGTTTTTAGAGAGTCATTCATATAGCCTATAAACATTTCTGATTCAGAAATTTCATTATCACCATCCAGATCAAAAAAGTTATTGATGGGCTTTATCGGGTCTAAAATATTTGGATCCGATCCGTCGTTTATCGTTCTCCAGTCAGGATCAAAATGATCATACCTGAATCCAATATTTACAACAAGATCATCAAATTCTATCTTATCTTGTAGATAGAATGCCCATTCTTTTGGTTTTCTGAATTTATAATTCGTATCCCATGGGGCAGGTCCATATGCATCATGATTAACGCCACCTACTCCTGGGAGAATTACCCGGTTTGAATTATCGTTGAATAATAGCACTACGTCCTGCAAATCGATCTCTGTGCGCCTGTGTTCCATACCTGCTTTTAACAAATGAAATCTATTTATCTGGCTCGTTCCTTCAATTTTAAATGTTGTGATTGTGGAGCGTCTCCTGTAGTACCCCATACTCTCGCCACCCACTTCATAGTTGTACCCTGGGGTTAGATTATCCACATTTGGATTCACATTATAGATTCCTCCACCATCTAATACTTCAGTATCAAAGTATACTGTGGTATCACCCCAAGAAAATGAATCGCTTACCGTGGTAAATTCTAATTTGAAATCTGGGTCATCACTTAAATAACTTTTATATCCCTTATTGGATTGGGAGACCATGACATTAAAAAATGTGGTGGCATTCAGACTATAATCCAAACGCAGACTATGATTAGTCTGCTCTGTGTAACCGGTTGAACGACCATCAGGGTTCCATAGAAATGCTTTAGAGTAACCTTGGGATCTTGTCTTGCTTCCTAAAAAATTATATGCCAGTTTGATCATTGGAGTCACACGCCAGGAGAGTTTTAGTTGTCCAGTCTCCTGCTTGGACCAGTTCATTCTTACCCATGCTGAATCAGGTGGCTCATCACCCATTTGATCCCAGTATCCGCCTACAGTATCATCAGCAGCAGTCATGAGATCGTAATTATTAGTGAGGGGATTCCAGACGTGAGATGTTGGGACAAAAAGTCTTCTCCCAAATAGATACCCACCATTCTCCTTAATCCGCCCGGAGGCAAAAACAGATAACTTACCTGGGATAATTGGACCGCTGATACTTCCCTGTAAATCTTGAATGGTACTTGGCTCAAATGTATCTAATCGGGGAAATAGATTAGCGGTGGAATCCTCAACAAGATTGCTTTGATGATCCAGCAGGTCAACTTCCAGGTCCGTGCCCTTTGTATAGTAGGAACCACCATTCATAGATATATTTCCGGTAAATCTATTGTAGTCACCATCCTTGGTTATAATATTAATAATTCCGGACATGGCCTGACCGTATTCTGCGTTAAACGTTCCACTTATGAACTGTAACTCCTGGATAGCATTATTCTCAATCTCCACGGCCATGCCAGCGTTAAAAGGATCTGTAACGGTAATCCCATCAATCATATAAGAAATCTCTCCACCACGGCCACCGCGGACATGCAAATCGCCTCCGGATTGGACCACGCCTGCCTGTAGAGATATCACATCTTCAAATTCTTCCACGGGAAGCATCTCAACTTCCTCACTACTAATATTTGCTTGAGAGTAGGTAACGTCAGCCTGAACCATTGGCCGTTCAGCTGTAACATCGACTGCATCCATGCCGATGACTCCTTCATCAAGATCTATATCAATAGTTGTTGTCAGATCTACTCGAATGCGGACACCACGCATGATGACGTCCTGGTATCCAATCATAGTATAACGGACATCATATTCACCTGGTGATAATTGGAGGATAAAATAGCGGCCATCAATATCAGTAGCAGTACCTATCCCAATTCCCTCAATTATAATGTTGGCACCGATGAGTGGCGAGCCATCTACCTTACTGGTCACACGACCAGCAAGCTTACCAGTCGTTCCAGCTCTCACTATTTGAAAGCTCAAACAGAGTATTATGAGCCTTATTAGATTTATACGTGCTTTAGAGAGTCTCATCAAAACATTAAGTAATTAAGGCAGAGAATATATTATTGTAATAATGTTAAGACAATGATCTATTAAAAATATAAATTTTTTAATTATTTGAAACGTTTGCCAATTCTACATACTTAAAATTATTGGCCATAAGAACCGTCAGGAAGAATCGACGGCAAATTATATTGAGGATCAGTCAGTAATGAATATATATCAGGGTCTCCAGATTCTAATTCTTCAGGAGTGCACAATTCCCATTCAATAGAAATATCTTCGCAGCGATCATCATTCGATTGTGCTCCAAGTAGTGTCGTCAATGCCCAATAAAAATATTCAAATACCATACACCCATAGTCACAGGTCCAGTCATCATAATGATACCAAGCATTTTCCGGATACGAGTTTGGCACTGATGTAAAGTGACCGCCACGGGCCAAGTCCATATTATCTGCGATGACGGATCCAGCTTCATCTCCAAATACATTTGGATATACGATCATGTAACCATTCGTGATCAAATGCCAGATCTCTTCAAGAGATGCATCGAAACGAGTTCCCGCTCCAGGTGGGATCGTTTCTGAACCATAAAGGTCCTGAGCAATTAGTTTGCCCCTATCAAACATATTTATGGCCGTTTGGGGAGGATCCTCAAAAAAATTCTCTGCCTGATACTCGGTGGAGAACACGATCAATGAAGGATGATATTTTAATAATGAATCCATGACTGCTTGATTATCTGCAAATCCGTCCTCATCATTGTCAATGTATTGTGCCATGACATTTGCTGCATGATTAATTTTTAAATCCGCAGTAGTAGAAGTTGCATAAATGTGGACACCAAATACATTCACATATTTTGAAAAATATCCTTCAAAGATATCAAGCCCTTCAGGTATTACCGTTATGCTAAAATCCAATTCTTCTGAAGATGCCTGAACAGACATATCTTTCTTATCATCATCACAGCTACAGCTGATGAAAATTAAAAGAAATGGTAAAATAAGACGTGTGCGCTGATTCACAGGAAAGAATATACAAAATGTGTTACTATATCATCGAGGGCGACCTTGCGGAGTCCCTTTTCTTTCCACGAAAGGCTAGACAAAGCAGTCGCCCTTTATATTTTAGAAATTTATAATAGTCCCCTAAGAAAAAGGGGGCTCAATGTACCCGGGGCCGGACTCGAACCGGCACGGTATTACTACCAATGGATTTTAAGTCCATAGTGTCTACCAATTCCACCACCCGGGCAGTGGAGGCGTCGATCGGATTCGAACCGATGAATGACAGTTTTGCAAACTGCTCCCTTAGACCACTTGGGTACGACGCCAAAAAATGTGTAAAAAAAGCCAGCGAATTTAAAGTTCTTTATCAAACAAATCGAAATAACAATTCTCTGATCGCTTCGATTTTAATCTCCATTTCTCTGATAGCCTGTTGCTGAAGCCACAACTGTAGAGACATTGACAAGAATCCAACGATCATAATTACATATAGGTATTTTATGTGTTTCTCCATGAATCCTCCTTTAGGATTTGAATTCTTTTCCGTATTTTATACCATGGACCTAATGAAATTAAACATGTACCAACGGCTACGTGATTTTCGAGTTCCTCCAGCGATCCTGGATGAGATCTTTGCAGATGAGAGCGACCTGGAAGTTTTGGAAGCCAATTGGAAAGAATTAGAAGCCAATGGCATGTCAGGTGATGAAATCGCCGAAGAAGTATCCAAAATGATCTTTGAACAATTGGATATCACCCCTGATCAGTTTATTGAAGAAAATGAAAAATAGGTCACGTTTCTCATTCTATTGTTATTTGAAAATGAATATTTTTTACTAACCTCCCCTTTTACTATTTCCTTTAATACATTCTTTCCTTTTTTTAATAACTCTACTTCTAACACAGGATCTGTGCCCAAAATTACGTATAACTGATCATTGCTGTTTCTAACAGACTGCAATGAATAGGAACGGGAGAGGCCCGTCATGTAATATTCATGGTCTGATTTGATAGACCATTCAATGCGGGTGCAAAGTTGCGTATAACGCTCTAAGATATCTTTATCAACGATACCGTCCTGGCTGCAAACAATCGAACTAAGAACCATTACTAGAAAAACAAATTTGATCATTCAAGACCCATACTTTTTAAGAATGCATCTGAATTGGATTCTCTTCCAAGAAATTCTCTGACTAGATCAAGTGGTTCTACTGTTCCACCTTTTTCCAGTATGATCTTCCGGTACCTCATGCCTTGTTCTGAACTCATGATGCCTTCATTCTCAAAAATCGAAAACATATCCTGGGCATACACTTCTGACCACTTGTACCCATAATAAGCAGCGCCGTAACCGTTCAAGTGGCCAAATGCCGCTTCCATGTGGGTGCCATCCTGGTATGGGTAGAACGTAATGCTATTCTGCAGTTCTCTGACAATATCTGTGGTAGTTTGTTCACCTGCAGGATCAAAACCATCGTGCAACGTAAAATCCAGAACTCCGTAGTATACCTGCTGCAGTGCCTTGGTGCCTGAATTCACATTTTTTGCAGCAATCATTTTATCTAAAAGCTCATCCGGGATGACCTCTCCTGTTTTATAATGTTTCGCGAATAAAGATAAGGATTCTTTCTGCCATGCCCAGTTCTCCAGCATCTGCGAGGGTGCCTCTACAAAGTCACGTGCGACAGATGTACCAGCATGACTCATCAGTGGCGCTTGAGTTAATACTCCGTGTACCAGATGTCCAAACTCATGAAAATAGGTTTCTACATTGTCATGGGTGAGCAATGAGGGCTGGTACTCTGAAGGTTTTGGAAAATTACACACCAGTGCTGTGGAGGGCAGCTGGTAACCATCATCAGTCATTTTTCCCATAGTGACGGAAAATGCGGCCGCGTGTCCATATTTATTGGCCCGTGGGAACATATCCAGGTAGAAACGGCCGATCATTTCCTTTGTATCGCTATCATAAACTTCATACATGAGCACATCCTCGTGCCACACGGATGGATCGTCCACTTTTTTAAATTTCACATTAAATAACTTCTGGTAAATAGTGAACAGACCCTCTGTAACATTGTTGAATTCAAAATATTGTCGTACCTCTTCCCCATCCAGGCTGTATTTTTCTTTCAGTAGAAGTTGCTCATAAAATCCAGCTTCCCAGACATAAATAGTGCTGGCCTCTTCACTAGTACGATTGGATTTAATTTTTAGCATTTCATTTATATCCTGCTTACCTTTTGGGCGTAGTTGTTCTATAAGGTCATTTTCAAAATTCCAAACATTGTCTGGATTCTTTGCCATACGATCTTCCGTACGATAATCTGCATATGTCTCATAACCAAGCACGCTCACCAGGTCTCTCCTTTTGGAAAGAATATTATTCAACACATCTAAATTGGCTTCGACTGCCCTATTGTTGTATTTATATTTTAATGCTTTACGTGCTTCATCAGATGTAGAATAATCCATGAATGGAACGTACGATGGGTATGACATGTCAATGGCATAGGTACCATTTTTCTGTAAACGTTCTTTTTTATAGTTTTCCGGCAATCCCATGATCTCTACTTCAGATACAAATAGCGTATCCTGAAAATCAGCAATATTTTTACTAAAATCGAGGCCAAGATCAGATAATTCATTGAATATCTTTTTCACTTTATCTCTTTTTTCTTTTGGCAGACCGAAACCACTGCGCTTGTAATCAAGAATTGAATCATCAAGAAATTTCTTTTTAAATCCAGTCAGCTGTTGAGCTTCCTTTGTACGCGAATAAGCAACAACTGCACTATAAAGTTTCTCATTCAAAGAAAGATCAGTCAAATATTTTTGTATCTTTTGACTGGATGCCAAACCTTCATCCCGAATCTTTTTATTCATATGCGTAGAACCCATCAAATAACCTGGACTCCATACAGATTCAATAACCGCATAAAGATCATCAATAGGAAGCATTGTATTATCAAAGGATCTTTCAGCATTTTCAATCTCTAATATGGATGCTAAAATAAGATCCGCTTCTTCCAAAACATATTGTGTTGCACGTTTAATATGTCCAGGTCGAACTGAATTGAAGTCATGAGTTTCATTGAACCCCACTACCAGAGGATTTGATAGGGGTCTAAGCACCTGTGGATTTTTCTTCCGCTCAATGACAAGAAACACTGCAAGAGCTATAATCAATACAGTTAAAATATTCTTATACATATCTCTTCTCTTAATTACCTGTTAATTTGAAAATATAAAAAATGACCACTGCCGTTGAAGCACAATATGCGCAGGAGGAGGTAAAACTGTTCAGCTTTTTAGAATTATCCAAATCAGACTGATACGTGGTTTCATTGATCTTTTTAAACGTTTCATTACGTTCATCTGATCCGAAACATTTCCATAATTCTAACAGAAAAGCTGGATATTCACTATACCTGATGGATCGCATTCCTTCTTCCTTGGAACGTTCAATTAGTTCTGAATCGCACCCAGTTACTTCAGATTTTTCTTGTGAGACTGCTCCTGCTACAATAAAAAGTAATAATAGTTTTTTCATATTCCGTATACTAAACCAAATGAATATAATGGTAGGTCTTCTATTTTTATATCTGGACCCGTCACAGTTTCATCCTGAAATTTCCACTTTTTCTTATCATAACTATTTTCCATAAAACCTATCTGTGCCTCTAAACCAAGATTTGGTCTGATATAATATCGAATTCCAACCGAACTAGTAATCCCAAAGAATGTTGTTGTCATTTCTGTAGTCGTGGCTATGTCAATATTTGAATTTTCAAATTCTGTAAGCAATTCGCCCCAGACCTCATTCGATTCAGAGGTAGTCAATGCAATACTTCCGGAATTAATCAGAGGACCAATAGTAAAATTCATTTCGACCCGTTTCCATGGGAAATAAAATGTTTCGATATAGATACTTCTATAATTAAATGAGCGAGAGAAATCAGTTCCACTATATTTGTCCGATGTTGATGCAGTCCACTGACTGAATCCTAAACGTGTATTTTGATAGACTTGATACGTTGCTGTAAAATTAAGCATCATACTTTCCATAGCACCTAATGATGGGAACGATCCTTCCGCAAAATCTTTGTAGTTCGGGGTTGTGTAACCAATTCCGACCCGTCCAGAAATTTTTGGCTGAGCTATTATAAAAGTTGTTAAAATTAGCCAGGCCATGATATGGATTTTCGTACGAATCATAGAAAAGAATTTAATGCCAGTTCTCCAGATGTTTACAGAAGAATGATCTTATTCGCTGCATCCCTGATAATTATTAATTCTTTGGCCTTAACCAATACTCTACATCATATCGTCATTCGTCTTGATGGCACATCTGAAGTAGGGATCATTGATTCAATGAATAGTGAATCGGTATTTATTACTCCAATGGATTCTCAAGGTCCAAAGACTCATCCCCTTGAAGAAATCTATTATATTTATGGAACCAATGGGAAACTGTTTTACATAAGTCCCAATTATCTGGACAGACTAAACCTTATTGAAGAGCGTAGCGGTTTTTTAGTCACCATAACGGAAGATACTCTACATTACACATCTATCCTAGTGGACCGAAAAATGGATACACCATATTTCTATCTTTCCAGTGATGAAAAAGATTTAGCTCACAAGATTAGTTTATTTGATATCCACTTGGTACGGATTGATGAATCCTATATAGAGCACTCAGTACGTCGTGGATCTTGGACCGGAACAGGACTCCTAATGCTAGGAGTTCTACTACAATCTTTTTCCGATTATGGTACACGTAGAAAATCCCTCCCCGATGATCCAACATTTATGAATAAGGTCAACGCATTCGGTGGTTCTGTGGGTACGACTATTACGAATTTTGTTCCTGGAGGAAATCAGTACCAAGCGGTAACTATATTTTATCCTATCTCAACAATTGGATGGATGGTCTATGACTATAAAAATGATAAACGAACACATTACTTTCGGCCCTTAATCCGTGATGATCAGTTCCCCCAAAATATGTTCTGGCTCAATCCCAAAAGAATCATGAAAGAGAGATTGGCAAGAACTCTAGACCCTATCCGTGATATCTGGCCATTCTAGTCTGGGGCTTTAATACGGCCAAAACCTTTGTAAGTCAAACTACCAAGATAGAGGAATCCATCGTGTTCCTCGACACTGGTGATAGGTGAAAAAGAATCTGGGTTTGGATCCTGAAGATTATAGATTACACTACCCTCTCCATCAATACCAATAATGAATCCATATCGCTCGGGGGCAGGCTGGAGTGATTCAGGTAACCTCATGATCATTTTCCGAATAAACGGCTTGTCAGCCATATTATCAATTATGCTTTTTCTTAAAGAGGGAAATGCCACCCAATAGATTCCCCTTCCACTAGATGAAATTCCATCTGGGATTCCCGGCAAATTTTCCATTAGTATTTCAGATTGACCTAATTCTTTGCCAGTGATCCATACTTTTTGAATTCGATATTCTGATGTTTCATTCACCAGTATAAATGACTGATCAGGACTAATAGCGACCCCATTTGCAAAATACAAGTCCTCTAAGAGTACATTTGTTTCGTAAGTGATTGGATCGTAGGAGATAAGTCGTCCGTAAGGACGATGCTCCACGATATCATCTCTGTATTTTTTTATTCCCCAGCGTGTGGAGGCATCACTGAAATAAATTAATCCATTCTGGCCGACATCTACGTCATCAGTAAAATTTAGAGGAATATTGTCCACTTCAGTTAATAATGTAGTCAATTCCCCTTCAGGACTGGCAGATAAAAGACCCTTAATTGCATCACAAATGATAAGATTTCCAGAAAGATCAAATTCAAGTCCTAGTGGTCGTCCACCAGTATCCACAAATAATTCCGAATTTTTTCCATTACTATCATAACGCAAGATTCGGCCATCCTCGTAAGAAGCGTAAATACGACCCTGCCTATCAAGATCAATATCTTCAGGACCAATACCATCGTCCTCGCCAAAAACGATAGCATCAGATAAAAGTTCATTGGGTGAAAATGCTCCGACTAAACCCTTATCTTTTTGTGGCGTCCATGATGCAGGGTCAATCTCCACAGGCCAAAACATTAGATACAGCAGTAATAGAACTATTGCTATACCAAACCCCTTGAGAAACTTCATGATATCACTATTAAAACATTCGATATGATCACTACGGATGCAGTATGGGTCTTATTTGAGATGTTAAGATTGATCTTTAACAGCTTTAGTGATCTTTTTTCTTAATAATGATTTAAAGAAAATATTCAGAAATGGAATGAAGCGTAACTTTCGGGGTACATAGACCATATTTTTTTCTGATTTGATCCCAGCCATAATAATATCTGTACAATGATCTATAGATACAGATTCATGATTATGCTTTCGTTTTGATTGACCCAATTTTTTTCCGTTTGGACCAAAAGCATTTTCTCTTAAACCAGTTCCTCGAATCCACCCCATGATCACATGCATGATATTTATTTGACCATCAAGTTCAATATCGAGCGACTCTAAAAATCCATGAACTGCATGCTTGGAGGCTGCATAACCAGTATGATTTGGGAAACCCATTAATGCCTGGCCAGTAGAACAATTAATAATCAACCCTTTATTTTTTTTCAATTGATCCATTGCAGCATGACAGCAATACACTGCTCCCATATAATTGGTTTCCATTATCTTTCGGAAATAATCTACAGATTCTATCTTTTCAAATGGAGACCACATGCTCACCCCCGCATTTAAGACCAACCCATGAAGTGATCCAAATTTTTCAAAAGTTTTGCTCACCAATTCTTGACATTGAATTGGGTCCGTAATATCTGTTGGCACTTCTAGTCCTGATCCACCTGAGGATAGAATTCCAGTTACCACCCGGTCAAGTTCATTGGCACGACGAGCAGCACAAACAACATTAGCGCCACCATGTGCGAGTTTTTTAGCCAGATCTTCACCGATCCCTGATGACGCTCCTGTTACAATAAATGTTTTATTAGATATGTTCAATGTTTAAAAAAAGGTTAGTCCGAGAATACATTATTTCGGATACCAAAAATATTCTTGGGATCATGTACTTTTTTGATATTTTTTATTAGGTCAATACTTGACTGAGATAACGTGTCATTCATAAAATCCTTACGAAGCTTTCCTACACCATGGTGATGAGAAATTGATCCTCCATTTTCTATGATTATTTTACGAATCTCATGCTCTATAGAACCAAATTTATCTTCAGCATTGGGTACACCTTTCACACCCATCCCCAACATAAAATATATACATACACCAGTATGATAAATCTGTGGAATTCGATAGGACATATAAGGAATTCCTGGGAATCCATGATGAGCGTGAAGTTCCTTAAGTAACTTTTCAGATGCCTCACAAGTTTGTTGGATTTTACTCCATGGGACTGATGTCTCCATCGTCTCACCTATGATATGATAATCTGTTAAAAAATCACGAACATATGCAATGGCAAATGTTAACAGATATCCCCGTTTACCATTTTCTGATCCGCCAACCAAGCCTCCATGCTCCTTTGCCAAACTGGTAATATTCTTCTCTTGATACTCGACCTCCTGCTGAGAACCCTCCATTACAAAAGTTGAAGCACACATTTGATTCGGATCAAATCCTTTCACGTTCAAGACTAAAAACTTTTTCAGGTCATCGATGATCTTTTTCATTCCCACCGTTTTTGGTTTCAATGCTTGTCCAAATCGAAATTGTATATTGTCAACCAGTCGAACACTGGCAGGAATATAATTTGTTCTTGATAGATCGTATAGAAAACGAACACCCGTTTCCCAATCAGAAAATACGACTGAATTGTACTTTTTGGCTTCTGGTCTCTGATGAATCTTCAATATCGCTTTTGTTATCAGCCCAAGATTACCCTCAGATCCAAATAGAATATTTTGAGGTGTTATTCCGATTGATGCTCGCGTTATTGGATCTACTTGCTCAATCTTTCCATTTGGAGATACCATAGATACATTCTCAACAATATCCTCAATATTCCCGTAGCGATTCTTTTTCATTCCACTAGCGTTTGTTGCAATCCATCCCCCAAGGGTAGACAATTCAATGCTGTCCGGCTCGTGGCCTACCGTGTAGCCTTTTTCATCCAATAATTCCTCCAAACGACTTCCAGTAATACCTGCCTGGACACAGACACGCCTATCTTGCTCATTGATCCACTCTATTTTATCCATTCTGCGTGTATCAACAGCTACAATCATCCGAGTTTCTGAATCAGGTATTTTTAAAGCACTACTCACACTGGTCCCTCCACCAAATGGCACTAGACACACATCATGTTCCTGTGCAAGTTCAATTAGACGTACAGCTTCTTCTTCAGATTCTATGTAGAATACCATATCTACATTACGGTCGATTTCTGCATACAAAATCTTATAGACTTCTTCTGATGTGGTTTGTCCATGACTATGAATCAATCGGTCTTCATTGTCAAATGAATAGCGATCTTCTTCAAATGAAGATTTTACCTTGTCAATAAATGCTTCGTTCAAGTTTGGTGTACGAAAAGTTTTTACTTCCATTTCAGGCAGCATATCATTCTTATCAATAGTAATGCCCAGCATTTCCTCAACATATGGCACAAAATCAGGCATATCCAGACCACATAATTCATAACGATCTCCCAGCATTCTTACAGATCGGTCATCGTTAAGAATAAATTTTGAATCCTTGTATCCCCATTTATGCCCCCATGTATTATGCATATGGGCAAAAAACTTTTTAGAACTGTTTTGATCAGTCATATAATATCTTTCCTTTTTCCCTGATTCTTTGTTCCAGATCAGAGGTCATTAATTGAGTTGCTTTAGTAATGTCATTATGATCAAGATCCTGCATTTCTTTACCATTGACATACTGTTCAGGAAATAGTGGTTCCAAAATATGGATTTGAATACGGGCTGGACGCATGAATATTTTGTCCTTTGGCCAAGCCTTGTGAGACCCATGAATAAATGCTGGTAGTATAGGTACATTTAGCTGAATGGCAAATTTGGCAGCCCCTTTTCTAAAAGTGCGCATTTCTCCAGGATTGCCTCGTGTCCCCTCAGGAAACATGATAAGATTGCGCTTATTAATATCCATAAATGCTTTACAAAGACTCAATGTATCCTCGATTGTAAAATTGCGTTTTCCATCAACTTTTCGATCAATTGGAATCAGATTCATAACAATGTTAACCAGGAAACGTTTGATCCAGGAGTCAAACCAGTAATCCTTTGCAGCCAACATTCCAAAATAGTTAAAACTTTTATTAACAGACGCCGCCAGCAATGCCACATCCATGTGACTATTGTGGTTACAGGAATATATGAATGATGTATCTGGAATATTTTCTCGGCCATGTACTCTTACTGGTGTGTACCAAAGGAAAACAAATTTACTGTAGCAAAAGAATAGTGTTTTCCAGATACGAAAAAAGAATGGTTGTTTCCTGACCAAATATGAATATTTGGGATTTTCAAGAACATTGGCATACTCCATTATTTACGACCATATTTCATATGCGCATTGGTAAATGTGTCTGAAGTGATGGCAGACATTAATGAAATTTCCAGTGCCAAAGCTGAGGCGCCAATGATCTCTGCCAGCTTACGAGAAGCATATTTTCCCTTGCTACAGCCTAGCATCTTTAGATTCTGCAGCTGCGGCAGTAATCGCGTTCCTCCTCCAACAGTGCCAACAGTTAATGATGGCAAGGTTAAGCGACATTTCATTCCATCATCCACAGGATACGTCTGGAAATGGCCTATTGAATTTTCCGCTACACAGGCAGTGTCTTGACCTGTTGCTAAATAGATAGCAGTGAGCGCATTTGATACATGCAAGTGACAGCCTGAGGTTCCGGCCATAGTAGTTATAGTAGGACCCATTTGCTGGAACGCTTCAACATCTTTCACTTTGATGCCCAAAACACGCTTCATGATCGAATGGTCTAGGGTTGTTTCCGCAACAACACTATGACCTCTACCTATTAACATATTTCGAGCAGATGATTTTTTATCACTGTTAAATCCAGATTCCAGATAAAATTCATGATTCGTTTTCTCTTTGATGAAATCACATGCAGCTTTGGCCGCCAATGTTACCATATTCTGTCCGGCTGCATTTCCAGTATCTAAAACAAAATCAAGCACAACATAATTTTGTATGGGGTACTGGTCGATCCGCAATATTTTTCCGTAGTTTGTTGTTGATTCAGCTACATTAATGATCTTGCCCGTGTTTTTCTCGACCCATTTCATGAAATCAAAAGATTCATCCAGAGAATCAAAAATAAATACAGGCGAACGAGACAATTCCTGTTTTATATGACGAACATTTATACCACCTGATTTGTATGTTGCATACATTCCTCTCGTCATGGAGATAGCTAGACTTCCTTCTAATGTACATATAGGTACATAATATTCCCCATCCGCATATTTTCCTTTAATACTTAATGGCCCGGCAACCGCCATAGGAATCTTCATAAATCCAACATGGTTCTCAATAATCCCTTTTAGGTCTTCCGTTTCATTTACTGGCGTATCCTCAAATAAGAATCCAGTTTTTTCCTTTATCCATTTGATCCGTCGATTCGTGTCAGACGGCCGGTACCCGCTGGGCATCTTCAAATTATTTTTACTTTTATGTTCGGTCATTTCTTCAAACTTCTCCTCCATCAAAAGTAAAGATAAACTGCCATTATTCAATTGATTATTTGATCATTTATCTCGGTAATCTTTCATCCATATCAGCTACCACAAAGGCCATAATTGCCATTGTTGCAACGCAGCGGTTGAACTCATCAATATCCAGTTTATCCATGGCATCTGCATCAGTATGGTGAAACCAGAAATATCGTGAACCGTCTACACGAAGGCCCATACCCGGGACTCCTTCGCGCATTATGGGTCCTATATCTGCTCCGCCACCACTGTCACCAATAAAATTAGAACCAATAGGCTCCAATAATTGGGCGATATCCTTTACCATAGCTCGTGCTCTATCGGAGCCTGTAAATCCGAAGCCTTCCGGACTGAAAACACCGCCATCTGATTCAATGGCTAATATATGGTTGTCCAGCTCATCCAAGTGATCATCTCTATAAGCTTTTCCACCTCTTATACCGTTCTCCTCATTGGTCCACATAACAACACGAATTGTTCTCCTTGGCTGCAGACCCAGTTCTTTTAATAGACGAACGGCTTCCCATGCGGCAACACAGCCACCAGCATCATCCATTGCACCTTGTCCCACATCCCAGGAATCGATGTGTCCACCCATAACCACAACTTCATCTGGAAATTCGATTCCAGGTAGCTCGGACACTATGTTTCTGCTCCATCCATCGGGCAGATAATGGGCATCCATATTCAGCTTAACTATAATCTTTCCGCCTCTGTCCTGGATCCGCTGAATCATATCTGCATCTTCAAGTGTAATGGCAGCGTGGGGAATCTTTTTTACTCCATCCTCATAGGCCATATTACCTGTGTGTGGTGTATTCATTGAATAGGGTCCAACTGACCGGATCAGACTGGCAACTGCACCAGCCTTGGATGCTGCAATGGCACCGCTTCTTCTATATTGAACTGTTTCTCCGTATGTTGTAAATGGCACATTGAACAGAACGATCTTCCCTTTAGCCTGGTCAGCATTTCTCTCCAGCTCTTCAAAACTATTGACCACAAAGACTTCACCCCTTATACCTTTCTTGGGCGTACCCACGCTACCGCCTAATCCAAGGAAGTGCATTTTCTTGCTATATGGGGCCAATAATTCTAGTGTCTCATTCCCTCGAACCCAGCGGGGAACTCTAACCTTTTCACCATGAACATTTGAAAGGCCGTCCTCCTTCATCTTTTCCATGATCCAGTCTATGGCATCTTCCAAGTTTTGAGAACCTGTGAAACGGGGTCCGAAAGTGTCACAAAGTTCAGCAAGGCGATCGAAGCCTTCATCATTATTTAAACATGTTTCAATGATCTTTTCGGCATCTTTTTGATAACTATCTGCAATGTCTCCGGTGTAACTAAATGAAAATATAAATATGAAAATAGTTGTAATTCGTTTCATCTATATAAGTCCCTATTATGTGTTAAAAACAGGTATGAATTTAGTTAAAAAAAATGCCCAACGCTGAAACGAAGGACATTTATTGAGCGAGAGACGAGGTTCGAACTCGCGACATCCACCTTGGCAAGGTGGTGCTC
>CAZECA010000033.1:0-16736 GCA_964510385.1 uncultured bacterium
TATTATATCTAAAGGCATCTCTGCCGGTAGGGGTCAGCAAACCTATAGGGGCGGTGTCAAAATTTTGAAAAATGCGGAAAATGCTAGAAATTATTCCCAGTGTGATTCTATGCTCATTGGTGATAAGTGTGGCGCCCACACGTTTCCGTACATTGATGTTCGCAATCCCACTGCACAGATGGAGCATGAAGCCTCCACCTCTTCTATAGGTGAGGATCAGATCTTCTATTGCAATCAGCGCGGAGTCTCTACAGAAGATGCCGTATCACTCATTGTTAATGGGTTCTGCAAAGATGTGTTCAAAGAATTACCAATGGAATTTGCTGTTGAAGCTCAAAAACTTATGGAGGTGAGTCTGGAAGGCAGTGTTGGATAAATAACCATTTCACTGACTTAGGAAATCATGCTTGAAATAAAAAATTTGCACGTACGCGTAGAGGAGAAAAAGATCATTAACGGGATCGATCTGAAAATCGACCCGGGGCAACTTCACGCCATCATGGGGCGTAACGGATCCGGGAAAAGCACATTGGCTAATGTTATTTCCGGGAAAGAAGGCTACGATATTAAGGGTGACATATTATATAAGGGTAAAAGTATTCTAAATGCATCTCCCGATGAAAGAGCACTGGCCGGGATTTTCATGTCTTTTCAGTACCCTGTTGTGATCCCTGGTGTTAACAACACATATTTTTTAAAGGCCGCGTTGAATGCCAAGCGGAAAGCCAATGGTGACGATGAACTCGATGCCATGGATTTCCTGGCATTGATCCGGGAAAAAATCAAATTGGTTGGGATGGATGAAAGTTATTTAAATCGTGCCGTGAACGAAGGATTTTCCGGTGGAGAAAAAAAACGAAACGAGATCCTCCAACTTCTTACCTTGGAACCGGACTTTGCCATCCTAGATGAGACCGACTCAGGCCTGGACATTGATGCCTTAAAGGTCATCGCAAATGGAGTGAATCAATTTCGGAATGGTGAACGAGGAATACTGGCGATTACCCACTATCAACGGTTATTGGATTACATGAAACCGGATGTGGTCCATGCCATGATCGATGGAAAGATTGTAAAGACTGGTGATATAGAATTGGCAAAGGAACTTGAGGAGAGAGGCTACTCTTGGCTGGCAGACTGATGGATCACTATAAATCAGAATTGAACTCCCTCGTTTCCAGTGGCACAAATGAATCAGAAGCCCTGGCTAAAATACGCAACTCTGCTTTTGATCGTTTTTCTGATTTGGGGTTCCCTACCAAAAAGTGGGAAGATTGGCAGTTCACTGACTTCTCACGATTCACCAATGTTCCTTTCAGGCTGACGAATGAAAATGATCTCGTTACGGTGGACGATCTAAAAAACAGGATCCTCAACGATACCTACACCATAGTCGTGGTCAACGGTCACTATCAGGAAAATATGACTCAATTACCAGATGGAGTTCAGTTGAGAACTTTGTTGGATATATTTCTCAAAAATGAGATTCCATCATTGTCAAACGGAAATCCATTTGTGGAGCTGAATACATCATTTATGAACAGCGGCCTGGCCATTGAAATTGGAGATGATGTTCAATTGGATCGGCCCATTCATTACCTGTTCATCACAACAGGTATTGATGAGGCCATTATGAACCATCCAAGATTGATCATCAATGCGGGAAAAAATAGTTACGGCCAGGTGGTGGAACATTATTTAGGCGAAAATGATTCACTCTACTGGAACAATTGTGTTACTATAACTGATCAGAAACCAAACTCACAAATAGAACTGATCCGTATCCAGGAAGACAACGGCTACCACACCGATAATATGATATGCTTGCTAGAACGGGATGCTGAATTGAGAACCACACTATTTAATCATAGAGCCCAATTATATCGAGGCGATATTTTTGTGGAATTTCACGGTGAAAATTGTCATGCTGAATTAAAAGGTCTCTCTCTTTTGGATCATCAAAACCATGTGGATATACGGGTGATGATGAACCATAAATATCCCCACTGTAATAGTGACCAGTTCTTTAAATATATATTGAAAGATGCCTCCAGCGGAGTATTTAACGGACGCGTCATTGTGCGGGAAGACAGTCAGAAGACGGATTCAAACCAGTCTAATAAAAACCTCCTGCTGAGTGAAAAAGCTACCATGCATTCCAATCCACAGCTAGAGATTTATGCTGATGATGTGCGGTGCACCCATGGTTCAACTACCGGCCAATTGAATGAGGATGTTTTGTACTATCTTAAGACAAGAGGGATCAAACAGCGGGATGCTCAAACGCTCATGGTGGAAGGGTTTGCCCGCGAGGTCCTTTCCAATGTAAAAAATGAGTCAACGGAAAGATACTTGAATTTGCGTCTCAACGAGTGGCTAGCCCATGGATGATCTACGAGAACTCTACCAGCAATTGATTCTGGATCATAACCAGCATCCCAAAAATTTTCGATCCATTGAAGATGCCACCCAGACAGTGAATGGACATAACCCCCTCTGCGGCGATGAGATCACATTGTATTTGATGGTTTCAGATGACGTGGTAACTGATGTGAGCTTTGAAGGCTCCGGGTGCGCCATTTCCAAGGCATCGGCTTCCATAATGACCACTATCATTAAGGGTAAGAACGTTCAAGGAGCAAAAAAGATTTTTAAGCAGTTTCATAGCATGATCACTACAGGTAAAACCACAGGGGACATGGGAAAACTGGCCGTGCTAGCCGGGGTTCACAAATTTCCCTCACGGGTCAAGTGCGCCGTTTTGAGCTGGCATACAATGAATAATGCCCTACAGGGGAAAATAGAATTAACCACAACGGAATAATATGATTAACAGTACACATTCAGAAGAAGTCGTCACCTTCTCACGGGATTGCGGCGCCACCATGATCCCCTCCGGTTCCAAGGGAAAAATCATTAAGGGTGAACACGGGATCATCACACAGTCATTGGGCGGCAGTTATACTGTGGCCGTGAATGGAAATCTTTACCGCATTGAGGGGGCAGATGCTGATGCCATCGGAAAAGAAATCGTTGAAGAAAAACAGGAAGCATCTGGGAATGAGCAGGAAGTAGATGAACATGCAGTTTGGGACGCATTGCGAACCTGTTATGATCCGGAAATACCTGTCAATATTGTGGACCTGGGACTGATCTATTCCTGTGATTTTTCCAAAACTGAATCAGGAGGTACTCTGGTTGATGTCTCAATGACCCTTACAGCTCCCGGATGCGGTATGGGTCCCATATTAGCGGAGGAAGTAGAACAAAAACTTTTAGGAGTCTCTGGGGTGTCTGAAGTAAAGGTCGATCTTGTTTGGGATCCGCCCTGGGGACAGGACATGATGACAGAAGCAGCCCGACTACAACTGGGACTATTATAGCATTATGATAGATGTAAAAAACATCCGAGAAGATTTTCCCATTTTTGATGAGCAGCCGGATAATTTTGTTTATTTGGACAGTGCTGCAACTACTCTCAAACCCCGCTCTGTTATAGATGCCGTAAGTGAATATTATAATTCGTACAGCGCCAACGTCCACCGCTCCATTTATACTATTGGAGAAAAAGCTAGTGCAGCCTATGAAAAGAGTAGGCAAAAAACAGCCAACCTTATCAGTGCACCGGCAAATACCATTGTTTTTACAAAAGGGGCCACGGAGTCCATTAACCTAGTGGCCTATGCATGGGCTCGAAAAAACCTGAAGCCTGGAGATGAGATTTTGCTAACGGAAATGGAGCACCACAGCAATTTGGTTCCCTGGCAATTATGCGCAAAAGATATTGGAGCAGATGTACAATTTATTCCATTTAACGATGATGGGACTCTTGATCTATCCGACCCCGATCGCTATTTCAATTCCAGAACAAAACTTGTTTCTGTGACCCACCAGTCAAACGTTTTTGGAACAGTGAACCCAGTTAAAGAAATAGTAAAAATGGCCCATGATGTGGATGCCCTTGCTTTAGTAGATGCCGCTCAGAGCGTTCCCCACCAGCCCTTGGATGTAACACAGCTGGAATGTGATTTTCTGGCCTTTTCCGGCCATAAGATGCTGGGGCCCACCGGTGTAGGAGTACTATATGGAAAACATGAACTGCTGGAGGAAATGGACCCATTTTTAGGCGGAGGTGAAATGATCCGTACCGTGTCTTTATCACAATCCACATGGAACGATGTGCCCTGGAAATTCGAGGCCGGTACACCCAACATTGCCCAGGCCATAGGCTTGGGGGCTGCCATTGATTACCTTAATGAATTAGGATTGGATCAGATTCACGACCATGGGCAAAAACTAAAAGAATATGCATTAAATAGGTTGGGGGAAATTAACGGACTGAAAGTTTATGGCCATGCCGAAAATCGGGGAGCGGTAGTTAGTTTTAATGTGGGAGATGTTCATCCCCATGACCTGTCACAACTTCTGGACAATGACGGAATCGCTATACGCGCCGGACACCATTGTGCACAACCTATCATGAAAAAACTTGGTGTGGCTGCCACCGGCAGGACCAGTTTTTATCTCTACAATTCAACGGATGATGTAGATCATCTTTGTGAAAGTCTTAAGAAAACAGTTAAGTTTATGGGTGCAATCAATTAAATGCATAAAAACTTTTTAGAATAATTAGAGGTCCCAATGACAGAAGAAAAGAAAAAAGATAATCGCTTTAAATACATGATCACCATGCGGTGGTACGTGGAGACCGATGAGGATCTGGTGGCCGGTTCACAAGAGTCGGATGATAAACTCCTTGATCTTCTACGGCACCGAGAAGACGGCTCAAAAAGCTGCTCCAACTGTCCCACTCGGAATAATGAAGGGCACGCTATTTTGAACTACCATTATTTCATGGGCGAAAAGAAGCCGGTCTATATGTCTGTGGATAAGGTCAAAAAATAGTTCTAACGCAGAGAGCTTTATGACAACAATCAGTATGGATAATTTTCTGGATGGCGGCATCCTGAAAGAAGAATCATTTCGGAAAAAGGTGGACGAGACTGATTGGTCTCAATATAAGGGTGACCGGGTATTGGTGCGGGGCTGTGCTGACGTGGTAATTCCCACCTGGGCATATCTCATCCTTACGGCTCAACTGTCCCAATTTGTGGACCGCATCTATTTTGGGGAACTGCGGTCGGCAGTCAAAATCTTTATAAAGGATGAGAATTAATGCCAACAGAACGAGTCAGCTGGGAAAAATATTTTTTAAATATTGCCAAGGAAGTATCCACCCGCTCCACCTGCGACCGAAAGCATGTGGGTGCTGTAATTGTCCGGGGGAAGAATATTTTATCCACCGGTTATAATGGAAGTATCAAAGGACTGGCCCATTGCGATGAGACTGGCCACGAGATGGTGGATGGCCATTGTATTAGAACCACCCACGCCGAAGCTAACGCTATCGTTCAGGCCGCCAAGCACGGTGTCCGTATTGATGAAGCTGAAATTTACGTGACAGCTTCACCCTGTTATAATTGCTTCAAACTCATCGCCAACGCAGGTATCAGAACCATTTACTACGATGAATTTTACCGTGACGAACGTATCCTGGAGCACGCCAAGGAAGCCGAAATCGAATTGATCCACATGGAAGACTGACTTCGGTTGCATTTGATCAAGGCCGGGGAAGGGAATTGATATGCAATTACATACCATAGATCATGCTCAAGAGGATGCCCCTCGATTGTTTGCGACCTCATTAAAACATACAGGATTCGCTGTACTTAAAAACCATCCCATACCTGTGGAACAAATTCAAGATGTTTATACCGATTGGGTGAACTTTTTTCAACATGATTCAAAGGTGGACTATTTGTTTGACAATGATAATCAGGACGGCTATTTCCCATTTTTATCAGAAAATGCAAAAGGTTCAGCGGTAAAAGATCTTAAGGAATTTTACCACCTCTATCCAAATGGTCGTTATCCTGAAAGCATTGGCCCATCCACAAAAAATCTTTTTAATCAACTCTTACACTTATCCATTGAACTGCTTTCCTGGGTCCAGGATAATTCCCCCAAAGAAGTGACAAATCTATTTTCCGAACCATTGCCGGGGATGGTAAAAAAAAGTGAGAGAAATTTATTGCGCATTCTGCATTACCCGCCCCTGGATGGATCCGAAGAAACAAGTGCGATCCGGGCAGCAGAACACGAGGATATTAACCTAATCACCCTACTCGTTACAGGAACCCATCCTGGGCTGCAGGTTAAGGATTCTGATGAGACATGGAATGATGTACCCTGCGACTTTGGCATGTTGGTAGTGAACTGTGGAGATATGCTCCAGGAAGCGTCAGGCAGTTTCTATCCTTCAACCCCCCATCGGGTCATTAATCCTGGGAACCTGATCCAGAATCAATCTCGTTATACCATGCCCTTTTTTGTTCACCCTCGTGATGACGTAAAACTATCTGATTCTTATACAGCTGGGCAATATTTAGAAGAACGACTTAAGGAAACAGGCGTCAAGGATTAGTCCGAACCGCTGACCATATTCTCTGCCACTAGGTCAGCGACGTCTTTCACTTGAATATCTGAACGTCCATCTGGGGTTAATGGGCCTAGCCCCTGTTTCATCATTCCAAAGCAAAAGTTACATCCTGTGACAACGGTATCTGCCCCGGAATCCACTACCTGTTCTGCTCGCACCAAATGAGTTCGCCCTTCCGATTCCTTTTTCCACCATAGGCCTCCGCCGGCACCGCAACACAATGTTTTTCGTCCTGATTCTTCGAGTTCCATAAAATCATTGGCCACCGATGTAATGGCAGTTCTTGGGGCATCCACCTCATCCAGCATTCGCGATAGATTGCAGGGATCATGAAATGTTACCTTTCCATTCTCACCCTTTTCAACATGGACCTTGCCCTCGTTGATCAGACGTTCGATAACCTGAGTATGATGTTCCACTATGTAGTTTACCTCTTCATATTTTGCATATTCCTGATCCAGATTAATAGCGCAATGGGGGCACAGGGTCACTACTTTTTTCGCAGAGGCTAACTGTTCTGCGTTATGCTCGCGGAGCATAGAATAGGTTAACTTATCACCAAGCCTATTTGCCGGATCACCAGAACAATGTTCATTTTCTAAAATTCCATAGCTCACACTGGCCGCTTCCAATATCTTGGTAAAACTGCGGACAGAGTTCTCGAAATCTGGATCGAGCCCATATCGGGCAAAGCACCCCAGCCAGAGGACGTATTCCTTGTCAGGGGAATACACAGGTAAACTTTCAGCCAATGCACTGGCTGAGGCTCCCTCAGTGTTGCCGGATTCCTGCAAATTTGTAAATAGTTTCTGGTACTCCTGGGGGACCTTCCCTTCAACTAATACTTCCAAACGTCGAATCTCATCTGATTTTTCCACATGGTTCCCAACCGGGCATACTTCTGTACATGCCTGGCAGGTGGTACACTCCCATCCTGCTGCCTCATTCAACTGGGCCAATACATCTACGCTCCCATTTTCAAGTAAGGGTTGTCGTAGATCCAAAATAAAATGATTTTTTGGATCCAGAATGCCTCCCCCACGATTCGCTGGGCATACTTCTGTACAGCGGCCGCATTCTACGCAGGAGAATACATCCAATACCTGGTTCATGGTCATCTCACTCATCGATGCCAGCATATTGTCCAACTCTTCCTCAGAGGCTTCCAAATCAATCTCAACTGGAGTATGATCAGGCTGAGTGAATGGCCGAAAGAAAATATTAATAGGTGCCAGGACCAAATGGAGATGCTTGGAACGAGGAATTAGCCAAAGGAATGCCAGGATCATGGCCGAGTGGGTCCACCAATTTATTTTCCATAAGAATGGAGAGATATCCATCTCACCAATGATGTACGTTAGCATCAATACTACAATGAATATGGCCACGAGACCTGATGTGGGTGATAATTTTCCTAATTGTATCGGGCGCGTTACAAATCGGCGATATGCCAGTGAAAGGATACCCACTAAAACCAATACGGCAAAGGGAATACCAAAATAAGAATATGAATGGTGAAACGCTTCTGAAAAAAGCGGTGCACCAAATCCTGTGGTAAAATGATCGATGGTAATGAGCCCAAATACCAAGAATCCCCAAAACACCAGTCCATGCATGAGCCCTGGCCAGAAACGCTGCGCCAAAACTTTTTCATGAAGTAATACCTCTTTAATTACCCTCCATAATCGCGCACCAATCCGATCAAAAGGGAGTGTGCCTTGTCCTCTCAAGACAATACGAATACGTTTCCAGACCTCGTAAACAAAAGACCCCAGACAAATAAGTGTGCCCAGGGCCAGAACGATTTTTTCCGTATTAGAAAAAGTAATTTCAGCCATCTATTATTTTAAAGCTTCTGTTAATTTAGGTATAATTTCCAATACATCACCCACTACACCGTAATCTGCCAATTCAAATAAGGGCGCTTCAGGATCCTTGTTGATCACAACAATATTTTTTGAACCTTTCATCCCCACTACATGCTGGATGGCACCGGATATACCTAAGGCCAGGTAAAGCTTTGGGGCCACAGTTTGCCCCGAGCTTCCCACCTGGTGATGAGGCTCCAGCCAGCCAGAGTCAACTACCGGCCGGGAAGATGCTATTTCCGCTCCAATTGTTTTGGCCAGCTCTTGGGCCATAGGAATATTCTCTTCCTTACCGACTCCGCGGCCGATGGCAACGATCAGCTCTGCACTGGAAAGGTCTACCCCGCCGGCAGCTTCCTGAAATGGATCTTCCGGAACGGTTCTGATCTGATCCTGAGAAAGATCCACCATTACAGATCTAACCTCCGCATTACCTTCCTGAATATTATCAGAAGAAAATGCCGCTGATTGAAAGCTTACTAAGACAGGGCCATCACTGTTTGATCTCAACGCAGAAATGAGTTTGGCGTTAAATGCCTGCTTACTGAAAGCAGGATCGCCACCATCAGCTGAATAGGAGACAACATCATTCAAAAATGGACGCTTAAGCTTGGCCGCAATCCGAGGAACATAATCACGTGTCTGATAGGAGTGCCCGAAGAAAACAAATTTAGGGGACTCACTTACAATAATTTGTGTGAGGGCAGCGGAGTAACCATCGGCAGTATATTCGGATACATACTCATTTTCCAGCGAGAGGACCTCACTTACATTGTATTGTGCGGCTTCCTGGGACAGTGAAGACGCATTTTGACCCAATACCAAAACTCCGATTGACATGCCACATTTATTTCCAATCTGCTGGGCCCCAGCGATTGCTTCCTGACTCAACCTGTGGATCGTTCCTTTATTATCTTCACATATAACTAAAATGTCCACCATGTTCTCCTATTGAATCCTGATCTTATTCTTCAATACATCCGCCAACCGGTTCACAATCTGATCCACGGATCCATCGATCATTTCTGTTTGCTTTTCAGCTTTCTGGATAGAAAGCCCGTTAAATGACTGCAAATGATCAATGGTCAAAACATCTGACAGAGGGACCTCTTTGATCTCTTTTTTCTTAGCAGTCATTATCCCTTTCAGGGAAGGATACCTAGGTGTATTCAATCCGGATTGTATGGCCAAACTTGCAGGAAGGTCCATGGTCTGCCACTGGAACCATCCCGCTTCCAATTCCCGTTTTACTTTAATTTTTTCTTCTAAAATTTCAGTCCCAACTACAAGGGTTGCGGTAGTCATTCCAAGAAGCTCACCAATTATTACCCCTGTCTGACCGAACCCGAGGTCATCTGATTGGAGTCCGGAAAGAATCAGATCAAACTTCTCATCTTTGATTGCATTACTTATGGCTGTTGCAATGGAGAATGGATCGGTCAAGCGCTCGTCCTCCTGGATATGTATAGCTCTGTCCGCCCCTTTTGCCAATGCCTCCCGGATGGCCTTTTGACAGCGATCCGGCCCAAGGCTTACCACGACCACTTCACCGCCACCTCCCTGTTGCTCCCTCATTTGCAGCGCCTCTTCCAATGAATAATTGTCGCTTTCATTCATCTCAAACTGTAGATCCTCTTCACGGATCCACATGGAGTCTGTGGTCGTGCTAAAGCGGGCCTCACTTCCGGGGACCTGTTTAACCAGCACACATATTTTCATTTTAACGTTCCTCTTGGAGTTTTAAAAACTTAAATAACAGGGATTAAAATTAATTCATTACCGGTGAATTGACCTAATAACTTGTTTAAATTTCATTCCTATTATAAATATTTTGATGGTGGAAGAAATAATACGAATAATTTTTGCCAATGGACTTTTTATCATTGGCACACTCATTTTAATGTGGACCTTCTGGCGCTGGATACAGAAACGTGACATTAAATGAACCCAAATCACACCTATTTAAAAATTCATTGAAAAAAATTAAAAAATCGTGGTATAATCCCGTGACCGGGACGAACAAGGCAAGGCCTTTCGTGGAAAGATTTCGTTCTAAACTAACTTCTTAACATTAAAAAGGGGTATCATATGAAAAAACAATTGCTATTAGGCATTGGTTTAACACTGACTCTGTCTACGTTTTTGCAGGCACAGTCTTTTACAGGATCATACCAGATGGTTGGTGTAAAAGTTTCATACACCAATGTTGCACGTGTCGCTGAGAGTGCAGATGATTCCTTGGCCAGCTATTTTTTGATGGGAAATTGGCCCAGTAATGCCGCTCCATTGTTGTCAGCTCCCCTAGCGGGCTGGGCTCCAGGAGATACGATCGCAGTGGTTGAAACGCCGGATATTTTATTGATTGAGGCGGGTCTTGCAGGAGCAGGAATAAACCTGAATGTGGGACTTAATCAGGAGAGCGGTGTTCTCTTGATTCCTGGTATTGAAGGCTCCACAACTACCTATCCGACAACGGACACAGAAGACTGCTCAACCTTTGCAGTTATTGCACCTGTGACTGACAACGCAGGTATTTCATATTCATCAAATTCTAATTCCTATGACTCTGAAGAAGGTACGTTTACCTGGGGTTTTGGAATTTCTGAATCAACCGTGTTTGACTGGTTTGATGCACCGGAAGAGTGGGATGAACCAGATGGGGACAATTATGGTTTGCTGATAGGTTATTTCAATGAAGATAATACCGGACTTGATGGCGCAGACGTGATCTGGCATGCTGTTGATGGTCAGGATTCTGACAGCGGTATCGATGATGCCGGTATACTGAACCGCCATTTAGGTGTAACACTAGCTCCAGCTGATACGGTCACTGTTGCAGCTCTCAATGCTGCGGGCATGTCTTTCAATGTTGGCACGCATCCCATCCTTGGTGGAACTGGCGTAGACCTTGATGGTGACGGAGAAAACGATGGTGTTGTCAACACCGACTGGGGATACTTATTTGATCCAATAGGAGATGATGGCGTAATGCTGAGCGGTGACGAGGCATACCAGTTCACCGGCTATTATTTGACATACAATTTTATAGCCGCCGCTAATGTATTTGCCGATATCATAACCGCTGAATTTGTTGACAACCTTGTTGACACTGATGGTGATGGTTATGGTGACACGCCAAACATCGTATTGCACTATGTGCTGCTGGGACAGGATGAGAACACAGCTCTTGTATCGGCCGCTGATTCACTGGCCGGGCTTGCGGCCTCCAATCTATACTATGCTTTTGGCGGCACTGATGCTACAATGGCAGGTATAGTTTCAGCTACAGCTAGCAGTACTGCTTCAACCACACTGGGCGCTCTATTGCCATCAGTTGGCGCAGGTACAATGACCCTGACAGAGGCGCTAACCGCAACAGGACAGACAACGGCAGTTGCCACACTTGGAGCCCTAGGTGCGGTCGGAATAACAGTGGATGATTCGGACCATGATTATGATGGCACAAACGGACGTTTGGTTATACAGATTGGTAACTCCTGTGTGCCGGATATTCAAACACGCGACGTGTATGCAATGTTTGATGCCGTCGATACTGATGCCAGTGTTGTGAGCGATGATATTTTGCCAGTGAAATTTGCTGTGCACAATAATTATCCAAATCCGTTTAACCCTTCAACTCAGATCAGTTTTGATCTAATTGAAAATTCAGCCACAGAAGTATCTGTGTGGAATCTTCTGGGACAGAAAATCACCACATTGTTCTCTGGTGAGCTGAATGCCGGCCGTCATACGGTAACATTCAATGGAAAAGATGTGAACGGAAATACGCTTCCAAGCGGTGTCTATATTTACCGCGTCGAAGCTGGAAACAATGTTTCCACAAAGAAAATGATGTTGTTGAAATAAACACCATTATTACTTTGTAACTTAAACTAACAGGCAGCTCCATTATGAATGATGGGGCTGTCTGTTTATAAGCAACCACTATGAAAAAGTCTATCCAATTATTCCTAATTATCCTGACCGGTGCTCTTTGCGCCCAAAGTGGTACAATTACCGGTAGAATTGTCGATGAAGAAAATAAGGATCCACTGATTGGCGCCAATGTAATCATTGAGGGAACAACTCTAGGTGCCGCCACCGATATTAATGGAAAATATACGATCTTAAATGTTCCTGTAGGTGCAGTGACGCTAAAGACCACTTACATTGGTTACGAAGAAAAAATGGTTGACCTGACTGTCACGCTAGGCGAGATAGTACAGGCAGATATTGGTTTGTTATCTGAGGTGATCCGGATGGAGACATATGTGGTGACCGCTTCCAGAAAACGGGAGCGGGTTGAGGATGCCCCGGCCGCGATCAGCGTAATTACCCAAAAAGAAATACGTCGAGAGAGTAACACCAATCTTGGCGATTACCTGAAACAAGTAAAGGGTGTGGACTTCACTCAATCTGGAGTGGATAGTTACAACTTGAGCGCACGAGGGTTTAATTCTTCTTTCAGTTCCCGGTTGCTCACACTAACAGATGGAAGAATGGCCAACGTTCCCTCTCTTCGACTAATCGCATATAATGTGATCCCTGTATCATTCGAAGATGTAAAACAATTTGAAGTGGTGCTTGGACCTTCGTCAGCATTATATGGTCCCAATGCCCACAGTGGAGTATTAAATATTATTACCGCATCTCCAAAAGAATCTCCTGGAACCACTATAAATATACAAGGTGGAAACCTGGCACAGGATGGTGGATATTTGAAAAAACTGACTATGCGTCACGCTACTTCTTACAAAGATTTTGGGTTTAAAGTGTCCGCTGTGGCATTCAATGCTTATGATTGGGAACATTTTAACACCGATGAGTATGAGGGGCATGATCCCTCATTCTTAGGAAGAGCACGCCTTATCCACAATGGAGTGGATGATAACGAATCAAATTCCGAATGGGGCAACCCCACTTTTGATTCTGATATGTTATCGGCCATATCATCTGGTGAAATTGCTAACAATGGTATAGATGACAATAATAATGGATTTATCGATGAGAATGAAAATTGGATAGGACTGATGTATAGCGATAACATTGATGGCTCCTTTGCAGTCGGTACCGAAATTGGCAGCCCAACAATCACTGAAGAAATGGTGGCAGAAGCGGCCGATGATCCATATAATCGTTATTATTTAGATAATGGAATTATTCTTTGGGGTGTAACAGAAGGCATGATCGGCCGAGCCTACGCCGATGGCCTGGATAATAATGGTGATGGCCTTATTGACAATGGCATAGATGAGGGCATTGATGAAAATGATGAATCCTGGTACGATGGTTTTGATAATGACAGCGATGGGCTTATCGATGAAAAAGATGAGATCGGCTCCCGATGGGTAGATCGATTCGGAAGTTATAACTCTGGAACACCAAATGATGATTCGACAAACTGGTCTGGTTTTGGATTTGGTGATTATGAGTACGATGATGAAGGGAACATAAGTTTTGACACAAATGGTGACGGGATTTACGGAGGCCAGGATGATTTTGAACTTGCTTTTTCACCCAATTTCCCTCGCTTTGAATCCGATGCGAACGATGATGGCGTTGATGATTATCCGGACTTTAATGTAGAAAATTATCGATATGATATTCGCTTGGACTATGAACCAAACCAGGATCTTACCGTGAGCTTCTCACATGGCTACGCCTATGCAAGAAATATCAATATCACTGGAATTGCCCGGTATCTGGCAGATGGCTGGGTATACAAATATTGGCATGGTAGAATGAGGTATAAGAATTTTTTCTTACAATCATATTTAAATACAAGTTTTTCAGGCGATCCTAAAAGACCAACTCGAAATCTTGCTACCGGTGGCACGATTTATGATAGATCTGGAAAATGGAGCACCCAATTTCAACACAATATCGAACGATTGAACGGCGACTTTAGATTTGTATGGGGAATTGACTATTTCCTAACCATGCCAGACACTCGGGGCACTATATTATCTGATAATCAATATGTAGATAGGAGAGATAACAATGGAAACGGTGAGGCTTTCTCTCCTATCAGCTACACCGATTACAATGATAATCTTCTTTTTGACGCCGGTGAAGAATTAAACGTTTGGTCCTCTGATTCTACAGATAACGTTATGAATGCGATCAAGGATGGTATTGATAATGATGGGGACAGTGATGATTACAGCGATACTAATGGGAATGGTGTACCGGATCCATTTGAACCAGGCGTGAATGGTGTTGGCGATGTCTATGCCGATGGCATTGATAATGATGGGGACGGCAAAGTGGATGAAAATATTGATGAAGGAATTGATGAAAAGGCGGAAGACAATCGATATGTTGTGAATGAGCTAGGTATCTATTACCAGATGAACTGGAAGTTGAATGACAAATGGGAGATTGTTCAGGCGACGCGATTTGATTCTCATGATCGCCTTTCAGATGTGATCGAATACAACAATTATGATCGGAATTATAGCCCGTTCAACTGGAAGATTAATCTGGACAAGACTGATGGAGCACAGTTGTCACCCAAGATCGGGCTGATCTGGCGTCCCAGAGATAATCAAAACTTTAGATTGACCTATGCACAGGCCTTCAATACACCCACCAATCAACACTTATTTCTGGATATATTTGTAACTCGGGTAGTCACATTTAAAGTATATGCACGGGGAGCACACAACGGCTACAATTTCCCAAGAGATCCAGAGACCAACCAGATATACTGGAAAGACCCTTACGATGCTCAAAGTTTAATCTTATTTGATCCGGATAATTATCTGTTCTTCTTTCCATCAACTGATCCAAAAGTAGCAGGTCACTTTAAGAATGAGGTCTTTGATCAGGAAGGGATCTATCCGGAAGTCATGAGAACATTGGAGTTTGGATATAAAGGAAGAATAACTCCCAATCTTTATGGGACGCTGGATGTTTTTTACAACCACTACGATTCGTTTGTGAGTTCCATTTCATTTGTTACTCCCATAGTGGTGGATAAAGCAGCTTTATCTACAGACTGGAATGGAGATGGAGTAATAAATGATGACCCAAACAATATAATTGATGATGAAGATTTGGATATTGCGTTTGACCATTGGAGAGACTATATAGAAGGTGTAGCAGCCATGGATACAACACGGGGACAAAATCCTCCGGTCGTGGTTGGCTATGTAAACTATGGTGAGGTAGATATGGGAGGATTGGACTTTAGCCTGGCCATGTTCCTCAGCAGAGAATGGACCATTGGGATGAATTACTCCTACTTGAGTTTATCCGAGTTTAATAATCCCATCACGAATACTCCAGACCCTATCAATGCTCCGCGGCATAAAGGTGGTTTTAAGATTCAATATAATCCACGAAAATTTGACTTTAGTGGAACGTTTAATGTTAGATATGTAGATGCTTTCCCCTGGTCATCAGGTATCTATTTTGGAAAAATTAATGCCTACTTTATTGGAGACCTTCATACCAGTTATAAATTCAATGATCACCTATCTGCCATGCTGTCTGTGAATAATGTTCTGGATCATAGACATGTAGAGATCATGGGAGGTCCAACGTTAGGCCGCTCAATTGTATTTAGGCTGCAGGCTGAGATCTAATAAATTATCTAGTAATTTAATCACGCCCCTGTTTCTAAAGATTCCGGGGCGTTTTAATTTATAGAACTATTTTGAAAGGAAAATAATGTTAAAATCACTCACCATTAGTACTATAGCTATTGCTTCACTTTTGTATGGTCATTGTCAGGTGCCCTGCGGAATTTATGATGATGCTGTTCGTATCATTCAAATGAAGGAGGATGTGAGTACGATTCAGAAAAGTATGATCATGATTAACGATTTATCTGAAAATAGTGACAGTTCTCAAGATATGAATCAGATCATACGTTGGGTGAACACAAAAGAAGAACATGCCCGAAATATCCAAACCATTGTTTCAGATTATTTTTTGACACAACGAATCAAATTCAAGGATACAGGCCAAGACGGCCGCGAAAAGTATGTTCAGCAAACTACAGTTCTGCAACAGCTCTTGGTAGCCGCTATGAAATGCCGTCAAACAGTTGATGTATCCAACTGCAAAAAGATGTTATTATTGATCGATGAGTTCTCATCTCTTTATTTTAGTGAACATGGTTTGAAACACCTACAAGAGATCACAAAAAAATAATGATCAGCTGGCTGGATAAGATCGATACATCTTTATTTCACTTTTTAAACGGATCCATTTCTAATCCCCTCTTTGACCTTATAATGCCTATTATAACAGATCAGGATCTATGGGTCATTCCAATTCTTTTATTGATCGGCTGGCTCATAATTAAAGGCGGAAAAAGAGGCCGAATTGCAGTGGGAGCACTCATCCTTGCATTTTTACTA
>CAZECA010000034.1:0-16659 GCA_964510385.1 uncultured bacterium
GGATCGGTTTAGTGAACCAAGTGACCTCTCAAGATGAATTGCTGGATGCGTGTAAAAAAATTGGCAAGACGATCTTAAAAAATGGACCCAATGCCATTGCTAATTCATTGAAGTGTATTTACGAAAGTTTTGATAGGTCTATTGCCGATGGATTGGAAGTGGAAGTAGAGGCGTTTGCCAATTTATTTTCTACAGATGAGACAAAAGAGGGTTTGACCGCCTTTGTGGAAAAACGGAAAGCAAATTTCCGTTAATTCTTAATGAAATTATCATTTGTTCAATATGACGTGCATTGCACGCACCCCTTTGGTATATCCCGGAATACCCATGAATCTTATCCGGAAATATTCATTTACCTTGAACAAGATGGACTTATCGGCAGGGGTGAGACGTCACCATCGGAACGATACGGCGAATCTGTAGAAAAGATCATGTCTGTTTTGGAAAACGATTTTTCATTTCCTAGTTCAGAATCAAGCCCGGAAGAGTTTGAATCTTCTGTGTTATCTCAATGCCACGGGATCAAGTCTTTGGAAATGGGTATGAGCATGGCCTACCTGGATTTGTGGACCCAGAATGAGGTAATTCCCATGAAAGATTACTTTGGGATCAAAACAAATGAAGGGCCACTCACGTCTTTTACCATAGCTATTGGAAATATGGACCTTATTGCCCAAAAGGTGGAAGAGGCGGAACCGTATAAAATATTGAAGGTAAAGCTTGGGACGGATCATGATAAAGAGATCATCAATGCCATCCGTACTGAAACGGACAAGGTCATTCGTGTGGATGCCAACGAAGGGTGGGATCTGGAGTCCGGAGAGGCCATGTGCAAGTGGCTGGCCGATCAGAATGTGGAGTATGTGGAACAGCCGTTACCGGCAAATAATGTGGATGACACAGCCAAATTAAAAGAACGATCGCCACTGCCATTATTTGCCGATGAGAATTGTATGGTGCCGAAAGATATCCCTGAGATCGCCCTCGCGTTTGATGGAATCAATATAAAACTCATGAAGTGCGGCAGTATGCTGAAAGCAAAGAAGATGATAGATATGGCCCGTGAAAGGGATCTGCAGATCATGCTGGGGTGTATGGTGGAATCTTCCATTGGTATCACCGCAGCAGCCCATATTTCTCCATTGGTGGATCATGCAGACCTAGATGGCCATGTCTTGATCGATAACGACCCTTACTCTGGTGTCCAGATCATTGATGGCCATGTCACCATTCCCGATGGAAATGGGTTGGGAGTTTCTTTAGATTCTGATCATCCTGGATTGAAATAATGAAAATAAAAGGAATAGAACATATTGGCATTGCTGTCAGTTCCTTGGCGGAAAATGCACCTTTCTGGAAAGAGGTATTGGGATTGGATCATTCAGGAATAGAAGCTGTAGAATCTGAAAAGGTCACCACGGATATTTATAATACCGGCCGGGGAAAGATCGAATTACTGGAGGCCATTGGCGAGGATTCCACAATTGCCAAATATATTGAAAAAAGAGGGCAGGGTGTGCACCACATTTGCCTGGAAGTAGAAGATATCCACGGAGCAATTGCTGAACTGCAGGAAAAAGATATTACGGTGATCTATAATAATCCGAAAGTGGGAGCTGAAGGATTTTTAGTGACCTTCATCCATCCTAAAAGCACAGGCGGTGTGCTGGTAGAATTGGCTCAAAGGCCTGATGCTTCTCTAGAATAATCCTTCAAATATTCCGGCACATTGATCCACTCTTTTAATAGAGGATCATTTTCAGGCGAACCATACACTTGGGTAATGGGAATCACTCCCGCCCAATAATTCAGATCATAATCTTCATCCTCATCTTCCGGAGGCCCTGCACTGACCTTGGCCGAAGCAGAATCCATGGGCATTTTTAGCACGGCTGTCTGTTTCAATTCTGTCTCATTGGGTTGTCGTGCATCGTCCCAGCGGCCGGGAGCAATGTGATCTGTAATGGCTTTGAAAGCGTCCATCCGTTCATCATGATCCTCGATTATTTCTCCTTTACCAAATAAAACCACGGACCGGTAATTCATGGATGAATTAAACAGGGAACGGGCCATGACCAATCCATCCAAAAGTGTAATGGTCACACACATATCATTTTCCTTGGATGCTTTGATCAAACGACTGGCGTTGGATCCATGGAAAACCAAGTTTTCTCCCATGCGTGCGTGGATGGTGGGAATGACCACCGGTCGTCCATCATGAATGATTCCAAGGTGGCAAAATAGCCCTTCATCGATAATGGCGTTGATCGTTTCCTTGCTGTAATCTCCTTTATTGGAGATACGTTTGACCTTGTTTCTATCTTCTACAGAGAATGAACTCATAAAACTTCCTTTGATTGATTCATAAAATTACAATGAAATATTGTATTCAGTCGGTGTTTTCAGAGAGTATTATTATTAATTTCATGTTCTTATGTCTGCCAAAAAATCCCAGCGCAAACGATTATTTCTGATTGATGGATATGCTTTGCTGTTCAGGGCTCACTTCGCCATGATCCGCAATCCGTTGATTACCACGTCCGGTCAGCACACAAGCGCATTGTTTGGCTTTATCAACTCTCTCTTTCGGCTTATCCGACAGGAAAAGCCGGACCTCATCGCAGCAGCATTCGATCGCAAGGAAAAAACCTTCCGTCATAAAAAGTATCCGGAGTACAAGGCCAATCGGGATGAAATGCCCCAGGAACTCCAGGATCAGCTGGACCATTTATGGAAATTGCTGGATGCCCTGAATATCCCCAATATCAGTCAGGCCGGATTTGAAGCCGATGATGTGATCGGAACATTGGCCAGGCAGGGAGCAGAAGAGGGGTGCGATGTATTCATTTTCAGCGGCGATAAGGATTTTGCACAACTGATCAATGACCAAATTTATTTATATGCACCCGTTGCACGCTCAACAGATATCAACATTATCGACCCCCAAGGAGTGGAAGAAAAATGGGGTGTGCCTCCAGAAAAGATCATCGATTACCTTGGGCTCATGGGCGATTCGTCAGACAATATTCCCGGTGTCATGGGAGTGGGTAAAAAGACTGCTGCAAAATTGATCCATGAATATGGTTCACTGGAAGGTGCGTTAGAGAATGCAGAAAATGTTGGCAATAAGCGTGTTCGTGAGGGATTGCTGAATGGAGTGGAAAATGCAAAATTGAGCAAGGAATTAGTGACAATAGTTACTGATATGGATCTGGACTGTAAAATTTCATCATTTGATAGAAAAGAATTTGACATCGATGCACTGACTGATCTTTTTGTAGAACTAGAATTCAATGCCCTTTTGGATCAATTGGAGGAATTCGGTGGTACCCCGGTTGAAGAGAACAAGGATGATAAAAATTATACGACGATCACAGATCTGAAAGAACTGGAATCGTATCTAAAGTCATTGGAGAAAGCTGATTGGATCTCATTCGACCTGGAAACCGATTCAGTCTCTCCTATGCAGACGACACTTGTTGGCATGAGTTTTTCTACAGAAAAGGATAGGGGAGCGTACATTCCCATTCAATACGGGGATAAGGCGAAAAATAATTTTGGCAAAGATGACCTCAAGACTGTATTGGAACTGGTGGGTCCAATTTTGGAAAACGGATCCATCAAAAAGACAGGACAAAATATAAAATTTGATGCATTGGTCATGAAAAATCATGGCGTTGAGCTAAAAGGGATACAATTTGATACAATGCTGGCAGCTCATCTTATCAAGCCGGAAGGCCGCTCCTACAAGATGGACAATTTGAGCCTGGAATATTTGAATTACCGAATGGTACCTATTGAAGACCTCATTGGGAAAGGGAAGAACCAGATCCCCATGAGTGATGTGGAATTAGACACAGTTTCGTTCTATGCAGCGGAAGATGCCGATGTGGCTTTGCAATTGACCCACTTGTTCCAGGAAAAATTAGATGAAGACGGATTGGCCGAATTCTACCAAAAAGTTGAATTACCATTAGTGCCGGTTTTGGTGAATATGGAATTTGATGGTGTGTATGTAGATGAAAAGCAGTTGACCGATAAATCGGAAGAATTGGGTAAAAAACTGGATGGACTTTCTACAGATATCTTGAAAGAAGCCGGGACCGATTTCAATATCAATTCCACGCAGCAATTGGCCAATATATTATTTGATATCAAAGGACTTCCCCAGATCAAGAAACGATCTACGGCTGAAGATGTATTGGAGAAATTACGTGAAGAGCATCCTTTACCGGGATTGGTACTGGAATATAGAAAACTAAATAAATTGAAAAATACGTATCTCGATTCCATCCCTCAACATATTCATCCGCAAACAAAACGCATACATAGCTCGTTCAGCCAGACTGTGGCCGCAACTGGCCGCCTATCATCCAGCAATCCTAATTTCCAAAATATCCCTATTCGTACTGAAGAAGGTAGAGAGATCCGAAAAGCATTCACAACTCATAAAAAAAATCATGTTATTTTTTCTGCTGATTATTCCCAGGTTGAACTTCGTGTCATGGCCCACTTGAGTGGCGATAAAGGTTTGCAGAATGCGTTTAATAATGGAGAGGATATACATGCCCGTACAGCAAGTGATATTTATGGTATAAATATCGATGATGTTTTACCGGAAATGCGTCGGGTTGCCAAGATCGTCAATTTTGGCATCATGTACGGTGCTGGACCATTTAGGATGGGCCAGGAACTATCAATTCCACGAGCTGAAGCCCAGACAATTATCGATAAATATTTTGATCGCTTTTCCGGTATCCGAAACTATATTGATGAGACTATTAATAAAGCAGAAAATGATCAGTATGTTGAAACAATGCTTGGGAGACGCCGTCATATTTGGAATATTAACAGCGATAATCATATGCATAGGGAGGCCGCCAAGCGTATGGCTATTAATATGCCCATTCAGGGAACAGCAGCCGAAATGATCAAATTAGCGATGATTCATATTGATGAGGAAATGAAAACTCAACAGATGAATTCTAAAATGGTTTTACAAATACATGATGAATTATTATTTGAAGTATCAAAAGATGAATTAGATGAGCTTCGCTCTTTGGTCATTGAAAAAATGGAGAATGCTTTAAAATTGAATATACCTGTGATAGTGGATCATGGTGTAGGTGATTCCTGGTTTGAGGCTCATTAGAGATGAAGAAAATTTGTAAAAGATCCGTAAAATCAGTGACGATTTAAAATGGAAGCAAGTATTACACTCAAAAAAGTAGGAAAACTCGCAGGCGACAAGACCATCTTGGCGGGGCTTACCTTTGGTATAGAAAAAGGAACAATGGTTGCCCTATTGGGGGACAATGATGCAGGAAAATCCACTTTACTGCGTCTATTAGCAGGTTTGGAAAATCCAAACTATGGATCTGTATTCCTTCATGGGCTAGACACAGATAAACGACGTTTAGAAACAAGGCAGAATGTGGCATTCATCCCGCATGATGTAGACCTTGATCCGTGGCTGTCATTGGAGCAGAATATTTATTTTGATGCATTGTTATATGGAACACACAGCGAATTGATTCGCTCACGCTTGGATCAATTTTCACATGCACTGGGTATGGGTGATTATCTCTTCTCGATGGCAGGTAAGGTACCTCAGGGTATACAGAAGAAAGCCATGATCATCCGTGCACTAGCGCACGATCCATCCATATTGATCATGGATGAGCCTACTGCCTTTATGGATGCGGAATCTAGGAGGCTTACTTGGGATTTAATGCGGTCGTTGAAAGGGGAAAAGACCATTGTGTATACCAGTCAGTTTCTTCCGGAAGTGGAAGCAGCAAATGACAGGATAATGGTTATCCATGATGGACGAGTATTGTTGGATGGCAGTTTGGATAAATTACTGGAAAGCACAAAGGAGTATCATCAATTTGCTATTGAATTTGACGATTTGAACGACGATCTCTTCGCAACACTTTGCAGTGTGGCTACCGTAGTGAACCCAACCAAGGTTGGAAATACATTTCATTTTTATGGACGATCCAGGCAGGTATTTTTTGAGGTGTTGAATGCAGCTTCTGGTTCAGTCATGAACGATTTGTCTATTGAAAAACTTTCACTTCAGGATCTCTTGGATTCAGCCTTTGCCCGCAAAGGAATGGATGGATGAGCGCGTTTTTCTTAAGACGAATCTGGCTTATCAGAAACAGAATGATCAGTTCTGTGGGTATAATGTTATTGGTACCTAGTTTGATATCAATTGTAATGGTCTTGGGTACAAAAAATATTATTGTTAAGAGTATCAATGGTCTGCCGTATGAAGTATGGGTATTGCCTGGGATCATGATGTTCTTATCTGCGACTCTGATCTCTCCTTTGATTTATCGAGATTTTTTTGACCTCCGTATCCATCATAAGGCATTAGTGCCTATGACATTAGCACCATTAAGAAAAGCGACTATTGTACTTGGCATTCAATTAAGTGCTCTGGTAGAAATATTAATCATCATATCAGTGAGTTTGGGAATCTATAGTTTTATTTTTCCTGGAACGGTAGCAATCTTTTCAGGAATGATTATTCTAGTGTACAGCGCAATATTTTCAATCGTCTTCAGCCAGATTATCATTTTATTATCTTTATGTACGGAACGTATTTCTGTATTCATATCCGCTTTACTAACTACGTTGATAGTAATATTATTTATTAGTGAATTGATAATCGAATTTGGATTTTTTCCAGGTTCAATGATTAACCTGATCCAATATTTACCACTAAGTATGGTAAGCGTTGCATGTAGATCTATTTTGTTCTTAAACACATTTGACCCTCTCAACACGTTTATACCAGTTGTTTTTTCTTCGTTGCTTGTTGTGCTGAACAGTTTGTTGCTAAAGCGGAAGATGAAGCAATGATCGCATACTTAAGCGGCGCCATGGAGCATGTCGCCGATGAAGGTGCCGGCTGGAGAGATGAAATGTCCGGATGGCTCAAAGATAATCTCAACCACGATGTAATTGATCCTGTAATCACCTCACAGCAATTGGTGGTTGAGAATAAAGCACGTGATTATCGTCAGTGGAAGTCAGACAAACCGGATCGTTTTGTGGAATTTGTACGCAAAGCAGTCGACTTGGATCTGGAAAATGTCATGAAAAAATCGAATTACATTATATGTCTCTGGAATGAGCATGTTTTGAAAGGTGGAGGAACCCATGGAGAAGTGACAATGGCCTATCATTCAGAGGTACCGGTATATTTAATATGTGCTATGCCTAGAGAAGACCTTAGCGGATGGATCATGGCCTGTTCAACTCAAATTTTTTCGGATCTTTCGGAATTAAAATCATTTCTTTTAAAAACATATAGATAAAGAGAATGTAAATATTGCATGGTAGGTCCGAAAGCATATATCCATCTAGATCGTTTGATTCACAATTATAAAGTTATAAAGGAAAAAGTGGATGGGAATCCCATCATGAGTGTCATAAAGGCCAATGGTTATGGGCACGGGGCAGTTGAATGCGGTAGAGCATTGGAAAAGGAGGGTTGCACATTTCTGGCAGTCTTTACTTTTGATGAAGCCATGGAACTACGTGACGCGGGAATCAACACTGAGATATTTGTTTTTTCTCGCCTTCAAGAATATTTTTTAAAAGAAGCAGAAGAGAAAAACATTACCTTGAATTTTTCTGGGACTACTGATATTCAAATCCTCAAGAGTAGTAAAGTAAAACCAAAGTTTCACTTAAAAATTGATACGGGAATGAGTCGCCTTGGCATCCCATTTGATAAAGCGGATGAAATACTAAATGAGATCAGTAAAGATTCATCCTTGAACTGTCAGGGTATTTATAGCCATTATGCTACAGCTGATGAGGGTGACCTCAGCTTTGCAGAATGGCAGTTGGCACAGTTTAATCGGGTAATAGAATCGGCAGCAGATAAGGGGATTGCATTTCAATACAGACATTTTTCCAATAGTGGTACGGTTTTGAATCTTCCTGAATCTCATTTTGATATTGTACGAGCAGGTATGCTCCTTTATGGTGCATTCCCATCAGATGAGGTTCCTACTGATCTAAATATAAAACCGGTAATGGAATTCAGAGGTCCTATTGTAAGTATCAGGCAGATAAAGGCAGGGACAAGAGTATCTTATGGCGGCGTGTGGGAAACAGAAAGAGATACAACTATTGCAGTGGTTCAGACTGGATTTGCAGATGGAATTCCAAGGGAATGGTATAAAGGAGGTCACGTTACATTAAACGGGAAATCCTATCCGATTGCCGGACGCATCTGTATGGATCAATTTATGATTGATCTAGGAAATGATGAAGCAGAAGTGGGAGATGAAGTCCTTTTATTTGGAGAGAATGGGGATGATAGATTGCTTATTGAGGAGATTGCACAGCATATAAAATCTACCCCTTATGTCATATTAACAGGCATTCACGGCCGAACCAAACGTATTTATAAATAATATTTTCCGCAGTAAGAACGGTTAGTATATTTCATTCAGACTCTTTATCTGGATTTCGTACCCATGAACGCCTGTCTTGAAATGATTTGATTTTTAGTTCAGCCCAGTCATTAATAATCTGTTTTAAAATTGATACTTGTTCTGGATTGTCCTTTAAACTGGCCTCAACGGCATCAATTAATTCTTTGCGTTTATCCTGAACCTGTCCATAGGATAAGACATCTTCTTTTGCGAATGAATCTTTCTTTGTTTGTTCTTCCTCTTTACGGTCTTCAGCTCCAGAGAGTTCTGATTTTCTGCTGAATACAACAGCCAGTACGATAATGACCAAAACCAAGAGAAGTATTATATTATCCATGCCTACTCCTAAAAACCAATCCCTGACGGGTCTATTCCCAAAATACCGACCCAATATACTATGACCATGACGGCCAGTACTATTAAGGCCAATGGCCAACCTAAACTGGCCATTCGAATAAAATCTTTTGATTCCAGCTGTCCACTAGAGTAAACGATAGAACTAGCAGGTGTACCAATTACCAGCCAATATGCCATGGATGTCGCTATAGCCAAACCAACCCCCACCAGGATCGGGTTCGTTCCGGAGCTCTGGGCCATGTCCAGTACTACGGGGCCGATAACGGCTACTGTGGCACCGGCACTCATTAGGTTGGTGAGGATGGCTCCAATTACTCCAACGAGGATTACCAATCCAACTCCTGAATTCAATCCTAGCGGAGACACAAGGCCAATTATCTGATCTGCGAACCAGCTGGAAGCACCGGTGGATTTAAATACAGTGCCGAGACTGATGCACCCTGCATATAGGATAATGACACCCCAGCTAACCTTATCCTCATAATCCTTCCATGACGTAAATCCCAGCAACATGTACAGGACTGCCCCGGATATAGCCACACCGCCCAGTCCCAAAGAAAATCCCAAAATGTTTTTGGTTATGGATTTATCAACGATCCACAAAACAACAACCATAAGCATTATAAGTGCAACACCTATTTGCTTTTTGGTCATGGCTCCGTGTTTTTCCAGGTCCTGTTTGAGAAGAGACACTGCATCGCTCAAATCGCTCACTTCCGGTTTGAAAAGAAATGGAAGGATAATGGCCATTACTACTGACATGACCACTGTATAAAATACACCCATTGCAACCCATTGAATAAAAGACACTTCAATGCCTATGTTGGAAAGAAATCCGATCATGAGGGCATTCCGTGCACCGCCAGTTGGGCTCATGGGTCCGCCGATCATACAACCAACTGCGATGGTGACCATGAGCAACCTGCCGAGACGCGGGGCAGGTGTGGTTTTATTTGTGAGTGTATATAGAGCCACTGCAATGGGAACATACATAGCTGCCACAGCGTGCTCGCCTACAAATGCAGTAGGGATGGCTGTGCCCAGCAAAATACCGATAACGATCATTCGGGTTTTAGTTCCTGCTAGGTTTACCACCACCATTCCCACACGTTTATCCAGACCATATTTTACAAGGGTCGCTCCTAATGCAAGAGAGCCAGCAATGAACCATACGGCATCATGTGCATAAGTGGCGACGATACGGCTAGGCTCGGTGATGCCAAAAAACAATTGAATTAATCCAATGAGCAGGGCCACAGCAGGCATGGGTATGGCTTCTGTTGCAAAGAATACCACGCACGTTGAAAGAAGAGCGATAATAAGTTGAATCTGTTGCGCTTTGATTGTTATATCAGAGCCCGTTCCTCCAAATATCTCATCAGCTTTCTTAAGCATAGATTCAGGAAGTGGCATGACGAATCCAATTAGAATGAAAATGATCAGGCCGATACCTAACCATTTGAAATCTGTCTTTTTGGCGAATCCGCCTAAATTATTTTGTTCTTGGTCTGCCATACCTTGTTTAAAAATGGGGATAGTTAGGTTTTAAAAACAAGTTAAATATCTGCAAAACTGTTATTTCCTGCTTGTAATTTCACTCCTGAAAATTTGACCGAGGTTAGACCATCCATTTCATAGATATTGCGATTATTATTGGATTTATGCTCTTGATTACCAGCTGGGGTATCTGGCAAGGCAGACAGAACCGGTCTGCAGAAGATTATTTTCTGGCTGGACGCTCACAGCATTGGATTATGGTCATGTTTTCAATTGTCGCTACTGAAACATCTGTACTGACGTTTGTCAGTATTCCGGGACTGGCGTATAGGGGAGACTGGTTTTTCCTGCAGTTGGCAATGGGTTTTGTTATTGGAAGAGTCTTGGTCTCAGTGATACTGCTTCCTTCATTTTTCAAAGAGGGAGTAGTCTCTATTTATGAAATTCTCGGAGAACGTTTTGGCTCTGGAATTCAGAAATTGTCATCGGGGATATTTTTAATTACACGTATTTTAGCAGATGGAATTCGATTTCTTGCTACAGCTGTGATAGTTCAGGTATTGACAGGGTGGCCTTTACCAGTTGCTGTTCTACTTATCGGAATCGTCACACTAGTCTATACAGTATCCGGAGGCATCCGCACGGTGGTGTGGGTGGACAGTTTTCAGTTTATTCTATACTTATTCGGAGGGTTGGCGGTCATCGTACATATCATAACTCAGCCTGGTGTGATCCCATGGGGATTTTTAGCAGATCTAATGCATGACGGCAAGACAAATATCTTCCGAACTGGCGGTGACTGGATGAAAGATCCATGGGTATTTATTTCTGCATTTACTGGAGGGGTCTTTTTATCATTCGCATCTCATGGAGCCGACTACATGATGGTCCAGAGAACATTAACTTGTAAAAATATAACCGATGCAAAAAAGGCCATGGTAGGTAGCGGGGTGTTTGTCTTCTTGCAATTCTTCCTTTTTCTGTTTGCCGGATCATTGATCTTTGTTTCCTTAGGAGGAATGACATTGGAAAAGGATAGGGAATTTGCACATTATATTATTCATGAACTGCCAATTGGGCTAAAAGGATTGCTATTGGCGGGTGTTCTTTCTGCAGCAATGTCTACATTGAGTTCTTCAATCAATGCGCTTGCATCTTCCACTTTAAGGGACTGGTTCCAAAAGCAAGCCGATCTGAAAACAGCAAGGTTGACCAGTTTTGTTTGGGCATCGGTAATTATTTTGATTGCAATGGTCTTTGATGAAAGTGATAAAGCTATAGTGGAATTAGGTTTGCAGATTGCGTCATACACATATGGGGGGTTGCTGTCGTTATTTATCATCAGTAAACTTAAGCGGGAGTTTCATTCGATCACTCTAATGATAGGACTTTTTACCAGCTTGGCCACTGTGTTTATTGCTCAGTCAAATGGGATTGCATGGACATGGTTCATAGTAATGGCTGTCACTGTAAATGTTTCATTTGTTTTATTAATGGAATCTATTTTTTTCAGACCCCATGTTAAATAGAATTATAACTATACTCATTGCATGTTCATTATCTCTGGCTAATGATTTTGAGCATACTCAAGTGGTAGATGTGCCGGACCTATCGTTCATGCCTCATATCTATTCCGGACTGGATGTATTGGAACAGATGGACCTGAAACCGCTTTTAGGAAAAAGAGTGGCCGTATTATGTAATCAAACATCAGTGAACCGAAACGGAAAGCATATTTTAGATATTTTGAATGATCATCCGGATATTACCATTCACGTAATTTTAACGCCTCAGTATGGTCTATTCGGTGACGTAGAAAATAAAACTAAGATCATTGGGAAAGTGGAAAAGGACCCTAATACAGGTGCCCGCATCATTAATTTATTAGACCGGTTTGTTAAGCCACCGGAATGGACCATTCGAGATACTGATGTGGTGCTGGTGGACATCCAAGACACTGGCACGCGCTATTCTACCTTTATGACTACTTTAACAAAGATATTAGAAGTATCTAATGAACTGCACAAACCTGTAATCGTTTTGGATCGCCCGAATCCGATCAGGGGCGACCGAATGGATGGCCCCATAGTTCGTGCTAATTACCAATCCTTTGAAGGATACCACCTGGTCCCAATTCGACATGGACTAACCATTGGTGAGTATGCATTGATGGTGAATGAAATGGGCTGGGTGAAGGATCTTGCCCGAGCTGAACTGAGTGTCATTCCTATGGCGAATTGGAAAAGAGAGCAATGGTCTGATGAACTGGATCTACCGATGAGGCCATTGGCCCCCGGCTTAAATGATGTGGAATCCTGTTTAGCTTTTACCGGTATGAATTTATTGCGTGGAACAAATCTTAATTGGGGGCAGGGAACAGCGCGGCCATATTTTCGTGCAGGTGCGCCATGGATTTCCGGTAAGGTATTTTTTCAAAAAGTGTCCGCTCTTGAATTACCGGGAGTTACATTTAGTCATATCCAGTATACCCCTACTCAGGTCAAAGGAGATGGCTCTGTACCACTATATTATCAGGAAAGATGTAGTGGAATCGAATTTGAGATCACAGATCGTGAAGTATTTGATCCAATTGCAACTGCTACTTCAATTATAATCATTGCTTACCAACTCTATCCGCGTCAATTCCAATGGATCCATGATAATTATGCAGATAAATTATTTGGATATAATTTACTTTCTACATTTGCTGCTCAGGGTAAAAAACCAAAATACTTACCGCCTCAATGGGTAATGGATGTGATAAGGTTCAGTGAATTCAGGGAACGGTTTCTATTATATTAATGAAAATAGTAAAATTCATTTTTATTATTTCTTTCATTTATCCTCAAACCCATTTCACTGTGCCGACAAATGTTTGGAGGGTTAGTGTCACACCCGTAGTGAAAGCAGGAAGCTATATTGGACCGGGTGGAGTGAAGGGAATCCCCAACATACCGTTCACCGTTGCGAACTATGGAAAAAGATATTTTGATTATTCAAATATAATTGACGGATTTTATGCCAGTGAGACTGATATCTATAATCTGGATACATTGTCCCATAATTCTTCTTATACAATTGGTCAATATATCCACTATTATAATACTTTGTATGGTGACACGATACCGGATTTGTCAGAGGATTTCTTTGGCACTGATTCGATATCCCTAAATGGTGAAGTTGATCTAAAAGAAATTAAAAGAACATCGTGGGGAATAAATTTTTCCATTGAATATGGAATATCAGATCGAGTGACATTTCAACTAAAAATTCCCTATTATACTTATGTCTCACGATCACGTAAGCATTCATGGAATTTGGATCAAATCGATGGGCTGGAATCATTTATCACATATCATGAAAATACACGGTCTCTAATGGATTCTGCTTTAGCAAATAATTTTGATAGTGATCTAATGATGATTCGAGACCGCTTTTATTCTTGGGCAGGTGAAAATTCTCTTTTATGGGCATTGGAAGGACAGCCAGAAAATGCTGGATTTTTTGGTTCTGGATTTAATCCCTTTGCCAGTGATGATTCCACAGGAGTAACTATGAAGCAACTATTGAATTATTATTATCCTACTAGCCAAACTGCTTCAGGAATAGGAAATGCTGAGCTTGGTTTAAAGGTTCTATTATTTGGAAAACCTGCTTGGACTGAGGCAGGAAATGCCTCACTTTATCTTGGGATATCTGCGCTATTCGCATCTGCAGATAGGATCCATGAGTATCGATATGGTAATAGTGTTGCCCAAGAACAATCTCATTTCTCATCTTTGCCTTTAGGTGATGGAGTATCTAAATATTCTGTTTCACTATTTGGAGAATTATACCGATCGATTTTAAATAGAAATATTAATATTAATTGGATGGCCAAAATAGGGGTGAATAATTCTACACGATTAAATACCCCCATTTCATTTTTTAATCAATCTACACTGAATCCGGACTCTATTGCCGCTAAAGTGGGGGTAAAATACAATATTGACAAAGGAAATGAATTGTTTGCAATGGCGCAAGGAAAAATGGAGTTAATACCGGACAGGGTGTCCGTTTCGGGCGGTGCATCATTTTTTATTAAAGGACGTGATACATTTTATTCTAACGATCCAGATTGGAATGAGTGGATGAGATACAGTGATGATATCCATGATACTCGTGTAACGGCCATACGCCAATTTGCAGAGGTGGCTTTACAAAATATTCATCCCCTAAAACGTATTGGTCCCGTACCTTTTGAAATAAGGGGAGGTTACTCCATTCCCGTATTCACACGAAATACATACAATGATTTATCTGCATGGATTCAATTAGTCGTTTATACTCAGGCATGGTAGATTGAAAGATGGTGTCTGATAGAAAAAGAATATGGGCATGGGCATTCTATGATTGGGCGAACTCTACTTTCTCGACAACAGTCATGGCTGGTTTCTTTCCCATCTTTTTTGAAAAATACTGGTCCAATCCTAATGATGTGATCCAGAGTACCTATCAATTGGGTGTAGCAAATTCGCTGGGCTCGATCGTGATCGCAGCACTGGCTCCATTGTTAGGGGCGATTGCCGACCGTGGTTCGGCAAAGAAAAAATTTCTGATCTTTTTTTGTTATTTTGGTGTGGTCATGACAGGAGCACTATTCCTGGTTGGGCAGGGAGAATGGGAGCTGGCAATGTTATGTTATATAGCATCGACCATCGGTTTTATGGGTGCCAATACTTTTTATGACTCACTCTTGCCATCTGTGGCAGAGAAAGACAATCTGGATTATGTATCCTCATTGGGCTATGCCATGGGCTATATTGGCGGTGGATTGTTATTTCTGGTGAATGTACTTATGTATCTGAATCCACATTGGTTTGGAATTCCCGATGCGTCCACAGCTATCAGAATATCCTTTTTCTCAGTGGCAGTCTGGTGGGGAATATTCACGATCCCGTTATTAATTTTTGTTCCAGAACCGTCAAATCCTGAAACAGTACCATTAAATAAGGCTGTTATCGAAGGATATAAGCAATTAAAAACCACTTTTGGACACATACGCAAGATGAAGGTCATTGGGGTCTTTTTACTAGCATATTGGATGTATATTGATGGAGTGGACACGATCATCCGTATGGCCGTAAAAATGGGCTCTTCCCTTGGGTTTGAAGCGGGTGACTTGATAACGGCACTTCTTATGGTCCAGTTTATTGCATTTCCGGCAGCATTGATATACAACTGGTTTGCATCAAAGATCGGTACAAAAAAGGCAGTGCTGATCGCAATCGGCGGTTATTCATTTGTTACACTGCTTGCTTATTTTATGACGGAAAAAACCCATTTTTTTACTCTGGCTGCTATGATAGGTCTTTTTCAGGGTGGAGTGCAGGCATTGAGCAGGAGTCTATATGCGAGGTTGGTACCCAAAGGAAAGGAAGCTGAATTCTTTGGCTTTTATAATATGCTCGGAAAATTTGCTGCTGTTGTGGGACCAGTGATGATGGGCTGGGTGACGCTGGTTACTGGCAACGTTCGGTTGGGTATTTTATCTATATTAATCTTATTCATTGGTGGTGCGTACCTACTGATAAAAGTAGACTTCGATGAAGGGGAACGTCTGGCAGCTTCGTTTAGTGATTGATCATGAGTTTTTTGGAAAAAGTGGTCACCCGTTTAAGGGCATATAAATTTTTAGTGAATTATTCGAGCAGCTATCTGCACGAAATAGGTTGGATGAAAAGCCTCCATGCGGGAATACCAATGTCATCTACAGGAGATCCTTTGCCATGGATGAATTATTCGTTGATCACATTCCTTGATGAGAGATTGAGTGATGAAATGTCAATTTTTGAATATGGTGGAGGATCCTCGACCTTATATTACTCCAGCAAGGTGAAAAAAGTATTCTCGGTTGAAAGTAATCAAAGTTGGTTTGAGAAACTAAACGCGCAGGTTAGTGACAATGTTTTTTTGATTTTCACAGAGAAAGATATTGATGGCAAATATTGCCGTTCAATTCATCAGATTGAAATACAATTTGATGTGGTGGTCGTGGATGGAAAAGATAGAGTGAATTGCATGCGTGAGGGATTCATGAAATTGAATGATAATGGTGTATTGATCCTTGACGACTCAAACCGCCCGGATTATACTCCCGGATTTGAACTAGCTGCAGAACTAGGATACAGATCATTTCACTTTGAAGGGCTCAAGCCGACAGATTTTGTAACGGAAAAAGCCACAATATTTTATAGGAATAACAATTGTTTCGGAATTTAGAAAAAACTATTGATTACAAATATTCTTATCGCATAATATCCCACGAGCCCCGCAGGTGTGGCGTGCTCTTCAGGGAAAAAGA
>CAZECA010000035.1:0-2351 GCA_964510385.1 uncultured bacterium
TGTATGAATGAAGGTCAAAATCATGGATGGCATTATGATGAATCTCAAGTGACCATAACGTTACTCATTCAAAAACCAATTGAAGGCGGATTGTTTCAATGTGTACCAGATTTACGAAATAATGATAATGATGATTATTCTATGCTAGGGGAAATCTTAAATGGCACTGGTGCTGATATTATTACTCTAGATGTAGACCCTGGCGACCTACTTATCTTTTCCGGGCATTATTCACTGCATCGAGTCACACCTGTCAGGGGCAATAAAAGACGATACGTCGGCACATTATGCTATAAAGATAAACCAAATGTCATGAACAGTCCTGAAGTACAAAAATTATTCTATGGGAGAGTGAATCAGGGATGATAACAAATGCTCAAATAGAAGAATATTCAGAAAAAGGTGCAATTTTTCTGAAAAATGTATTTAACAAAAATTGGTTAAAAGAATTATCAGAGGGGATTGAAAAAAATCGGAAAAATCCTGGGCCATTTGCATGTCAATACACGCCTCAAGAAAATGAAGGTGATTTTTATGATGATTATTGTAATTGGAGTCGCATAGAGGAATACAAAAAATTTTTATTTAATTCTCCCGCCGCAGAAATTGCGGGACACCTGACAAAATCGAAAGAAATCCGACTCTTTCATGAACATATTTTGGTCAAGGAGCCGAAAACATCTGAACAAACACCATGGCACCACGATCAACCATACTATTGTGTTGATGGGGAGCAGGTCTGCAGTATATGGTTACCGTTGGATCCGGTACCCAGAGAATCTGGACTAGAGTTTGTTTCTGGCTCTCACTTATTTGGAAAAATGTTTATGCCAATAAAATTTCTAACTTTAAATGAATATGATTATACCCCTGAAAGTTTTGAATCTGTACCAGATATTGAAGGAAACAGAGAAAATTATGAGATATTATCTTGGGATATGGAGCCGGGAGACTGTATTGTATTTCACTTCAAAACACTGCACTCTGGCAAGGGGAACCCAAATAGTAATAATAGGAGAAGAGCATTCTCTTCACGGTGGATTGGCGATGATGCAGTTTTTGCGGAAAGACCAGGGGAGACATCTCCACCTTTCCCTGAACTAAAGAGGTTTAAGCAGAACGATCCCTTACATCATACAATTTTTCCAGTCTGCTGGATAAGAGATTAAAACCTATGAGTTTTTTAGTAGTAAATTGTATTTATAACGCATGAATAAAAAAAATAACATCGAAGTAGCAAAAAATGTTCTGAAGATTGAGGGGGAAGCTGTCCTGAGTCTAATTGACAGAATTGAAGATTCATTTGAAAATGCTATAAATACCATAAAAAACTGCACCGGAAGGGTTATTGTTACAGGCATGGGTAAATCCGGCCTGATTTCTCAAAAAATCTCAGCAACTCTTTCGAGCACCGGAACGCCAGCTCATTTTATGCACCCCGCTGAGGCCAGTCACGGAGATCTTGGGATGGTCACTAAAGACGATATTATTCTTGCGATCAGTAATAGCGGCGAAACCTACGAATTGATTCAGATTATTCCAGCATTTAAAAGAATGGGAGTAAAAATCATTGCCATGATCGGCCGTCAAAACTCCTCTTTAACTCAATCTGCAGATATATATATTGATACTTCTGTTGAACAGGAAGCCGATACCTTGGAATTAGCACCCACTGCTAGCACAACCGCCACATTGGCCATGGGAGATGCTTTGGCGATAGCATTGTTAGAAAATCGCGGTTTTAAGGCGGAAGAATTTGCCCTCCTTCACCCTGGGGGAAATCTAGGGAAAAGACTGTTGCTAACAGTCAAAGAGATCATGCATACAGGTGATCAGATACCGCTGATCCAGGAGACATCCCCCATGAGCGAAGCATTGTTACTTATGACAGAAAAAGGTCTGGGAATGACCGGCGTAATAGATGCAAACGGGATTTTAAGTGGAATCATTACTGATGGGGATATACGAAGAGGTTTGGAAAACTCTGGAAATCAAATATTCAATGAAACATCAGGATCTATACAAACAAAAGATTATAAATGGGTCGAAGAATCAACACTAGCAGTGAGCGCACTGGAAGTAATGGAAGATCATAATATTACCAGTTTGTTAGTTTTCTCTGATGAAAAAAAAGATATTCCGGATGGAATAATTCACATTCATGATATCCTTAAAACAGGTATTTTATAGTAAAATGTGATGCAGCTCATATTAGAAAAAAAGGATGTTGTTTTTATCCAAATCCCACCCTATTATCCTACTAACTGATAGCCTTAAATAACTTTCTGGTTCAGGTAAGATAATCTTAAAAAGGAGGTTTCGAATGAAACACTTAGTAAAATTACTGATGG
>CAZECA010000035.1:2361-15996 GCA_964510385.1 uncultured bacterium
CATCTGTCAGCGTTCTTTTCGCACAAGGTCCGGTTGACAAATCAAAAGATGAGACAGTAAAAGCTAAATCATCAAGTACAAAAGATGCAAAAGGATCCTCTGCAAGTCGTCTCGGTGACGATACAGATGGTCCAACAAAAGATGCTGGTAATGATGAAGCCGTAAAAGGAAAGAGTTCATTTTTCGGTAAATTATTTGGTGGTAAATCAGCACCTGAAGGCCATTCTAGCAAAGCAGCTGCCTCTTCACGTGGCGGTTCTGCCAAAAAAGGTGGAAAAGGTAGCTCTAAAGGTTCTTCCGTAAGTTCAAGCAGGGGGGCTGCGCAAAATGCTCCTACTGAAAAAGGAGAAGAGGAAAAAGGACAAGGCGGTGGCCGTTAAATAATAATTATTTCAATTATTATCTGAAAAAACAGGGTAGTTCTTCTACCCTGTTTTTTTTTGCAAGGATTTCTAAATTATAGCTATACATGGACACACATTTGTCTAATAAGAGGAAACTATGAAAAGATTTATTATTATATGCAGTATCATCAATTTGATTTTTGCTGATCCGATATCATTGAAACTTTCCGGTTCTTACTATGGCAGAAGAGGAAACCTTGAATATCACTATTACGATGGTTCATTCTCTGTCTCAAAATATGGCTCCTTGCAACTAGGCGGACTTTCCCTTCCTGATACAGAGTTCCTTTTAGCGGGTGACAGAGCAAAATCTACTTATGATAGCGATCCATACGAAGACGATGGAAGTGCAATTCTGAAAGTGGATCTATTAGCTAATCAGAAATTTTCTCCATTTATTTTTGCAGAGTGGGAGTTTGATTCACTTTATGCTTTGGACAGTCGTACCAATCTTGGTCTTGGTGGTAAATATCGTTTTGGACCTTACTTCTCTGTAAGCTATGCCGCATTATTTGAAGAAGAAGCGTATTCTAATGTAGATACAGCAGCAACACTTTTTCGCCATTCTCTGCGTCCAAAGTATAAACGATTCTATGAAGATCTGGGCTTATTTATTGATTGGCAAATTTTCTACAAACCTAGATTTGATGATAATAAAAAATATCTGTTAAAAAATATTATCGTTTTCTCATTTCAAACATTTCACGAAGCGCTTACGCTGGACATCAACTATGAATATGAATACAACTCCAGGTATGATCTTGAAGACGTGATAAAGAGTTATGTATATGCCTATGATGACTCGATTGGTTATTATACAGTTACAGATTACGAATATTTTTATGGAGATATAGACTTTGTTTATTCAACAGATTCTGATGGATATGTATTGCTACCAAGTGAATACTATAAGCCTGAAGATTATACCGTGTCAATCGGTCTTACATTTTCATTCTAATCTACTATAGAGGAATAATTAATGATTAAAAAATATGTGTTCCTGTCTGCGATCTGTGTCGTGATGTATGGGCAACAGGCCATGAGGACAAATGATTCTCCAGGGTTAATAAACTATGATCTCCCATTTGTGCCAAATGGTGAGTATGATGATAAAATTCAATCTCCATCAGAATTTTTGGGATTTGAATTAGGTGCCCGGCCTGTTAGGCATTGGGAATCAAAAACCTATTTTGAATACTTGGATGCCACTGTTGAGCATGCATCCTTGTATAGTTATGGAAAAACCTATGAAGGCCGGGAACTTTTATATCTTATTATAACAAGTAAAGATAATCATGAAAATATAGATCAGATCCGAGAAAATATCAGCAAACTGGCTGACCCACGTACATTAGCTAAAGATGACAACCCAAAAAATATCATCAAGGATTCTCCTTCCATTGCTTGGATGGCCTATGCGATCCATGGTGATGAGATATCAAGCGCTGATGCTGCCGTTCAATTAGCATATCAACTAGCAGCAGGCCAAGATGAACAATCTCAATTTATTAGGGATAATGTGATCGTAGGCATTGACCCAATTGAAAATCCTGATGGTAGAGAACGAATATTATCACAATATCAACAGTGGCGTGGAGTTATGCCAAATTCAGATCTCCAAAGTCTGAACCACAGAGGTATGTGGCCATGGGGGAGAACTAATCATTATTTGTTCGATCTTAATCGTGATTGGTTCGCAACCGTTCATCCTGAGACACGTGGTAAAGTAAATGCTATTCTGGATTGGAAGCCTCAATTCCTGGTCGATTCTCATGAGATGGGCGCCTATGATACATACCTGTTCAATCCCCCTCGTGAGCCATTCAACCCTTATTATCATCCTGTGATCCACAAATGGTGGAAAAAAATGGCAAAAGATCAGGCAGAAGCATTTGATCACTATGGCTGGAGCTATTATACTCGAGATTGGAACGAAGAAATCTACCCTGGTTACGGCAGTTCCTGGGGTATTTATATCGGTGTAGTTGGCATATTATACGAACAATCAAGAACCTCTGGACAATTTGTTAGACGACCTGATGGCTCGGAAACCTCTTTCCGCGAAGCTGTCCACCATCAATTTGTCAGTTCAATGGCAAATCTTTCAACCGTTGCAAAAAATCGTCAGGAACTACTGCAAGATTATTATGATATCAGAAGGAAAAGTGTTGAAAGTAATGAAGCGGAAGCTTTTGTATTTCCCATCGGATCCAATACAGATCGACTAGATGCCTTTGTTGCAACACTGCAAAGACAAGACATAGAAGTCCACATGACTCAAAAAGATATTAAACTGTCTACAGCTGTATCTCATGAGAATAAAAATGTCAAAAATGTGAATGTTGATGGAGGTGCGTTAATTATAAAACTAAACCAACCTTTACGCGCACTTATTCAAAATATCCTGCATTTTGATATTCGTTTGGATACAAAATCCATGGAAAAAGAAAGAAAAATGGTTCTAAAGGATGAAGGGTCTACATTATATGATGTGACAGCATGGTCCCTGCCGTTGGCATTTGGAATTCAAGGATATTATACCACAAAAATGCCCAGAGTGGCCATAAATACTTACTCTCCCCTTTCAAATCAAGGATATGTTTTAAACGAAGATCCTGACTATGGTTACGTTTTAAACGGAGCAAAAGATGGCATATATATTGCCATGTCCCGTTTAATGGATCTTGATATAAAAATGTATGCCATAGAAGAAACAGTCATGATAGATGGGAATACTTTTATTCCTGGTAGTATACTGATCAGGAATCAATCTAATCCAGAACTGGACATTACAAGTCTCAGATCTATCGCCAAAGAAAGTCATGTTGATATTATTGGTATTAATACAGCATTGGCCCAAAAAGGACCTGACCTTGGTGGGAGTAAAGTCAATTTGTTACAGGAATCAAGAATTGCACTAGTTGGCGGACCCCCTGCGAGTGCATATAGTTTTGGTTCAGTGTGGCATTTATTGGATTCCCGGATACAACGAAGAACAACCCTATTAAATTTTATGGATGTTTCCAGAACAGATCTGAGAAAATACAATGTATTGGTTCTCCCATCCTCTTGGGGAAGCGCCTATAAAAAAGTGCTTGGGAAAAGCGGAATGAACAAAATAAAAGATTGGGTGAAAGATGGAGGTACATTAATTGCAGTTGGGGGTGCGGCAAACTTTCTAGCAGACTCATCTTCGGGAATTAGTAGTGTTAGAAAAAAGAGAGACATCTTGAAAGATCTAGAACATTATTCTTATAACCTTTTTCAATATGAATCTGCTTCACATACAAAAGTAGATAGTCTAGAATTGTGGGAAGGTCAATCATCTTTAGATAAATCTAGTGAATCTGGAGAACAGCATTTTCGATTAGAGGATTTAAAAACCCGCGATAAACTGGCACGAAAATTAAGCCCTCAGGGGGCCATACTTCGTGTCAATCTTAATCCAGAGCACTGGTTGAACTTTGGATGCGGTGAAATGGTCCCAGTTTTGTTCAATTCATCAACTGTCCTCATGACCAGATACCCCAGCCATACCCCAGCCAGAATGGCGAAAGTAGAAGATCTACGGTTAGGAGGCTTACTTTGGCCGGAAGCAAAAAATCGTATTTCAGAAGGCTCCTGGGCCACACAGGAACGAGTGGGGAATGGTCAGGTGATCCTTTTTGCCACTCAACCCAATTTTAGAGGTTACTTCAGGGGCGCAGAACGCTTACTGTTGAATGCAATTTTTTATGGACCGGGACTCGGGACCAATACTTCAGTAGACTGGTAAATGCACTGATAAATGATCGTATACCTCGACCATGTCTTTAAATACTTTTTTTCCTGTTTCTTTTAAACGGTCATAGCTGGTATGGCCATTGGCTACCAGCACACACTGAACGTTCATTTCATTGGCAACTTCATGGTCGTGTAAGGTATCACCAATCATTAATACATTATTCGAATCATATTCCATTTGATTGATCCATTTTTTCCCTATCTCTTTTTTTCCTGATGCATAATGATTATCGATACCCAATACACTGATAAAATATTTTCCAAGGCCATGAAATTGGACCCAATCATCCACATATTCTTGTTTCCCAGCTGATAAAACAGATTGGGTAACTTTTGCATTGGCAACATACTCCAAAGTTTTTTTTACACCTTTTTGTAATTTGGGTTCATGAAAACGTGAATTATAATTTGCTATAAATTCTGATCCTGAGATAGTAAATGGTTCCTTTTCAAAATCAAAACCCAGTTTTTTATAGTAGTCTTCAACGGGAAAACAAAATATATCTAAATATTGCTGGTCATCAATCTCTGGTAAGTTTCTTTTATTTAGTGAGATATTGATGGATTCCACACATAGCCAACGATCATTAAGTATTGTTCCGTTCCAATCCCAAATAATGTGTTTTATTTCCATAGATAACCATAAACATGGGGCAGATTATTGAAAAAAACGATAACTTTGTGATCTATGGAATTAAAAAAGCTTGGTAAAAAACTAAAACGAAGATTGAGCTTAAAACTCCCGGGTAATTTTGCCCAATCCAGATTTAATGTTCAGTCTAACCGTCCTTATAATTTTGACATCTCTGAAAAGGACGCAGTTCCGTCTGCTGTACTTATTTTGATTTATAAAAAAGATAGTGAACTTCAATTTATATTGACTGAAAGAGCCCAAACTCTAGATTACCACAAAGGACAAATCTCTTTACCAGGCGGGTCCCAAGAGAATAATGAGATTCTTTCTCAAACGGCTCTCAGGGAAACGCATGAAGAGGTTGGTATCGATTCTGCACAAATAACAATTATTGGGGAGCTTTCACCTCTTTTTGTTCCAGTGACTGGTTTTATGATCTATCCATTTGTCGGCATGATTTCAAAACAATTTCAAATCACTATTGATAAAAATGAAGTGGCGTCAGCTTTTTCAGTTTCTTTAAATGAAATGATGGATGATTCTTTGGAAAAACAAGAGAAAAGAGATTTAAGAGGTTATAAAGTAGAAATTCCATATTTTTTGTTAGCCGGTAAAAAAGTTTGGGGAGCAACTGCTATGATTTTATCAGAGTTCAAACAAATAATTAAGGAAATAACATGAGTTTTGGCCATTGGTTAAATTCACTGACATTGTTAGATAATGTTGTCATATTGTCAATATTTGCCATTGGCGGATGGTTGAGTCATTTAACCATGAAAGGTTTTCGTAAAATAGTTGAAAGAACAAATGAAAGTCCATATGCTGAAGAGTTTAGAACTAGCCCATTTATCTTTTTTGCAGTGGCCATACCCTATACAATCATCTTATATAGATTGTTAGGCATAACATTGTCTGAATTTTTGAAATCTATTTTTTAGATTTCTTCCTCATGGCAGCCATGGCTTTCCACGCCATTTTGGGGATCTTATCCAGGTCATTGAATTCCCCTGCTCCTTTAAGCCATTCACCGCCATCAATAGTCACAACCTCTCCATTAATATAACCTGATTCGTCACTGATCAAATATGAAGCCAGATTCGCTAGTTCTTCCCGTTCACCAAATCTCTTGAGAGGGATCCGTTCCTTCATTTTTTTCTCTAAACCCAATCCTGGTGGAGCGAGCCGGGTCCATGCTCCTTCCGTGGGAAATGGCCCTGGGGCAATTGCATTTGATCGGATACCGTATTTTGCCCACTCCACTGCCAAAGAACGTGTCATAGCAAGAACCCCTGCTTTTGCAGCAGCTGATGGGACAACATAGCCGGAGCCTGTCCATGCGTATGTTGTGACTATATTTAAAATGGTTCCTCCACCGGCATTGATCATTTCTTTCCCTACCGTATGAGTACAATTGAATGTGCCATTCAACACAATATCCACGACCACCTGGAATCCATTAGCAGATAAATTTTCTGTGGGACTAATAAAATTCCCAGCCGCATTATTCAACAAAACATCAATTTTCCCAAAAGTCTCTTTAGATTTTTCTACCATAGATTTTACACTATCAATATCACGGACATCACAGGTTAAGCCTAAAACTTTTGTACCGATTTTTTTCAGGTCTTCTGCGGCTTCTTTAATTACATGATCCCGGCGGCTGGCAATGATGAGGTCAGCGCCCAATTCTCCAAATCGGCTGGCCATGGATTTCCCCAATCCTGTTCCGCCTCCAGTGACCAAGACTGTTTTATTTTTTAACAAATTTTCTCTAAACATAGCTGTCTCTTTTCTAGGGGTTCATTGAAAAATATGTTTACATAATCTAATCTTACTTTCACGATCAAATATGCAATATTTTGAATGAAATATAATTTCGAATTTACATGGAACTTTATTAAGGCAAAATGACTGCTAGACTTAAAATAGATAGGCTTGTATTGCTTAAAGTCATTTCACTATATTTTTATCTATTATTATGTATTTAGAAAATAGATTGAACCACAACCAATAACAATCAGTGTCTAAACAAAATCCTCGATCCAAACTTTTTATCCTCGATACAAATGTAATTCTTCATGATGCAGGTTGCCTCTACAACTTTGATGATAACGATATCGCAATCCCTATTTCCGTTTTAGAAGAACTGGACCAGTTTAAGCGGGGAAGTGAACAGATCCACTATAATGCCCGTCAATTTTTGCGCAGATTGGATACCCTATCAAATAATACAGAAAGTGATGAGGATGACACTCGCGACAAACAAAATGGAACCGTTAAAGTAGTCGTCAACCATCACTGGCACTCAGACGTTGAGGCTTCTTTTCAGGAAGACAATCCTGATCATCGTATACTCAATTGCGCTTACAAATTGGCAGAAGACAACCCCGATAGAGATGTTATACTGGTCTCAAAAGATACTAATATGAGATTAAAAGCCCGTTCCCTAAAACTATCTTCAGAGGACTATACTACAGATAAAGTTGAAAGCATTGATAAGATATATACTGGAGTACGGACTATTGAAAATTTTTCTAGCGATTTTATTGATAAGCTTTATTTGGATAATAATGGAATCGATCTGGATACCGTCGATGCCATTGAAAATCCTATTGCCAATGAAAATTTTGTTTTGCGTAACGGACAAAAATCTGGTTTAGCTACTTTTTCAGTTCAAAATAAAAATATTAAACGAGTTGAGACACCACATGCTTACGGAATCTCTCCCAGAAATGCAGAACAATCTTTTGCCCTGAACTCTCTCTTAAATAAAAAAATCCAGCTTATTTCAGTTACTGGAAAAGCTGGTACTGGAAAAACACTGTTAGCGCTGGCTGCTGCATTGGAGCAACGATCTCAATATCGACAGATATATTTGGCAAGACCCATCATCCCTTTAAGCAATCGAGATATCGGTTATCTTCCGGGAGATATTCAATCCAAAATTGACCCATACATGAAACCTTTATTTGATAACCTTTCTTTTATCAAACACCAGTTCAAAAAAAACGATGATAGAGCGAGAAAGATCGATGAACTACTAGAAAATGAAAAACTGGTGATTACTCCATTGGCATATATTCGTGGTAGGAGCTTCCAAAAGGTTTTTTTCATTATTGATGAAGCACAAAATCTCACTCCACATGAAGTAAAGACAATAATCACTCGTGCTGGAGAAGGGACAAAAATTATTTTTACTGGTGATATACACCAGATCGATCAACCTTACCTAGACAGTCTTTCGAATGGATTAAGTTATCTGATTAACCGTTTCACGGGACAAGAAATGTATGCTCATGTAACTCTGCAGAAAGGTGAACGATCAGCATTGGCTGAACTAGCAAGTGATCTATTATGACGTTTACTATCAACATTTAAGTCGAATGGTTAGGTCGACCATAATATGAATTTCTTATCCAGAATTTTTGATATAAAAGAAGAAGAAGCCAAGCCTCTATTCATCTTATTTATTCATCATTTCTGCTTGGCAGCAATGAGTATAACTGGTGGTTCCGCTCGCGATGCATTTTTTCTGAATCTTTTCGAAAAAACCTATCTCCCGCTCATGTTCGTAGTTATTGCAGTGGTTATGGCTGGAGCAATACCATTATACACAAAGTTAACCAAGGGACGTGATCTAACATTTGTGATTATGGTGTCTGCTGCTATTTTTGGCGGCACGCTGATTCCATTATCCTTTGCTCTACAGGGATTTGTAATACCGTTGATCTTTATCTGGATGGAGATCATCATCGTTCTCTCCATCACACAATTTTGGATATTAACAGGTCAGGTTTTTGATGCACGTCAGGCAAAGCGGTTATTCGGTTTAATCAGTGGCAGTGGTGCTATCGCATCTATAATGGTTGGATCAGGAATACGAGCATTTGTACAATTTTTTGGTTCTGATAAGTTGCTCTTCGCCACAGCATTTTTTCTTGGGATCACCACGATCACGTCTTTTCTTATTCGGCCTCACCGATCTCAATTGGACAGTGGATCTTCTAAATCTGGATCTGCGAAAAAAGATAAAGGGAAAGCTAAATTTGACAGTTATTTGATCGCCATAACTATCGTGATTTGTTCAATGGCATTTGTATCTAAATTTGTGGATTATCAGTTCAAAATCACTGCCTCCAACGCATTCCCATCCCAAGACGAACTGGTCAATTTCTTTGGAATGTTCTATGCTGTAACAGGTGCCGCTGCTTTTATAGTTCAGTTTTTTCTTACAGGACGAATACTGGCTCGTTTTGGTGTCTTGGTCGGCTTGATCATTTTACCAATAGGACTTTTCGCTGGATCCATCGGTTTTATAATGATACCGGTTCTGGCTGCAATCTTTGTACCTAAATTTGCAGATCAGGTCTTCAAATTCACTATCAATAACGCCACCGTCCAATTGCTGTGGCTTCCGGTCCCTCCCCAAGCAAAGAGTGAGAAAAAACCAATTATTGATGGGACCATCAAAGCATTTGTTGAAGGATTTGCAGGCCTATCTATTTTTCTAGCTGCAAAATGGGTACCACTCCATTATTTAAGTATCGCTGTGTTGGCTGTAGCTGCTGTTTGGATTTATTACACTTTTAATACAAAGAGAGGTTATGTAAAGGCTCTTCAAAAAGCCATCGAGAAAAGACAACTAAATTTTGAAGAGATTCAAGTGGATGTGGCTGATAGCGCCATGGTAAACACCATCGAAAAAACCTTAAGAGATGATGACGAGATCAAACAATTATTTGCACTGGAACTCATTGAAGATATACCCCTGTCCCCATGGTCAAAAACTTTAAATGAATTATTTCATGGAAAAAGTGTTGAGGTTAGTAAGACGATTTTGAAAATTTCCGCTGAGGATTCTAATATCATCTCTAATCAAGAATTATTGGATATTTTGCAGAACAAGGATCTTGCCGTAAAAGCAATCTCAGTTGCAGGGAGACGGAATTTAAAAGCTGCTATTCCCATAGTTGAATCCTATTTGGTTGATCCAGATCCTGAATTACAAGTAACGGCAGCTGCATCACTTCAACTGCTGGAATCTGAAAAAATGGAGGAAGCCCGTTCGTTGATTCAAGGTAAGATGAGCAGCGAAAATCCAAAGATACAAGCTATGGCCATCAAACATTTGACATACCAGGAAGAAATACTAACTACCAAAATGGTAGATAGTTTTTTGGGCGAGACTTCTGAAATAACGCGAAATGCTGCATTGGAGGTTGGATTAAAGCGAAAGAATAATGATCTGATTCCGTCGATTGTGAAAAATCTGTCCGATCCCAAAACACTGCCTACTGCTCGAAATGTTTTACTTCAATATCCGGAAGATGTGGTCACTGAAGAACTACTAAAAAAACTCAAAGCACCGAATGTAAATGCTGAACTGTTAAGAGGGATCGTTATCCTTGCTCGTGTCTTACATACGGACGAAATGGTCAACGCATTGATCCACTTGATCGAACGAAAGGAAAAACGTGTCATCAGTGAGGTAATTGATACTTTGCTTGCCCTTGGGCGTCAGGAAGAGCTATCAAAAGATCAAACCAATAAATTAAAAGCGGAGGTCCACCAGATATCTAAGCATGCATACCGGATGCTTGATTTTTTACACAGTGTCGAAAAAATTGATAAAGAGCATGTATTGAATGAAGTAATAAAACACGAACTCTCAAAACAGGTTCCTTATTTATTAAAGCTGGGAATTATCGAGACGCCTAGCACACCAGTGGAATCATACCTTCAGACCATCAAAAAACAAGATCAGCGACAGATGCCCTTTGTCCTGGAAGTTCTGGACAACATTTTTGATAGGGATGATAAAGAACTGATAACACCCCTTGTTGAAGGAGTTGAGATTGAAAAACTGGTGAAAATCGGTGAAAAACATTTTGATGAGATCCCCATAAATATTGAAAAACATTTATCCATTATGATCTCTGGCGATAAAGAATGGGCATCTACAGTTGCCATAGATTTTGCCTTGGAAAACAAATTTTCTTCTGTTTTGGATAATGTAAATTGGGAAAATATTGAACCAACACTAACCACAAAAGAAGTGGTCAATGATCATGAGATTAAAGATGCATTAAAAGAAAAATTATTTAATTTTAAATTGAGTGAAGAGGAGATAACCATGTACTCAACATTGGAAAAAACTATTCTGCTAAAAACCGTAAACCTGTTTCAAACGATTCCTACGGAAGATCTATCAAAAGTTGCTCAGATTGCTGAAGAAGAACAGTTTGGAGCAAATATACCATTATTTGCAGAAGGAGATTTCGGAGATTCATTGTATATCGTTGTAGACGGAGATGTGAAGATCCACAAGGGGGATCGACATATAGCATCTTTGGGCAAGGGAGCCTGTTTGGGAGAAATGGCTTTGCTGGACCAAGAACCACGATCGGCAGACGTGACCATGGAAACAGATGCAACTTTATTAAAAATCACACAAGAAGATTTTTATGAGATCATGAGCTCCAATATGGAGATCATGCAGGGGATAGTAAAACTGTTAACAGGTCGCTTGCGAAACGCTATCAATTAGGGGAGAATAGTTCCTCAGACTTTTTATCCAATTTTTCTTCCACAGCCTCTCCTACTTTTTCCTTGACAGATTCAGTGATTTCTTCTGCTGTTTCACTGATGCTCTCACCAGCAGACTGCACTCCTTCCTTTATCAGGTCCATGTCCACTTCTTCTCCTGACCAAGAAAGATAGGCAATGTAGATCACTAGAATCGCACCCATAATCAAAACAAGTTTTATCAATTTTCTTATAACGCCAAATAAAATGATCAATGCTAGAACCACTGCCACTGCAAGATAAACAGGGTTTTCAACTAACGAGCTTATGATCTCATTCATTATTCTTTTCCTTGATGTTTTAGTTTGTTTCGATTGACATGACCCGTTTCTTTTTCCAGGGCCTCTATCAACTTCATAATGTAGAGGTCATCTTCCATTTCTAATGTCATGGTATCAATGCGTGACGAAGAAGAAATAATCTCCATATTCATATCAAATTTGATTTCAATTACACCGACATAGTATCCTTCCTTACCCGCCTGTACGATGAGGCAATCATTAATTACTTCACCTTCATCCAATTTTGTCTGGGAATGACTGCCAATAATAATATCCAATCCAAACACCGATTCAGCAAGCTGAACATCTTTATCGTGGCCCTGGTGAGTCAATGCGATCATCAGATCGAGTGAATCTGAATAGTCATACACAAAATCTCGAATCACTTCTTCAGGATCTTCCAAAACGATTGCTTCTTTCACATCTTTGCGATAAAAGCGAAAAACGCTAGGGTGCACTGCTCCAGTTATCCCGATATTTATACCGTTTCGATTAATTAAAACCACATCACTAAATCCAAATTTTTCATACCCTTCCAGATTGGCACACAGAACGGAATGGCCCGTTTTATCTGGAATGATACTTTTGTTATCCCTGGTCAATTCCTGATCTCCAACAAGTATGGCATCATAGGGCAATGAAGCATAGGCATCGAGTATCAGCCCTTCAAGAAATGGGCGAGACGTTGCTGGATAAAAGTCACCGGAATCCAGAATGATAGTATTTGGATGGTTTTTAATAAAATTTTTAAAGAAAATCGATCGTTTTTCAATGGCTCCGTAAGGGTGATCTGGACAATAACAATTTTCCAGTGCACCATTCGTATTATTCGTGTGTAAAATAAACAGAGTGGCCTCTTCAGCAAATAAACTGAATAAAAACAGGGTTTGGTATAGAAAATATTTCCTCATGAACCAGTTTCAAATTGCCGTAAAAGCATATAGGATTCAAGAGAATTTTTCCTAAACTCATTTATGTTGAAACCATACATTTTTGCTTTCTTCAATGATGGATATTCAAAAAATATAAGAAAACATTTTTTAATTAATTGAATTCATTATGAGACTCATTTTAATTCTGACTGCATTTTTATTTTCTCAAACAAAGTATCCTGCAGACACAGTTCTCACATCTAATAACGCTTCAATGATCGAAAAGGTGGCCATTTTTCCCATCGCCGGTTGGCAACGGTTGTCTCACAATATGTCTGTTCTTAATTGCCAGTTTTATCCTTCTTGTAGCCAGTATGGGGCTATCTGCATTCAAAATAATGGTCTGGCTGGAATTCCCATTATAGCAGATCGTATCATCCGCTGCAATCCATCCGCATTTTTTAATCACCTAGATATACGTGGCGGATTTCACCCGCCCGATGGGCGACTTATTGATCATCCTTCATCTCATCTTGATCCGTCTGATAAAAAGTCCCCGATTCTAGCAGGTGGATTATCAGCTGTTATCCCTGGAACAGGACGTGTCTATGCCGGACGCTGGTTCGATGGATTAATGGGGTTTTTTATGGTCTATATCACAGCAACCACTGCTTACGAAACATCTAAATTAAAAAATCAATATCTACAGGGTGTACGATATACAATGTTTGGAATATTTTATTTTGGAGAAATATACGGGGCATATCGAACAGCCAAGTATTATCAAAAAACTGAATGAATAAATTAGCAAATTTGTTGCATTGGATTGGTTTTATCCTTACCTGCTCTATGTTAATACTCTCGGCATTAGATCAGAGTAAGGATGAGGTTTTAATCCATATCATCGCATCTATAATCCCCATCACTCTTTCATGGATAATTGCATGTTTAATAGTTGGAAAAAGAAATTTTTTTCCCTTTACAAATTGAAATATATTTTATTATAAATTAATGCAAAATATGCCACTGTAGCTCAGCTGGTAGAGCAACGCATTCGTAATGCGTAGGTCAGCGGT
>CAZECA010000036.1:0-15059 GCA_964510385.1 uncultured bacterium
TTAAAAGAAACAACTGCATGCTCTACACCAACTTCATCATTTTCAAAAAGAATTCTAACATTATCTCTTTTAATATCTCCACTCATTGCCCAATTTATTACATCAGATTTTGATAAAACCTTCCCCGCTGAATGCAATGTAAATTTGTAATCATCATGTAAGCATTCATCCATTTCTTCTTCATTAAGTGAATCAATTGCTACTGCCCATTTTTGTAATATTGACATATATCTCCTTTATTATTTTTCAGGTTAACCTAATCTAACAAATATTACATATACAAACAAAAAACCCCGCTGGTTAGCGGGGCTCTTGCTTGAATGGCTTGGGAAAGATTAATTATCTTTTGAACATATTACCTGCGTATTTGAGCTTTTTGAAATCAGCATCCTTAAGTGCAATAACAGATATATCTCCTGTTTTCTTATTGATTTGATAAAGATTATTTTCATTTATTTCATAATCAAAATCACTACTACTTGTGCTTGCCCCCATAAACATCATAGCTGATATAGCTAAGAATGCTCCTGTGATTAAACCGATTGTGTATTTTTTCATTGTGTACTCCTTGTTAAACAATTCCACCAAAATTACAAAAAATCTGTGGAATCAAAAAACCCCGCGATTGCGGGGCTCTTTGATTTAAAAGTCTTTATATAAAGCCTTTACTATCTTTTCCTTGATAGAACCGACCTAGTGCCAGTATTTTTCAGAAATTACAATGTCTAATTTTGAATATCCAGGTGGTCCATAAATAATATTAGGCGCAGACACCAGTTTCTCCACAGAAACCTGATTCTAGACCATCGACATCATCCTGAGTAACTGGTCCTGTGGGTGCATCGCCATCATCCATTTCTGGCCATTCGCAAGAATTATCCAGCAATGCTTGAGCTGCTGCAACAACTTCAGCACACATCCCATCACAAGTTGCTTTAAGTTCAGCGTCACTACTATCATAATCATCGCTACTCCTATAATCATCGACAGCCTCCATTTTTTCCACGAATGTTTCTGCTAAAGCTGTACAATCAGGTGCATCTGAGTTAACAGCGCTTGTCTCCTCTTCCTCTTCACAAGCTATGTAGAATATTGATAAAAATAAAGTGAGTATTACTATTTTAATCTTCATAAAGGATCTCCTTATTTAGTTCCCATAAATAAGTTTAACAATAAATATCATAAAAAACAAAAGAGTTGGTATTAGTAATATTTTTTTCATGAAATAATCATATGCTTCGTTAATTTGTTTTGTTTTCTCTTCAGCTAATTTCTTTAAATCATCCAGAGCTTTTTGTTTTGGTAAGCTTTTTTAAATCAAGAATAGAACGTGGATTCATCTCTTTAAACAGTAACGCAGGCAGAAGGCCCGTAATGGGAAGCAGAATATATAAATGACCGATGCTGAACAAAGCTGTTAATGTTCCAATCAGTTTCGTACCCACAACGACTGACAGGTTTGAGATCGCCATGTAAGATGTGAACATGGTTGCGGATGACTTCGACCATGATAGAGCCATGGCCAGAGCAAACATTGCCACTGTACCCAACGCGATAAGAAATGGCCATATAATCAGGTGAGCAAACTGCAGCCAGTACGGAATGGTGTCAACGGTCAAAGTTACTAGACCAAATATTCCGCACCAGACTGAAAAACCGCCCCAGCCTAGCAGAACAATCTTTCGACGGCCAAAACGGTCGGCTAAAATGCCCCCTAATAGGGCGCCGATAAATTCCATGATCGCACCGGGTCCTCCGGCAACTTGAGAGTACGTATCCGATGCCCAGCCCAATGTCTGATTATAGTATACGGGCATGATACCGCTGTTCACGCCCTGGTTCATGGCAGCTATAAATATAAACAGAGCTGCTGAAAAGGTTGGTCTTTTGGCAAAAGCCCTGAGCAAATCTTGTACTACTTTTATGGGGTTGCGAATATCATCAACATCTGTGTCCAATGATTTTTCCGTTTTACTCCATGGAAATCTTTTTTCACCAGGACGTTCCGTGATTAATAATGGAAACATCATGATTCCAAGCATCATGACCGTCTGCACTGTGATGGCAAACACGAGTCCTTTTGATACCAGGAGGGTACCCATAACCATTGCGCCCATGCCAGTACCGATCACCTTCGAGCCCCACATTGCACCGTTGACCTTTCCCTGCTCCATTGGTAGAAGAATATCTACGGCCAGTGCATCGCAGCTTACATCCTGGAGCGATGCAAAACAATTGTGCAGAAAAAACATCCAGCCTAATAGTGCTATATTGGAGGAAATATCCCCCATCATTACCATGGCAATCAAGGATGCCGCCATGCCAAGCTGGGCAAAGAGTATCCAGGGACGACGCCGTCCCATTGTCCGATATGTGAATGAATCAATCAATGGACCCCAAAAAAGCTTAAAGGTCCACGGCAGATAGGCCATGGCGGTTAATTGACCTGACTCAACCATGGTCAGACCACGAGACGCTAAAAAGGAAAGGAGGCCTGTTAGCATGAAGCCCCAGGGAAAGCCCTGGGCAAAATACAGGACGCAGAGTGTACTGATTCGCAGCCATCTGTTGGTGGTTAACGTCATTGGCTCATTAGGCTTAGGCATATCTTAATCTACCTATCATAATACAAACAAAAAACCCCATTGGGAGTGAATTTTACAAAAATCAACCAAGTTGAGTTAACTCGCACAGTATCAAATCCTATTATTAAATATTAAAACTATTTCTCCCTCGGTTGGGCTCATTTGATTCGGCTTATTGCAATAAAAATACTCCGGCATAATGATCCAAAATTTTCTTCTATAATGTGGATCAAATGTGGAAAATGTAACACTTAGAATATTTTTCACGACGAAAAAATACATTTTTTAACTTTTACTCTTGACGATAAAATTCATTACTCAATATATTTGATCTGCCAACCCAAGTGTTTTATTCACTTTTTATCTGTCAGCCTGCTATTTATTAATGAGTATATAACCACATACCGTTTGTAGGATACATATGGCTGAAGCAATGAAACTTGATCTGACCCAGCCAGTAGAAGGTCAGAAAGAGATAACGCCGGAAATACTGGACACTGTTCTTGAAATACAGCAAGAAACCCATGGTCAATTGGATGACGATGCTGTACCAGAAAAGTATAAAATAGATAAGTACTATACCGAAGATACCCTGGGTGCTGATGTTCTTAAGAACAAATACCTAGCCCCCTGGGAGACCCACCCATACCACATTTGGAAACGCCAAGCTGCCGCTATGGCCTCTGTGGAAAAAACAAAAAATGCACAGGAAGAATGGGAAGAAAAATTCTTTTCAGTACTGGAAAATTTTAATTTTGTTCCTGGCGGTCGTATCATGCACGGTGCCGGTCGCGAAGACATAACCACTACATTAAATAACTGTTATGTGGTGGCCGTTAAAAACGATTCTATCAAGGCTATTTATGATACGATCATCAATGAAGCCATGACCTATAAATATGGAGGTGGATGTGGTCATGACCTCTCTTCGCTCCGACCTGCAGGGGACGCGATTCACGGAACAGGTGGCGAATCCTGCGGCCCTACAGGTTTTATGAATTTATTCTCTGAAAATACAAACACCATTGCCCAGCATGGTCGACGGGGTGCCAACATGCAAACCTTGCGTATCGATCATCCGGACATCGAAAAATTCATCGAAATCAAGACCGGCGATGTGGACATGGTAAAATATTCCAATATATCGGTACTGTTGACCCATGATTTTATGGAAGCAGTTGAAAAGGACACCGATTTTGACCTACACTATGAGGGAAAGGTCTACAAGACCATTAAGGCCAAGGATCTCTGGGGAAGAATCATTGATCATGCTCATACCAGCGCGGAACCAGGACTATTATTTTGGGATACCATGAAAGATTATCACAATGCCGAATACTGCAGTCCACTGGTATCAACAAATCCTTGCGCTGAACAGCCATTGCCAGACGGCGGTTGCTGTAACTTGGGTGCCGTGAATTTGGAACGATTTGTTGATGATGAAGGCAATTTCATGATTGAAAAATTCAAAGAGACCGTTGCCATTGGCACACGATTCTTGGACAATGTTGTTGATTACAACTTGGATCGACATGCACTGGAAGCACAAAAAGATAACGCCACAAATGATCGCCGGGTAGGACTTGGTATACTGGGTTTAGGCGACATGCTAGTACGTATGGGGATCAAGTATGATAGTGAAGATGCCCTGCAAACTATAGACCAGATCATGAAGATTTTCCGGGATACGTCTTATGAGACTAGCGTTGAACTGGCCAACGAGAAGGGGCAATTCCCCAACTTTGATTGGAAAGGATACAGCAAAAGCAAGTTCATCAAGAATCTACCTAAATCTATTCGCGATAAGATCAGGGAAAACGGTATACGCAACTCAACACTAACAACAGTGGCCCCAACAGGGAGCGGTGCCATTGTTGCACGAGTCACGTCCGGTGTGGAGCCCATTTTTGCGACCTCCTACAAACGCCGTGTAAAACAGAATGATGGATATGGAAAAACCTTTGATGAGTACACCGTGTACCATCCCGTGATCGGCCAATTATATGGCAGGGATGATGATCTTCCTGATCATGTAGTCACAGCTCATAATATCGATCCATTTTTTAGAGTAAGGATGCAGGGTGTAGTCCAGAAATACATTGACAGTTCCATCTCGTCTACGGTAAACCTGGCAGAAGATATCACAATAGAAACCGTCGCAGACATCTACATGACCGCATACAAAGCCGGACTAAAAGGTATTACAGTATACCGTGAAGGCAGCCGTGAAGGTATTTTGATCACTGATAATGAAGATGAAGAAACTAGCATTGAACGGAAGGCTGAGACTTCTGAAAATGAGATCGGAGCCCCACAAAAGTCTGTGAATAAAGCACCGCGGAATCGTCCGGTCATGACACAGGGTGCCACACGCCGCATCCGCACAGGAGAAGGCTCCCTCTACATTACAATTAATGAAGATGTAAACGGACTCTGTGAAGTGTTTACAACTATTGGGAAAGCCGGTGGCAATGCTGCTGCTCAATCAGAGGCCATTAGCCGATTAATCTCATTAGCCCTTCGTTCTGGTATCGATCCCTATGCCATTGTTAAGCAGCTTAAAGGTATCAGCGGCCCCAACCCTACATGGGAAGATGGCAGGTTGATACTGTCCACACCTGATGCTATCGGTAAAGCGCTGGATGATTATCTCAAGGATCAGGAAACCAATGGCAGTGAAGAGAAAAATCTACAGTTTACCATGGCATCTCCTATAGAGAGTCAGACAAAGGAAGTGGCAGATTACACCACAAAAAATTTGGTTACATGTCCTGACTGCGGCGGAACGGTCCAGCACCAAAGCGGATGCGTGACCTGCCCCAGTTGCGGTTTCTCAAAATGTGACTGACTAAAACCTGAACCAATAAAAAAAGCCCCGAGAAAACTCGGGGCTTTTTTTATATCTAGAATAATTAAAGGATCAAAATTCCATCAATTCTTTTTCTTTATGCTCCATCATCTCATCCAATCGCTTCACATGGTCATCGGTAAAGCTCTGAATTTCCTCCTCGGCACGCTTTATATCATCCTCTGAAATATGCCCATCTCCCTGGACCATTTTTATATGATGGTTCGCATCTTTTCGCACATTACGAACGGCCACCTTACCCTCTTCGACCAGTTGATGGACAACTCGGGTCAGGTCACGGCGCCTTTCTTCAGAAAGAGGAGGAATGGGAATCAAGATCACCTCTCCATTATTATTGGGAGTCAGGCCCAGATTACTTTCCATTATAGCTTTCTCGATATCTGGCATGATAGTTTTATCAAAAGGTTGGAGCGTAATCAACCGCGGCTCCGGGACAGAAATATTGGATAACTGGTTCAAGGGTGTTTTTGTACCATAGTAATCTACAGTTAAGTTCTCTACCAATTCCGGATTTGCACGACCTGTACGGACCTTTGTCAGCTCCATACGTGTATGCTCGACCGCTTGATCCATGCGATGTTTCGTATCATCATGTATATCTTTAATCATAATGTCTCCGTTACCAAGGTGCCAATACTTTCCCCATTCAACATTCTCACCAACGATCCCGATTCATACATATTTAATACTCTGATGGGAAGATTATTTTCCTTACACAGAGTGAACGCTGTTTGATCCATTACCCGTAGATTCTTTTTGATTACATCATCAAACGAAATGGCATCAAATTTTATGGCATCATCGTTCTTCATGGGATCCTTGTCAAAAACGCCATCCACTTTGGTGGCTTTTATCACGACCTCTGCACCCAGCTCAGTGGCTCGGAGAACAGCGGCCGTATCTGTAGTAAAATACGGATTTCCTGTACCACCAGCAACGATGACTATTCTACCCTTTTCCAAGTGCCGCAAGGCTCTACGGCGGATATATGGTTCAGAAATCTGTGTAACTGTGATCGCGGAAAGGGTTCGAGTCTCCACATCCACATTCTCTAATGCATCCTGAAGACTGATTGCATTCATGACCGTTGCCAGCATTCCAAGGTAATCACCTGTGACACGGTCCATTCCTTTTGCAGCTGCTTGCATGCCACGAAAAATATTTCCTGCACCCACAACTAAAATGACGCTTACACCAAGATCATGTACTGTTTTGATTTTCTGCGCCAGATTATGGGCGCATGTCGGATCAATTCCAGAGCCACTATCCCCGGCAAGAGCTTCTCCGCTGAACTTCAGCAGAACACGCCGGTAAAGCGGTTTAGACATAATGAGAGTTAGGCTTGACCGTTGCTGTTGTGGTTGGACTCGCCAACGGCGAACCGTGTGTAACGACCGATGGTAATATTTTCACCAAGAGTGGCGACTGCTTCGGTCACAAGATCGCCGACACGCTTGTCCGGATCTTTGATAAATGGCTGTTCCACTAGGCAAATCTCCTGATAATATTTTTGGATTCGACCATCAACGATCTTATCGATTAAATTATCTGGTTTTCCAGATTCTTTCGCCTGTGCTGCAAAGATCTCTTTTTCTCTTTCGATGATCTCGCTCGGCACATCTTCGGGACTTACAGCCACCGGATTAGTGGCAGCTACCTGCATTGCAAGATTGTGTGCAAGTTCCTTGAATCCATCAGTTTTTGCCACGAAATCTGTTTCACAGTTCACTTCTAGCAATACACCCAGGCGACCTCCATGGTGAATATATGAAAAAATAATACCTTCCTTGGCTTCACGGTCTCCTTTTTTCTCTGCTTTAGCCACACCGGCTTTCCTGAGATGTTCCACCGCTTTTTCTATATCGCCATTGGAATCGACAAGTGCTTTTTTACAATCCATCATTCCAGCACCTGTCTTATCACGTAATTCTTTTACTATTTGAGCAGTGATTGTCATTTTGCGTCTGCTTCCTCCATTACTTCTTCATTTTTATCTTCGTCTGATTCTTTTTCATCTTCAGTTGATTTTGTTTCCTCTGGAGACTCTTCTACTTCTTCTTCTGCTTCCCCATCTTGATTCACTGCTTCTGCTTCAGTCTCTACATTTTCTTCAGTAATAGTTTCTTCGGCGGCGGCAGTTTCTTCTGAGGTGGCTTCCACCTCTGGTTTTTCAGGTTGGTTTTTTTCTGATTTAACCTCAACAGTTTGCTCTGGAGCATTTTCCTTTCCGCCTGCGGTGAGTATCTCATCTGTGATGGCGGACATGATCAGTTGAATGGTTCGAATGGAATCATCATTAGCGGGGATAGGATGATCCACGCTTTTCGGGTTCGTGTTGGTGTCTACAATTCCGATTACAGGAATTTCCAATAATTGTGCCTCGCGTACTGCTGTGATCTCATGATTGGCGTCAACAACAATAACCACATCCGGGAGTCTTTTCATATCCTTGATACCTCGATGCTGATCTGCCAATTTGATCCGTTCCCTATTTAGCATTTGAACCTCTTTCTTTGTGAGGTTCTCATAAATATTTGAGCCTTCTTTTTCCAAAAGCTGGAGGCGTTTAATACTTTTTTTGATAGTTGAAAAATTGGTGAGTGTTCCTCCTAGCCAACGCTCAACCACATAGAACATACCGCATCTGTCTGCTTCCTGCTGGATGATATCCCTCGCTTGTTTTTTGGTACCTACAAAAAGAAATTCACCATTCTTTTTGGCGGCACTAGCAACATAGTTAAGAGTTTTCTCCAGTTTCCTGACTGTTTCATCTAGGTTAATGATGTGAATTCCATTCTTCTCCATGAGAATGTAGGGAGCATACTCCGGATGCCATTTCCGCGTCACATGCCCAAAGTGAGCGCCTGAATTGAGTAAATTTTCAAATGTGATATTTGCCATTGATCCTTACCGTTTGGAAAATTGAAAACGTTTACGTGCTCCGGGTTGGCCATATTTCTTTCGTTCCACTTTTCGGGCATCCCGGGTTAAAAAACCAGCAGCTTTCAAAGAAGAACGATTCGCACTGTCTACTTCAATAAGAGCACGTGCGATTCCCAGGCGAATTGCACCTGCCTGGCCCGTAAGACCACCTCCATTTACATTCACATTAATGTCATATTTCTTCATTGCGCCCAGAGTTTCCAAGGGTTGGCAAACGACTGTTGCTAATGTATCTCTGCAAAGATAATCTTTAAAATCTTTATTATTAATTTGAATGGAACCTTTGCCAGGTTTCAGACTCACCCTAGCAATAGACGATTTACGTCTTCCAGTTCCTTGGTATACTGCTTTTGACATATTTAAATATCCAATTGTTTGGGTTCTTGCGCAGAGTGAGGATGTTCAGCTCCAGCATAGATCCGTAAATGTTTCATGATCTGGCGTCCCAATTTATTCTTCGGCAACATTCCCTTAACGGCATTCTCAATTATCCTCTCAGGATAGGTTCTGCGCATATCTTCAAAATCGGTGAAAGTGGTACCACCCGGGTAACCCGAGTGACGGAAATAGGTCTTATTCTTTTCCTTGTTACCAGTTACCTTTACTTTTTCCGCATTGATCACCACGACACAGTCTCCCATATCCATATTCGGACTGAAATTAGGTTTATGCTTCCCACGTAGAATCTGGGCAACTTCACTCGCAAAACGCCCCAAGACCTTGCCTTCAGCGTCTGCAATAAACCAGTCTTTTTGTATTTCTGATGCTTTTATTGTTTTTGTAGTCATAACCATTATTTTCGTTAGGTATACAGCCGCGAAAACTACCTAATTTCATATAAAGCTGGCAAATAATATTTAATAAGCAAATATATATCAAATATTGGTAATCTGGTTCTTTGCTATTGTGTATTTCACCCTGCCAACTAGTTCCTTCCCAATAAAAGGAGAATTACAGGATTTTGATAAAATATGATTCTTTTTGAAAATCCACTTTTCTTTTGGATCGAAAATAGTCAATTCGGCCTCTGTTCCTGCATCTAAAAGAGAATGATTAAATCCCATAATTTTTCTTGGGTTTACAGTAAGGGCTTTTACAATGGTCATCAGATCAATATTTTCATCCGTTCCCAGCACCTTGATGACAGCTCCCAGGCAACTTTCTAACCCGATCATCCCAAAGGAAGCTAGATCAAATGTTGTCTCCTTATCTTCAATTGTATGGGGCGCATGATCAGTGGCAATGCAGTCAATTATTCCATTTTTTAACCCCTTAATCAATGCTTTTCTATCTTTTTCTCCTCGAATCGGTGGCGCAACCTTCAGGTTTGTATCGTATGACTCCAAATCTTCATCTGTAAAAAATAAATGATGTGGAGATACCTCAGCGCTGACATGCTCATACTGTTTTTTCATTTGCAAAACATGATTCACCGATTGAGCTGTACTTATGTGAGGGACATGAATCTTGGCACCGGTCAACTTTGCGAGCTCCAGGTCACGGTGGATCATGACCCCCTCAGCTTGTACAGGATTCCCGGGTAATCCCAAGCGGGTAGACATAAACCCTTCATTCATGACCCCATCATTTCGCAGACAGTCGTCTTCTGCATGGTTAATTACCGGCCGGTTTAGCATTCCACCATATTCCAGTACACGCCGCATAACACCACCATCCATGATTGGCAATCCATCATCACTGAATGCAACGGCACCTTCATCTGACATCCCGCCCATTTCTGTCATTTCTTTTCCATTTTGGCCTTTGGTTGCTGCGCCAATTGGATGGATATGAATGGGGCAATCTTCGCCCTTTTCCCTAATAAAGCGTACAGACTCCGGGGCATCAATGGGAGGATTTGTATTGGGCATGGCGCATACCCGGGTGAAACCACCGGTTAATGCTGCGTTTGAACCAGACTGTAGTGTTTCCTTATCCTCACGGCCAGGTTCCCGGAAATGGACATGAAGGTCACAAAATCCGTGAGTGATATTCAATCCTGTACAATCAATTACATTCGCATCTTTTGCACTGGCTTTTCCTACATTTACAATCTTTCCATTATCGATCAATATATCACTCTTGAATAATTTTTCATTCACGGGATCCAGGATAGTTCCACCTTTTAAGAGGGTCTTTTTTGATAATTTTTTACTGTTCATGATTCAGCCTTTCCGCCCAATAATAAAAACAATATGGACATTCGTGAGGCCACTCCATTCAATACCTGATCTAAGATGATGGCCTGATCGCTATCAGCTACAGCGCTTTCGATTTCCACACCGCGGTTCATAGGTCCCGGATGCATGATAACAATTTCTTTCTTATGTTTTGCCAATCGTTCCATTGTAATACCAAAGAGAGAACGATATTCCCGAATGGAGGGAAACAGATTGACACCCAACCTCTCCATCTGTATTCGCAATATATTCAACGCATCTGCCCATTCTATTACCTCATCTATATTGTGATTCACGGTTACACCCAGATCTGCAATATGGGGAGGAATCAGTGTCGATGGGCCACAGAGTGTCACATCTGCTCCCATTGTCACAAGACCATAGATATTGCTCAATGCAACCCTGCTGTGCGAAATATCACCAATAATCCCCACCTTCAGACCTTTAATATATCCAAACTTTTCCTGTAGGCTGGTCATATCCAGTATTGCCTGTGTGGGATGTTCATGAGTACCATCTCCAGCATTGATAACCACAGCATCCACGTATTCTGTTAGGCGTAATGGTGCACCAGGTGTTGGATGTCGCATAACGCAGGCATCGATCTTCATCGCCTCGATATTCTGTACGGTATCTTTAAAACTTTCTCCTTTTTTCAAACTGGATGTAGAAGCAGAAAAATTCACAGAATCTGCACTCAGACGTTTTTGAGCCAATTCAAAACTTATCCGTGTCCGTGTGGAATTTTCAAAAAACAGGTTCACTACTGTTTTACCTTGAAGAGATGGTACTTTTTTAATGGGTCGATCCAAAACTTCCCGAAAGGTAAATGACGTATCGATGATCGTTTGGATGTCTTCAGCAGGATACCCTTCCAGTCCCAGTAAATGGCGATATTTCAAGCTCATGCTTCCTCCTTGTAGGTCATCAGCACCACGGCATCTTTACCATCGATCTCTTTCACCAGAACATTCACGTGTTCCCCTTCATTTGTGGGAATATTTTTTCCGATATAATCGGCCTTGATGGGCATCTCCCTATGACCTCTGTCTACCAGAGCCGCGAGTTGGATCTTTTTAGGCCGACCAAATACCATGAGGGCTTCCATGGCAGAACGAATTGTACGACCGGTGTACAGAACATCATCCACCAGCACAACTGTCTTCTCATCCAGCGAAAAGTCAATGTGGGTTCCTTCCACCTGTGGAACCACCAGTCGCTCACGAAAATCATCTCTATGAAATGTGATATCCAGTGCACCTAGTTTCACATCAATTTTTGTTTGATCTTTGATCAATGCTTGCACTCTTTCAGCAATAGGTTCTCCTCGGGTACGGATACCTACGAGCACAACATCTTTCGGCCCACCATTTTTCTCCAATATCTCATGCGCGATGCGCGTAATCTGCCTGCTGATGCTGGCAGCATCTTCGATCAATGTTTGTTTTGCTTTCACTATTACTCCTGTCTATAAAAAAACCCCCGGGCAGCTGCATTTCCACAATTGTGGATTCGCCGAACGGAGGTCCATTCACTGGGCTTCTCGCCCTCACCGGAGCGTTTTAAAGGGTCAATTCTCTAAGAATTTAATACTTTATGCAATAATCTCGCCTAATATTATTGTTGGGAACGATGGAAATCGGAGTGATGATCATATTTATTCCAGATATCAAGAATCTCATATGCGATCTCATCTTCATTCACAAATTGTTCAATTTTCAGTTCAATGGCATTTAATCGATTCCGGAACCAGGTCATTTGTCTTTTGGCAAACTGGCGGGTCCGTAGAACGATCTCATCCTCAAGCTCTTCCAACGTATATTCATCTTTTAGATATTGATTGATCTGTCTATAGCCAATGGAATCCAACGCATGAGCCTTTTCTACGGAATACTTTTTCAGCAATTCTTTTGTCTCTTCAATCCAGCCATCTTTCAGCATTTTTTGTGTTCTTTTCCTAATTCTATTTTCTAGTTTTTCCATCTCCAATGATAATAGTATAGTGCAAAGTTTGTTTGATTGTTCGATTGATTGATCTGCAAAATGTTCTGATGGTGGTTTATCGGTGATTTCATAGATTTCCAGTGCCCGGACTAATCTTTTTCTGTTATTGGGGTGTACATTTTGTGCATAAACTGGATCAATTTCCATTAAGCGCTCTATGAGTGCTGTAGGGTCATTGTCATATTCTTTATCGAGACGGTTCCGTATTTCTAGGTTCGCAGCGCTCCCTTCAAAGATCCCTCTGGTAAATGCCTCCAGATAAAGTCCGGCCCCACCGCAAATAATGGGCTCATTTCTGTTGACTCTAATTTCCTGAATCTTCTTGTTCACCAAACGGGCATATTCACCCGCAGAAATGATCTCATTTGGGTTTCGGAAAGAAATGAGGTGATGGGGAATCTTTTTCAATTCCTCAATTGATGGTTGCGCCGTACCAATATCCATTCCTATGTAGATCTGACGGGAGTCAAGTCCAATGATCTCTCCATTGACTCTCTTTGCCACAGCAATAGCAACAGATGTTTTACCAATGGCTGTGGGCCCGATAATGGTTAACAATGATTCTTTTTTTGACATGTTTTATAGAATGAATTTATTTGAATTTTGATATAAATTATTGCAGAGAAAAATAAAATGATACGTAAAATAAAAGAACCCAGTGTCATTGAGTCTGCTGGAAATAAACCAAAGACAATTGAGGAGTTTATTGGTAACGTAAATACTGGTTCCAGTGAAATCAGTATCGCAAAAATGATAAGTCCTGAAGGATGGGTTGAGCCCAGCCAAACTCCTGAGTTTAATGAATATACCCTAGTTTTGAACGGTACGTTAAATATAATAACGGATAAAGAAACAATAACGATTCACGCTGGAGAAGCTGTTATTGTAGAAGCAGGAAATCGGGTACAATACAGTACTCCTGAAGGAGCAAAATATGTGGCGGTGTGTTCTCCAGCATTTTCACCAGATACGGTGCACCGCGATCAATAAATTGTAATTACTTATGTGCGTTCAAAACGCTTGTCCAATTCTTCCAATGACAACTGAACAATGATCGGGCGTCCATGAGGGCAATAGTAGGGATGTTCTGTAGAGAATAATCTGTTCACAAGGGCCTGCATCTCCTGAAATGATAATAAATCGCCTGCTTTCACAGCTGCATGACAGGCATAGGACGCGGCCAAACTATCCTGCCATGAACTATACTTTGTCTTGTTTTCCCTATAAGAGTCAATGATCTCCCTTAAGATAGTTTTTTCGTTTCCCCACGCCATTTCAGATGGGATCGCCTCTACCAACACAGTATTTTTACCAAATTCCTTCATACGAAATCCCAGTTGATTCAAACTAGGTAGTATTTCCAGTAATACAGAATAATCATCAACAGAAAAGTCTAAAGTCTCTGGGAACAGTAAAGTTTGAGCGCTAAGTGGATGTGATTCAAATGCTCCAAGTGCATCTTCATATAAGACCCGTTCATGTGCAACATGCTGATCGATGATCACAAGGCCACTGTTGATCTGGGAAACAATATATTTCTCATGGATCTGCCATATATTTCCACCTGCAACTGAATCCGAGGACTCTTCCTTTTTATCCGGTATGGACTCCATATAGGTTTTTGCCCGTTCCAGATTCGTTTGGAGCGTTGATTCTGTATCGGACAAGGAAAGGCTCGACTGAAGGTCTCCGGGACTGATGTCATTAAAAAAGTCGGACCCACTTTTAAAGTCTGGAATCGTATCTAATATGTCCCCCAGTGCTTCTTCTACTGACGATTTAAGAACGTGATATAAGCGCCATTCATCCTTAAAGCGTACTTCGATTTTCATGGGGTGCACATTCACATCAACCTGATCTGCGGGCTGGACAAGGTTCAAAGCAAAAAACGGATATTCCCCCCGTTTTACCAATGACCTGTAGGCACTATATACCGCATTGTTCAACAATCGATGCTTTATAAATCGGCGGTTCAGAAAGATATATTGTTCCCCAGGTCTGGAACGTACAAGATTCAAGTTACCTATAAATCCACTGACGGCGAAGTCACCTTTAAGATTATTCACCTCTAGAATATTCTGACTGTATGTCGGGTCCAATACATTATCGATCCTTTGCTTGAATGATTCGCCATCAAGATTCAAAATTTGTTTTTCATCATGGGTCAGGCGAAATGCCACCTCCGGGTATGCCAACGCATAGCGTTTCACCATCTGAACAATCTGGCGGAACTCCACACGGTGGGATTTAAGAAATTTCTTTCTCGCAGGAGTATTGTAGAACAGGTTACGAACATCAATCCGTGTTCCTGGGACTGGTTCAGAAGGTAACATTTCTCCTGGCTCTCCATTCTCCACATTGATTTGAAAACCCCCATCACCATTCGTACAGGACGCCAATTGCATTTCTTAAACAGAAGCAATACTGGCCAATGCTTCTCCCCGTAATCCTAGTGAATTAATATTGATAAGGTCATCT
>CAZECA010000037.1:0-14470 GCA_964510385.1 uncultured bacterium
GTACATTTATTTATTTGGCGATTGGGCATTATTACCATGTGCGATTATGCTTGCCCTGGTTACAGGAATATAATTCAAGATGAAGAAAACTCTTATGTCTAAAAGAATTTTTAGTATCCTTACTATTATTATTGTCTCGAGCTGTGCAGATGAGAATGAGAATTATATTGAAGACATACTATTTGATGATGGTATAAGTGAATCGAGCAACATTGAAGATTGTGAAAGTAGTTCAACTTTCTATGATGACTATTATGATGGTTGTGACTACTATGATGAAAACCCATATGCCTGTGATTATACTCATTGGTTTGATGACGCTGCCAATGGCGACCCTAGAGAAGAGTGTTGTGCCTGTGGCGGTGGAAATGATTGATCAAATGCTCAGTTAAAGGAGATGTAGAATTGAGAAAAAAGATATTTTATTTTTATGTTATTTTATTTTCAGTTAGTTGTTTTCAACTCTGTGCCCAGACATATGAGGGGACAAGTAGATCTAAACGAGTTAGCATACAAAAAGGACCAAAATTTCCTCCTTATGTAGAAGCTACGATATCTTTTTACGAGCCTTCAGGTAATAATATTCTGGATGCAGAAGAGTCTGGTCAAATAACAGTTAATTTAAAAAACTTAGGCAAGGGAAAAGCGAGAGGGCTATCTTTTAGTATAAATCCTTCTTCAGTTTCGGGCATCTTTTTTTTAGCTGATAAAGAAGTGGGCAAATTAGATCCTGGTGAAGAAATAAATGTAAAGGTGCCAATCAGCGCTGGCTTTGGGGTATCTTCTAAAAAGGTTAGTTTGAATTTTTCTTTTTCTGAGAGAAATGGTTTTCAACCTGATCCTTCAATTCTCGTGTTTAATACCAAAGCTTTTGTTCCGCCAGAGCTGATTGTATTAGAAGGGTTTGATATTAGTGATCCAGATAATAATGGGATTATAGAGTCCGGCGAATTTGTAACTATTACCGCAGCCATTCAAAATATAGGACAGGGTGTAGCAAAAGATGTGATTGTAAAGCTTAAAGTTGGGGAAAATGTATTTTTTGGTGGGAATGACATTAAAGATGAATTTTATTTTGGAATTTTAGAGCCAGGTACTCTGAAGGAATTTACTTTTGATGTTTACACTAACAAAAATGCTAAAGAAATGCCAATTTTTGTTACAATTGATGAATCCTATGGCAAGTTTGGCAAAAATTCTTTTCAGCTGCCACTGGAGTTCAAGAAAAGATTATCCAACATAAGCGAGGTCAAGGTTGTGGGGATTGAAGACCAAAGTTTGGGGTTTACTCTAGCAGGAGAATTTGGTATTGATGTGGACACAAATATTCCCAAATCATTAAATAAGAATATAAATGCTATGGCTGTTATTTTTGGAGTTGAAGAGTATAAAAATGTTTCTAATGTTACATACGCAAACAGGGATGCATCTATTATGAGAGAATACTTTGAAAAAATTCTTGGTATCCCTAGCAATCGCATTTATTTCAAGACAAATGAGGATGTGAGCAAGGCAGAATTTGATAAAGTATTCTCAAGGAATGGCTGGCTAGATAAACGTGTGAAAGAAGATAAAACGGATCTTTATATATACTATGCTGGTCATGGTGCTCCAGATATTCAAGAGAATAAGGCCTATTTAATCCCATATGATGGGGACCCAAACTATGCTTCCCAGACCGGCTATGAGATGAATAAACTCTATGATGAACTGGATAATTTGGGTGCAAAGTCATCTACTGTTTTTATAGATGCCTGTTTCTCCGGAGCGAATCGCGATAATGAAATGCTTTTAGCTGATGCCCGGCCCGTATTCATGGAAGTGGATGCTACCATGTCGGCTAATGTAACAGTCTTTTCAGCTGCAGGAGGGAAAGAGATCTCATCGGCCTGGCCCGAAAAGAAGCACGGCCTATTTTCATACTTTCTCATGAAAGGCATGCGGGGTGAAGCTGATGCGAATAATGACAATCAAATTACCGTTGGCGAGCTTGGTGACTATATTAAAGAAAATGTCTCTGATATGGCTGGCATGCTGGACAGGGAGCAGACCCCAGCTGTGCATACGATAGATAAGGATAAAGTCTTAATCCGATTTTAATTAGCTATTGTGAAGAAAATCATTTTCATATTTATAGTCCTCTCAATCTCTAGTGCTCAGGATGATTATGAGGAATGGCTAAAAAATCAGCAGTCTAGATTTGATACCCTTGTTGAACAAGAGAACACCTACATGGAGGAGATCACAAAGGAGTTCGATGAATATAAGGCAGAACAGGAAAGACTTTTTCAGGACTTCAAGGACGAGGTTGAAAAGAAATGGGATGAATTCAAATTCAGCGGTAAGAAGACCTATGTGAACTATGACGATGATCTGAACGCACGGGGCAGCATAGATTTTGAGAATGGTGTGGTGGAAGTAGAAGTTATCGTTGACGCTGACCCGGAACAGACTCCATCGCAGGAAAAGGAAGCCGGGGAAGAGCTGCTAAAGAAAAAAATAACACAGATGGTTAAGAAAGAGGCCGACGATAACGAACCATTGCTGAAAGATCAGTTGACCGACAAAGAGGGTAAGGAGGTGACCGATAAAAATGCGGATAGCTTTGCCGATGAAACCGTAAAAGAGAAGCAGGTCAAGGAGGAAAAATTCACTGCAAAGGATGGCAAGGAACGCATCAAGTATACTGTTAAGGTCAAGATGCAATCGGATCATGTCAAGACCCGGGCCGAACGGTTCAAGGAAGACGTGCTTACCCAGTCCAAACGATTCAATATAGATCCAGCTATTGCCATGGCGATCATGCAGACAGAATCCAGCTTCAATCCGGAGGCCCGCTCGCACATCCCAGCCTTCGGCCTAATGCAGCTGGTGCCAAAGTCAGGTGCTCGTGATGCATACAATCATGTGTACAGACAGGATAAGCTCGTTTCAGGAAAATATCTCTATGTTCCTGCAAATAATATTGAATTGGGGTGCGCCTACATAAGCAAGATACGGCACTCATATTTCAAGAATATTGAGAATGATAAGAGCGCATACTATTGTACCATTAGCGCTTACAATACCGGGCCTGGTAATGTGGCGAAAGCCATCACCGGGACAACGAAACTGCGGCCCACTACCCAAAAAGTAAATACCATGGAACCAGATCAGGTATACAAAACTTTAAGGACCGATCTCCCCTATGAAGAGACACGGAAATATTTGGACAAGGTTATCAGCAGGATCGAATACTACAGGTCATGGATCTAGTAGTGGTTCATTTGATATAATTGGGAATGAACTTTTATCATAATGTGAATCGATTTACATTCCTAATAATCATGAGAAAAATTAAATAGGTCATAAGTAATCAATAGGAGTATATAATGAAAAGAGTATTGCTAACTACGTGTACAATATTTTTACTTGCCGGCTGCGCCTCTAATCGCTCTGGCAGCACGGAAACCACAAAAAGTGATCTTCCAGATTGGTGGTTCAACCCAGCCACCTCTGAAACACATTTTTATGCTTTTGCCCAGGCAAAGAAGCAGAACCCATCCCTAGCTCAAAAAACAGCTACAGAGCGAGCACGTGCGGACATCGCGAGTCAGGTCGAAGTATCCGTTAAGAATGAGCTACGTGACTGGATGCAGGAATCAGGTGTCGGAGATAATGCACAGGCACTAGAGTTCACAGAAAACACGATCATTGCCGCAGCGGAAAACTCTGTTAGTGGTTCAACGGCCGATAAATTTGTACAAGCTTCAGATGGCACGGTATACATTCGTGTCTCATTCCCAAAAGAAGCTTTGGAAAAAGAATTGGTTGACACTGCCAAAAGGGACGAGGCACTCTACAATGAGTTTAAGGCTTCCCAGTCATTTGACAGGCTGGAGAAGAAATTTTCAGATTTAGATTAATTTTGAAAAATTAGTCGTTTATATCAATAAAGGCCCCGATAATTTTCCGGGGCCTTTTTATTGAATTAATGAAAAAAATCACGCTATATATTTTAATAATTCTTTGTGGGTGCACAAAATTTGATATTCCCCTTTCCACAGCACAATCTATATTGGAGAATGTGAGATCAAATAAAAACCAAAAGGCAGTTCTGCTAAACTTTTGGGCAACAACCTGTGCCCCATGTGTTGAAGAGTTCCCTATGGTCGTTGAACTCGGAAAAAAATACGAGGATGATCTTGCTGTCATTTTTGTCAGCATGGACTGGCTGGAGGACAAGGAAAAAGCAAGGTCCTTTATCAGAAAGCAGGATATGAGTTGGACTACCTACATTAAAAATGAGAAAGACAATCCATTTATCAATGGAATTCACCCGGACTGGAGCGGGGCCATTCCGTTCACAATTCTATACGGAAAAACTAGCGGAGAAGTTGTAGATTTCTGGGAAGGTGAACAGCCGAGAGAACGATTTATAAAAGCAGCAAACACTGCGATCAATTTTTAGGAGTAAAAATGAAAAAACTTATCAGGATATTCTTGTTAATAATTGTGTCCTCGATCTGGGCAAGGGAACTGGATCTGGGTTCCACGCTGCCTCTTTCTGAGGTGAAAATGGCTGACATTAGCGGGAAAGATATTTCCCTAAACGATGCGAAGGGAGAGAATGGCCTCCTGGTTATATTTTCCTGCAACACGTGTCCCTGGGTAATAGAGTGGGAGGACCGCTACGTGTCTCTAGCTACAGAATTCAAGCCGCAGGGCCTGGGGGTCATCGCGATCAACTCTAATGAGAGGCAGTTTGAGAGTGTTGACAGTATGGAGGAGATGCAAAAGCATGCCAAAGATTTGGGCTACAACTTTTATTATACTATGGATTCTGGATCCAAACTGGCGAGAGAATTTGGTGCCACACGGACCCCTCACATTTATTTATTTGATAAGAATGATAAATTAGTCTACCGAGGAGCCATAGATGATAATTCTCGTTATCCAGATCAAGTTGAGGAAACATATTTGGCTGATGCGATCAACAATATGTTGGCAGGAAAAACAGTTGATCCGGCTCTAACAAAGGCACTTGGCTGTTCCATAAAATTCAAAAAATAATCCTAAAATGAAATTCGAGACATTTGAGCTGGAGAGAGAGCAGTCCCTCTGGGAGAATGAGGTCCACTACAACCTCTCCGAGAGTGGTGTTCATCCAGGCTCTATAAAAGATCTGTTTGATGAGTCGGATGTCCAGGATATCATCAATAGTGAGCTGATATACGGATATACACAAGGATCTCCAGAGCTGCGCCAGGCTATCAGCCAAATTTATATGAATGTTGCGCCCGATGAAGTATTGGTGACCAATGGTTCGGCCGAGGCAAATTTTGTATCCACACTAACATTACTGGACAAGGGTGACGAACTAATTTATATGGTTCCAAATTACCTGCAGATCCGAGGAATAGCCAGGGCCATTGGTGTAGAGGTAAAAGAGATCGCCCTTAAAGAAGACCTTGACTGGAAGTTTGATCTGAATGAATTGGAGTCCATGGTTAACGAAAAAACTAAAATGATAGCTGTCTGCCATCCCAACAATCCGACAGGATCGGTTCTGCCCAAGGAACAGATCGATGCCATAATCCAGATGGCCAGCAAGGTAGGTGCCTACGTGCTGGCAGATGAGGTATACCGCGGGGCAGAGTTGAATGGGCAAGAATGCCACAGCTTCAAAGATACCGATTATGAAAAGGTCATCGTAAATGCAGGGCTCTCAAAAGCGTATGGGCTTCCAGGGCTGCGGCTGGGGTGGACGATCGGCACGAAGGAATATATGCACAGGGCCTGGGAGGTAAAGGATCATACCAGTATTTGTTTGGGGCGCTTGAGTGATATTATGGCGACAAAGGTATTGCAGCCAGAATTCAGACAAAAGACACTGACACGTATACGGTCAGTCTTGAATAAAAATCTGGATCTCATTCAGGATTGGGTTAACTCATACAATGGTCACTTCCGCTTCACACAGCCCGAGGCAGGAGCCATGGCCTTCATGCGCTACAGCTTTGATATTAACTCAACCGAATTGGTTGAACGGATACGCGACGAGCAAAGTGTTCTAATAGTCGCCGGTGACTGGTATGGGATGGACAGATACTTACGTTTCGGATACGGTGCAAAGAGGGAGACCCTGGTAAAAGCTCTGGAATTGAGTGACCGGGTGTTCAAGTCTCTATGATTTCAGCTGGCTCTATTCGCTCAACGCGTGAGAAGATTGATCAATACATTCACTGTACTCCCATTGTCCAGTCATCATACTTAAGCCAGGTTGCTGATGCGGATGTTCATCTAAAACTTGATTGTCTGCAAAAGTCTGGTTCCTTCAAGTTCAGGGGAGCCATGAGCAAGCTTACCAGTCTGAATGATCTAGAAAAAAATAGTTCTGCCTATGCTGCTTCGACCGGAAACCATGGGGCTGCTGTTTCACTAGGGGCATCTCTTTTAGGGTTGGCAGGAAAGGTAATTGTTCCAGAGGGTACGCTAGACTCAAAGCTGGAGCTGATCAAGCTTTACGGCGGAGAAGTCGAGTTTTCCGGAACAGACTGTTTGGACGCTGAGGCTCGGGCTCGAGAACTCGTTCATCAGAAAGGCGGCGTCTATGTATCACCATACAATGATGAGGCAGTCGTCAGCGGGCAAGGCACCTGCGGGATGGAGATCCACGACCAGCTGGGTCCAATCGATGCGTTAATCGTTTCTGTTGGCGGTGGAGGCCTGATCGGTGGTATCGGAACCTATTTGAAATCAGTAGACCCCTCCGCTGAGATAGTTGCCGCTTCCCCAAAAAATTCATGTGTAATGTATGAATCACTCCAGGCCGGAAAGGTATTGGACCTGCCATCCGAGCCTACTTTGTCTGACGGAACCGCTGGCGGGGTGGAGGAAGATTCCATAACCTTCAGGATATGCCAGGATGTGATTGACCATTTTGTATTACTATCAGAAGATGAGATCGCCGCTGGGCTCAAGATCGGGTTAATGCAGCACCATATCATGATGGAAGGTGCCGCAGGAACATCAATCGCTGCCTTTTTGAAAGAGAAGGAGCGCTATAAGGGTAAGAGAGTGGTTATAGTGATCTGTGGAGCGAATATCAGTCAGGATGTGATAAGGCAGGTGCTGTCATGATGGTATTTGAACTGGATCAGATCAGGGAGGCCCTGGAAGGGCTGGACATGGTAAGCGCCATGGAGCAAGGATTCGTAGAATATTCAAAAGGTAATGTTGTTGTTCCACCTGTTGGAGAACTTATTTTTGATGATCCTCCCGGGGATGTCCACATTAAATATGGATATATAAGGAATGATGATATTTATGTAGTGAAACTTGCCTCTGGATTTTTTAATAATGCCTCTCTGGGATTGTCAACATCACAGGGAATGATGCTGGCCTTTGATCAGCGCTCTGGACAACCGGTCGCTGTTCTCCATGATGAGGCTCATCTAACCAATATTCGCACAGCAGCGGCGGGCGCTGTGGTGGCAAAACATCTGGCCCCAAAAAATGTTCGTTGTATTGGTATCATTGGTACAGGAACACAGGCCCGTCTCCAATTGGAATATTTGAAAGACATCGTTGACTGTAGCGAGATCATGGTCTGGGGACGCAGTGAAAACAATATTCACCTTTATTGCAATGAAATGAATGAGAAAGGATTTTCTGTTAATCCTGCAGATCTAAAAGATTTGACTGAATCATGCAATCTCATTGTGACCACAACACCGGCGACGGAACCATTGATACAGGCAAGCTGGGTTCAGCGGGGAACGCATATCACTGCAATGGGTTCCGATACACCAGGAAAGCAGGAATTGGATGAGCTCATTCTACAGAATGCGGATGTAGTGGTCGCGGACAGTATCTCTCAATGTATTGAGAGAGGTGAAGTGGCTAAGGCGCTGGAGTCAGAAACGATTAATGCAGATGATGTTGTTGAATTGGGTAACGTTATATCTGCTGATTCGTCCGGTCGGACCAATGATGACCAAATCACAGTTGCTGACATGACCGGTGTAGCAGTTCAGGATATCCAGATCACAAAAGCCGTATTGAAGTCCTTGGCTTGAGTAAAGGAAACATCGTAGTATTTCTCTATGTATGGCACAGAAAAACACACCCTGAAAAGCAGCATGGAGCTCTGGCTTGATGATCTCAATCGCGAGATAGTTATTGCGCTCATGGTACTCAACCTTCAAATTATCATCCTCTTACAAATCTATGGCGGATAGAATCGAGATATCACAGCCATCTAAAGAAGAGGTCGATAACCAGGGAGTGTTCAACTGGCCTATCTGGACCTGTGAGGTGTCGGAGTTCCCCTGGACATATAGTGATAGAGAAACGTGCTATATTCTGGAAGGAAAAATTGAGGTCAGCGCAGGTGAGGAAAAAGTGAATATCAAACCGGGAGACCTTGTTGTTTTTCCTAAAGGATTGAGCTGTCGGTGGGATGTCACAGTCCCCGTTCGTAAACATTATAAATTTGGATAGAGAATGATAAAACTTGATTGGCGTTTATTGCTTTTGTTTGGAATTGCTGCTCTTGGAGGAGCAGGATATGGTTTTTACTACGGATACCAAGTAAAGCTCGCCGGAGATGCGTTCAGTAAATTTTGGGTGCTCTCTCTGGCCTTTGCATGGGTAGGTAGCGACCTGATCCAGAAAGCCTTCACAAAGAAATCAGAGACCTCTGATTAATTTGAATCCTGAATAAAAACTAATATGAGAGAATCTGTTTATAGATATCTCAATACGTTTGAGCCGTTCGATATGTTCGGAGCCGAGCATATATGGGCCATGATAGTATCAATAATCTTGATCATCGCACTTCCTCTTTATTCTAAAAAGAATTTGAGTGAAAAATCACAGTATAATCTTGGGAAGATAATAGGATGGTTGGTTTTCCTGAATTATATCACATGGGTAGTATTAGAAATAATTGCCGGAACATTTGACCATAAGCTTCATCTGCCTGTTCATTTGTGCCGCTTTGCAAATCTGATGATTCCATTGGTAATGGTATGGCGCAGTTATTTAGCTTATGAAATTCTATTCTTTTGGGGGTTTGCAGGAATGCTACAGGCATCCATTACACCGGACATTGCTGCGGGGTTTCCTCATTTTCAGTATTTCAGGTTCTGGGTCGGCCATCAAGGTGTCATTCTAGCGCTGGTCTATGCAACAGTGGTCTATGAGATTCGTCCATCATTCAGAAGCCTGGTTAAATCATTTATTGGGTTGAATATTTTCTTATTGGTTGCGGTATTGGTTAATACAGCGCTGGATGCCAACTATTTTTGGATCTGTGGAAAACCGGTAAACCATTTGGGAGACCCCATACCATCATTGCTGGATTTTATGGGTCCATGGCCATGGTATATTCTTACAGGTGAATTTGTAGCTTTGGCCCATTTTTTATTAGCTTACACCCCGTTTTATTTTATTAATAAACAAAAGGTAAAGACATGAGGCACGGTCTTTTTTTGTGGATGATGTTCAGTATCGTATTTACATTTGCTGGAGAAAACGAACAAAAAGAAATGAAAAAATTAGAGCCACCTAAGGCAGAAAAGATTCCCCATACCCTATCAGCTCACGGGTATGACAGATTAGATAACTATTATTGGATGCGTCTAACAGATGAACAGAAACTTGCCAAGAATCCGGATGAGCAGACCCAGAAAGTGTTGGAAAACCTTAAAGCGGAGAACACATACAAAGAGGCCATTTTAAAACATACTGAACAATTTCAGGAAGATCTCTTCAATGAGATTGTTGGCCGGATCAAGAAGGATGATAGTTCCGTACCCTATATTGATAATGGTTTTTACTATTACACACGATATGAAAAGGGGAAGGAATATCCCATTCACTGTAGGAAAAAGGGTGACCTGGAGGCAGAAGAAGAGGTACTGGTAGATGTAAATGAGTGGGCCGAGGGACACGATTATTTTTCATTAACCGGATTATCAGTAAGTCCAAATAACAAATATTTAGCCTTCAGTGTGGATACACTAAGTAGGCGTATATATACCATCATGGTTAAAGACCTGGAGACCGGGGAAATTCTACCGGATAGGATTACGGGTACAGAAGGAGGGGCAGCGTGGGCCATGGACAGCAAAACCTTCTTTTACACATCTAAGAATGAGGTCACTCTCTTGAGTGAGCATGTGGACCGGCACACTCTGGGAACTCCTCAATCAGAGGATGTGCGAGTGTTCACAGAGAAGGACAACACGTATTACATTGGAGTATACCGTTCCAAGTCAGATAAATTCATGATTATTTATAACAGCCACACGCTGAATAATCAGTATCATATTTTGGAAGCGGATGAGCCCTATGGTTCATTTCGAGAATTTTCTCCCAGAGAATCTGTTCATGAATATTCAATTGATCATTATAAGGACAAATTTTACATCGTGACTAATTGGAATGCGCTGAATTTTCGTTTGATGGAGACATCGGAAACTGCCACAGAAAAAGAAAACTGGACAGAGGTTATTGCACACAGGGAAGATGTTATGGTCCAGGGTATTGATGTATTTTCAAACTACCTAGTCATCAGCGAAAGGATAGATGCGCTTCGTCAAATACGTATCATTGATCAACGTACTAATGAGGAACATTATATTGATTACGGAGAAGAGGTATTTACATCTTTCACATCCACTAATCCTAGCTTTGATACCAATATTCTCCGATACGGATTCACGTCCATGAAGACACCATACTCAACGCTGGATTACAATATGGATACTCGTGAATCAATATTGTTGAAACAATCAGAAGTGGTGGGCGGACACAATCCAGATGATTATATAACGGAGCGTTTGTACGCCCCAGCGCGAGACGGCAAAATGATACCTATTTCCATTGTGTATAAAAAAGGATTCAAGAAGGATGGGAATGGGAACCTGCTGCAGTATGCTTACGGTTCATACGGATCCTCCTCAGATCCTGGATTTAGTTCTACTCGCTTGAGCTACCTTGATCGAGGCTTCGCCTTTGCTATTGCCCACATACGCGGGGGACAGGAATATGGACGTCAGTGGTACGAAGATGGAAAAATGTTCAAGAAGATGAATACATTTACCGATTTTATTGATTGCAGCAAATATCTCATTGAAGAAAACTATACGAGTCCAGATAATCTTTTTGCAATGGGAGGCAGTGCAGGGGGACTGCTAATGGGAGCAGTTTTCAATTTGGAGCCAGAATTGTATAAAGGTATAGTGGCCGCCGTTCCATTTGTAGATGTAACAACCACCATGATAGATGAGACTATACCACTGACATCAAACGAATGGGATGAATGGGGTGACCCAAGGGTGAAGGAGGAGTATGAGTATATCATGACCTATTCTCCTTATGATAATATAGAGGCCAAGGATTATACAAACCTGCTGGTTACTACAGGATATTTTGATTCCCAGGTTCAGTATTGGGAGCCTCAGAAATGGGTAGCAAAACTCCGTGATATTAAGACCGGCAATCATCAGCTATTATTCCATACCAATTTAGAAGCTGGACATGGAGGTAAGTCCGGAAGATTTTTGCGTTACAGGGAGGATGCCCTGGAAATGGCCTTCATGTTTGACCTTGTGGGGATCACGGAATAATGTTCAAACGATCATTTATATTCCTATTTTTAATTGTGGCACTTTTTAGCCAACAGCAGAATCGTCTCTTCTGGGATGGCGGTGACTGGAAGCGTGTTAATCAATTAGCGGAAGGCAATCCGGATATGGAATATCGGATAAAAGTAGCCTATGTTAATGGTGTTCTCGATGGGCGATTATTTTACTATCTAAAAACATGGACAGTGGAACAGGGATTGGCAGATAGCCTGTATGCTGAAACCATCGATTATTTAAGCCCCAGAGAAATGGTACGGTCGTTGAATAATTTTTATGCAGATCCCCTAATGGTATACGTGCCTCTTCCTTCGGCCATGATTATTGCCAATATGTATGGAGAACGTATTCCGTTAAAGATCATTGATGCTTACGTTCAGCAAACAAAATTTTGGATCAATGATCTACACTTGCGAATGGAGGAGAATAGTCCTGCAGAACTATTGGAAGAGAAGCATAAGAAACACAGGGAAAAACAACCTAAGTAATTTAATCGATTCGATAGAATCCGATCTCAGGGTGGTACATATATATCTTATAGTCCCCTGAAAATGTAATCTTGCTCACATTGAATTTATAGGATGGGAACGGGTCCACTAGATCCATCTTTATATTTTTGGAGACTGTCCGCTTGTGATGTAGTGCATGATCATTTGGCCCAATGATGATCAATCTTTTTTCTGCTAATTGTTTGCCATCATCTGTAACCATGGAAAGAAAACCTTCCAAATGGTTAATGGACCTCTTTGAATGGTTTTCCACCTGAACCACAATATTAACAGATCCTTCATCTATAACTCGCAGACGAACATCGATTTGAAGGGGCTGACCGGCATTCAGGATCGCTAGTAAGAATAAGAAACACAGCTTTTTCATGCGTAAACTTCGGTAAGGTTTTGGAAACACGAAAGAAAAAGTCGTGCAACCTTTGAATGAAACATGTGTAGAATATTCCTGATATGAACGAGACACAATTTCGACAATCCTTGGTCAAGATCGATTCTCATTTTCTGCTACAAAAGATCGGTGAGAATAATGGAAAATGGATCGCAGTGGGCCGTTTGCTAACAGGGTCAGATTTGGTTGAGATTAAACGTGTATTGAATACAGAACCATTTGATTATATTGTACGTTCAGAGAATGGTACTGTGACCATAACAGGATCCGGTGAGGACAAAGTAATATTTCGCATTCCACAGATCCCAAAGCTTCATATGGGTTTGTTTATAGCCACAGTGTTCACCACACTCTTGGCTGGAGCCATGATGGAAGGAGCAAATATTTTTTCAGATCCCTTTGAGATCACGAAAGGAATCCCTTTCTCATTTACACTACTGTTGATCCTTGGCTGCCATGAGTTTGGTCATTATTATTACGCCATGAAACACAATGTGGATGCTACGTTACCCTACTTTATCCCGGCTCCTCCATTTTTATTTCTCATTGGTACATTCGGCGCCTTCATCAAGATTAATTCACCAATTTATCAAAGGGATGCACTGCTCCAAATCGGAGCTGCAGGGCCCATCGCTGGATTTGTTATTGCAGTGCCTGCACTAATTCTTGGATTGATTTTCTCTACTGTTGTCCCGGTGAATGGTGAACAAGTTGGCATAATTTTAGGGGACTCAATATTAATGAAGATTCTCACAGAAATTATCCATCCAGGTTTACCTGAGGGTATGGACATTTTGCTTCATCCCATTGCTTTTGCTGGTTGGATTGGTCTCTTGGTGACCATGTTGAACCTTCTACCGATAGGTCAACTAGATGGTGGTCATATAGCCTATGCCATGCTAGGTAAGAATCATAAACAATTGGCGAAGGTTGCATTCCTGTCGCTGATCCCATTGAGCTTTCTATCACTGAACTGGCTCATTTGGGGACTATTGATACTAGTACTTATGAGAACCACGCAACATCCCCCCATTCAGGATATTCATACACCACTATCAAAAGCGAATGTAAAGGTGGGCTATGCGTGTCTGATCATTTTCCTCATGTGCTTCATCCCGGCCCCATTCCAGTTTCCCCAATGAAAATTTTCCTGACCTTGCTTTGCACAAATATCCTTTTCTCTCAAGCAAGGGTAGGGGAGTGGAACGCATTCACTTCCCCCTTGGATATCGCTGACATGGTGGAACTTGATTCTATACTGGTCTGTGGGACTGACGGGGGTTTGCTGGTTTATAATCGAGATTTAGATCAATTTAAAACTTATTCTAAAATGCACGGATTAATGAATACTGACTTGGCGACACTTGATGTGGATCCTTATGGACAATACTGGATTGGTGGTAGTAATCCCAATGGATTTATCCAGATTTTTAATCCGTCCTTAGAATTATTAGAAACATTTGAACTGGACCTGACACAGATTGTTGATTTCAGTCTAAGTGATACGATTTCTTTTGCAGCATTCCAGCAGAACCAGAACTGGGGTGTCATGGAATTTCACTATGATGGTGAACAGTATTTTTATAAAGACGTGTACAATAATTGGCCAGTAACATTGAATGAAATATCCGGGTTGATCTTGGAAGGTGAGACATTGTATATAGGCACAGATCAGGGAATGTATTCTGGAAATTGGAAAACAACGAACCTGAAAGATCCGTCCAATTGGAATGCAGTTAGTTCAATTTCTGGAGATATCACGGTATTCAGACGAGTCGAAGACGTTATCTTATTTCTAATGAACAATATTGTATATGAATATGACTTATTGGACGGTTCAGTAAACATGATCTGGGATTACTATGAGGACTCTCATGAGATACATGATGTGGCCAAGGATAAGTTGGGAGAGTACTGGGCAGTATTGAATAAGCATTTTA
>CAZECA010000038.1:0-13903 GCA_964510385.1 uncultured bacterium
CGAACCCCCGACCCCCTGCTCCCAAAGCAGGTGCGCTAACCGGACTGCGCTACACCCCGAATTTCTTATATCTTCAGTCTTTACACTTAAAGACTTTTTTCGGGTGAGTGATGGGACTTGAACCCACGGCCTCCTGGGCCACAACCAGGTGCTCTAACCAGCTGAGCTACGCCCACCATAAAATAATGTCTTTTAAGGCTGGCGAAATTACTGGTCTTTCCAATCTGGTCCAAACCCTATTCCCATTCCTTTGCACGGGTAAGTTTATGTAATTTTTACCATGCGACTTTTGACCCGCTATATTGCACGCGAACTTGTGCTCCCTTTTATTTATGCTCTCGGGATAATTGTCTTTATTTTATTTATTAATTTCTTTTTAAGAGCAGTGGATCGGTTTCTAGGCAAAGGATTAGATCTGACAACTATTCTGGAATATTTATTCCTGAACCTGGCATGGATTGTCGCCCTCGCCGTCCCCATGGCGGTCCTCATATCTACGCTGATGGCTTTTGGCCGTTTATCAGAAGATAATGAGATCAACGCTCTACGAGCGTCCGGCATCAGCTTTCTGACTATTTTGCGCCCGGCCCTACTGTTTGGTATTTTCATCTGTTTACTATTAATCTTTTTCAATACACGTGTCCTGCCTGAAATGAATTTCCAGGCACGACTCTTGGCCGGAGATATTCGAAAATTGCGTCCGGGTTTGGACATCGAGCCGGGACATTTCATCGATAATATTCCGGATTATTCCATGATCATACGTGGAAAAGATGGGAATATGATGGAAGATGTCCGGATTTTCAGCAAAAACAGCAAGGATATCCAAACCAGTATCTACTCTGAAAAAGGTGAGCTATCAACACTGGATGATGCAATCATAATGAATCTCTATAATGGTGAGATTCACGAACTGGACATGGATAACTATGGGAACTACCGGCGCATCAATTTTGAGAAACACGTGATCGCTATACCGGCCGATGATCTGATGCTGAATCGGAGGGACACAGCCAATCGATCTGACCGGGAAATGACAGTTGCCCTGATGCAGGAAAAGAAAGTGAAATATGCGGAACGAAAACTACGCGTTGAGGAGAGATTGCAGAGCACCATGAAAAAAGTAACCGATATGGATGTGTCTCCCGGCTCCTTCCAGGAGGCAAAGCGTATCATTGAATCCTACCATGAAAAAATCAAACTGGATACAACTCTAATCGAATCGCAATTGCGGCTAAAGGAACGTCGGCTCCGGAGCCTTGAGAGGCAGGCCAAGAATGAGTTTCGGCTCCTGGATACATACATAAAAAGCTGGAACAAATATGCAGTAGAAATACATAAAAAATTCTCACTCCCGGTGGCCTGCATTCTCTTCGTTCTGGTAGGCGCCCCATTGGGCACATTATCGCAGCGCGGCGGTTTTGCCGTTGCAATCTCACTTGGATTTGGATTTTTTCTAATCTATTACATTTTTCTTATTGGTGGAGAAGAAATGGCTGACAGAAACATTGTTTCTCCCATTGTCGGCATGTGGACCCCCAATATTCTACTGGCAATTTTTGGAGGTTACCTAACATTACACTCTGTTCGGGAACGTGCCCCTATAGATTTTAAATGGCCCTGGAACAAAAATGATGATGGAGATGGATCCCAATAGTATCATCGCTGTAAAAGACAGCGGCAGACCCATACCGAAGGACCAGCTCCGTTCCCTAATCAGTGGCTATGTGGAGGGAGCTATAAGTGATGCGACCATGACCCGTTTTCTCCAAGCTATCTATGATAGGGGGATGGAAAAGGATGAGATATATACATTGGTTGAGGTTATGATTGGTTCTGGTATTACAATGGATTTTTCCCATGTGGATGGATACGTAGCTGATAAGCACAGCATTGGCGGAGTGGGAGATAAGATATCTCTGATCCTGACCCCCTTATTAGCCGCAGCGGGTCTCTACATACCCATGATCGCCGGACGTAGTTTAGGTCATACCGGTGGCACCATCGATAAGCTGGAGACTATTCCCGGCTTCAGCACGGAAGTATCCGTAAAAGAATTCCAAAAGATGGTGAGTCAGATCGGTTGCGGAATGATGTCTCAGTCAGATGAAATCTGTCCGGCAGATGGTAAGATATATGCCCTCAGAGATGTGACCGGGACTATCGCTTCTGTAGCTCTAATCTGCGGTTCGATCATGAGTAAAAAGATCGCCGAAGGAATCGGAGGTCTTGTTCTCGATATAAAGATTGGCAATGGTTCATTCATGGGCACCCTGAGTAAAGGAAAAGAACTAGGAACCATGCTGAAAGATGTGGGTGAACATTTTGGGGTAAGCACGGACCTGGTGTTTAGCAATATGGATCAGCCACTTGGACGTTTCTCAGGAATGTGGTGTGAGGTGCAGGAGGCAACAAATTGTTTGCATGGCAAGGGCCCCGCTGATACAATGGAGGTCACAATGAAGCTGGCATCAAAACTTTTGATCCAGTCCAACCCTTCCCTGTCGGAAGAGAAGTCTCATGAAATATTGATTGACCTTATTCAAAACGGAAGCGCATTGGAAAAATTTCACCAGTTCATTGAATCTCAGGGTGGTAATCTGGATGAGGCAAACAATGAACCACGCTATAAAACGGATATCCGCGCGAAAGAGGACGGTATAATTCAATCTATGGACACCACTTCAATTGGCTGGGGATTAACAGATATTGGATGCGGTCGACGTCATAAGAATGATATCTTGGATTCCACTGCTGGATTGGAATGTCTGAAAAAGATTGGGGAAACTGTCCGGGAAGGTGACGTAATCTTCCAGTGTTTTTGTAATGATGAAGGCAAACTAAATACAGGTGTGGAACAGTTCTCCAATTCGATTTCAATCGGTCCGGATCCTGTTACCATAGATCTTTTTTACGATTAAAGTTTATGAACGGAACATTTCTGTGTGGGCTCGGTCCCGGAAATGAATACTTCCGTTTCTTCCGGGCAAAGATCCCGAGTCAGATTCTTGGTAACCTGACATATTTTGTTCTCAATGATCCGATCAGGTCTCTCAAAGTTTTTTCTGGAGTAGGAAAGAGTATCATGGCTGTCTCTCATGAATCGTGCCCAGGCCGGTAGCGCAGCCTTGCTCCCATCCTGCCCCTTTCCTAAACTTACTTGGGGGTCATCCACCCCGAACCATGCTCCCGCAGCAATAAAGGGAGAATAGCCTACGAACCAGGCATCTGTCCACCCTTGCGTTGTGCCAGTCTTTCCGGCAGCCGGATGATAAAAATGGTATTTCCAGCGGGCACTGCCTCCTGTTCCTCTATCAAGAACCGTTTGGAGAAGATTGGTCATCATGAAGGCAGTCTCTTCGCTTAATACTTCTTCCTTTTGAGACTGGTACTCTCTCAATACATTTCCGAACCGGTCCTCGATCCGTGTGATTCCAAATGGCCTGCAGTAGACCCCTTTATTGGCAAATGTTCCATAGGCGGCCACCATTTCCATGAGATGAGCTTCCGATGTCCCAAGGGCAATGGCGTCCACGGCCCGGATATCAGAAGAGAGCCCCATTCGGCGCGCAGTTTGTTTCACTTCTTCTGCTGGGACAACTTCCTGAACCATTCGTACAGAAATAAGATTCAGGGATCGGCGTAGCCCTTCCCGTATAGTGGTCCGTCCACCGGTACTTCCGTCGTAGTTATTGGGCATCCATTTTACCCACTCACCATCAGAATTGCGGACATTTAATACAACCGGCTGATTCAGCAATTGTTTGGTGACAGGAACCCCATTATCTATAGCAGCCGTATAAACAAAAGGTTTGAATATTGATCCCGGTTGGCGCAGAGATTGAGTGGCACGGTTAAACTGATCCGGGTAATCGGGTCGGCCACCGACCATTGCCAAAATGGCGCCTGTTCTTGTGTCCAATGCCACGAATGAACTCTGCACCAGCAACTTATCCCGGAGGTCTTCATACAATTCCATTTCTCCGGCCATCATGAGTTTTACCGTATCCTCCGGATAAATACCTAAATAGGCCAGTTTGGAAAATTCTTCCTCATCAGTAAACAGGCGCTGGTTCAGTTTTTGCTGGTTAGATAAGACAGATTTCAGGACCGCATCTTCAGCCAATTTTTGCAGACGAGAATCCAGGGTTGTATATATCTTCAAACCATCCCGATATATATTTACTCCCAGTTCGTCATCCTCCCGCTCCAAGAATCGGCGGATATATTCTGTAAAATAGGGTGCCTCACCCTGGAGTTGCTCCTGCTGGATATTATCCAGCAAACGAGCTCTGGCCTCTGCATATTCTGAGCGGGAGATATATTCCTGGTCCCTCATGACCCGCAGTACCACATTTCGTTTGGTTAGAGCTCGTTCCGGGAAACGGACCGGAGAATAGCGGGCCGGTGCCGGGAGCAGTCCCACTAATAATGCGCTCTCATCCAATGTCAGATCGCTGGCGGATTTTCCGTAGAACCGTTTGGCTGCAGCCTGAACACCGTATGTTCCATGACCAAAATGGACGCTGTTTAAATACATCTCCAGGATCTCTTCCTTAGTATAGGTTCGCTCGATCTGGACCGCCGTTATTACTTCCTTTATCTTCCGTGTGATAGTCTTTTTGAATCCAATATTATCGTATAGATTTCTGGCTAACTGTTGCGATAGGGAGCTAAAACCGGAGCGGTAGCTCATGGTGACAGTATTAATGATCACCGCCCGAAATACATCTCGCATAGATATCCCCCAGTGATCGTAGAACCGCCTGTCCTCCTTGGCCACTACCGCATTCAGCATGTGCTGGGGGATCTGATCCAGCTCTAAAAATACACGCTTTTCAAAATACAGTTCATTGAGTAGTTCACCATCGGTAGAGTAGATCCGAGTTACTAGGTCTGGATCATAGTTTTCCAATTGCTCAATGGATGGCAGATCGATGGACAGGTATAAGATATAGGCAAAAACCACCAACATACTTCCAAATACGGTAAATAAGGCGCGCTTGATTATATGCGATAGTGAATTCACTGGTTTGAATTTAATATAGGATCAGGAATCTATAATTGGAGAATTGTACGAAGTGAAGAAAAAACTGTTCCCTGTGGATCAGCTTTTTTTTCTGGGCCGGACCATGGATCCGGGGTCCACCAGTGAATCAAATTCCTCACCGCTCATATAACCCAGTTCGATAATGGCCTCCCGGAGTGTGGTGTTTTCCTCGTAGGCTTTTTTAGCTACTTCCGCTGCCTTGTCATAACCGATATGTGGGTTAAGGGCAGTTACAAGCATGAGTGAATTGTGAAGGTTGCTGTGGATTCGTTCTTCATTAGCCTTGATCCCGGACACGCAATTGTCAGCGAAAGATGCAGACGCATCGGCCAGAAGACGAATGGATTGAATAATATTAAATGCCATTACAGGCCTGTAGACATTTAGCTCATAATGGCCCGATGCTCCAGAGGTAGTAATTGTCATATCATTACCAATAACCTGGGCGCAGACCATCGTCAGAGCTTCAGCCTGGGTGGGGTTTACTTTCCCCGGCATGATGGAGCTCCCTGGTTCATTCGCCGGAAGGATCAGTTCACCGATGCCGGAGCGGGGACCGCTGCCCAGCATGCGAATATCATTGGCGATCTTGTGCAGGGAAACGGCCACTGTTTTCAGCATAGAGGATAATTCCACAATACTATCCTGTCCCCCTAGTGCTTCAAATTTATTTTGGGCTGTCACAAAGGGTAACCCGGTCAGTACTGCTATTTCACTGGCAGCCGATTCTCCAAAACCTTCAACAGAATTAATTCCAGTGCCCACTGCTGTGCCTCCCATAGCCAGTTCATAGCAATGGTTCAGAGCATTGTTTACCCGAGTGATTCCATGTTCCACTTGGGAGGCATATCCAGAAAACTCCTGTCCAAGGCTCAAGGGAGTGGCATCCTGTAAATGGGTCCGTCCGAGCTTGATGATTTCTTTGAATTCGTCTGCTTTTGATGATAATGCTTTCTGAAGTTTTTCCAGACCCGGTATCAATCGCTGGGTTGCGGCCTCCACTGCCGCAATATTGATGGCAGTTGGGAATGTGTCATTGGTGGACTGGGACATGTTGACATGGTCATTGGGATGGACCGGATTCTTACTGCCCAATTCTCCACCCAGCATTTCGATGGCCCGGTTGGATATCACCTCATTTACGTTCATATTGGTCTGTGTCCCGGAGCCTGTCTGCCACACCACCAATGGGAAATGGTCATCCAGTTTGCCATCAATGACCTCATCGGCAGCACTGCGAATAGTATCTGCCAGTTCTGAATCTAGGCTACCGAAGGATTCGTTTACTGTAGCGGCAGCTTTTTTCAGAATGCCGTATGCCCGGATGAATTCCCTGGGAAACGTTTCGTTTCCTATTTTGAAATTTTGAATAGACCGCTGGGTCTGTGCTCCCCAGTAACGATCGGCAGGAACATTCACCGGTCCGAGACTGTCTTGTTCGGTCCGGGTGGACATGATATTATTTTACCTCCCATGTCTGCCCAGAGTTCAATAATTCCTGGATGCTCCCTTTGCCCCTATTCTCGATCGCTGTGTTCACCTGTTCCGATGCCATGTGCTCATAAGTAGGGGTGTCAATAGAAAATAAAACTCCGATGGGATCTGGAAAATCCTCTCGATAGGTTAAACTTGCCAGCATAGATGCAATGACAAAATCCTGTTCATTGTGAACCAGTATATCATCCACAGAATATTCACCATTCAGTTCTACAACCTCTGGCTTATTTCCATCAAGCTTGATTCCTTTATTCTTCTCTGCGCCAAAAACCATGGGCTGGCCATTCTCGAGCCAGAGAACCTTATCAGTTTTGGTCTCTTTATCCGTCATTGGCGCGAACGCACCATCATTGAAAATATTGCAATTTTGATATATCTCTAAAAATGATGTGCCCTGATGCTTGTGAGAACGCTCGATCATGGCCTGCATATGCTTGGTCTCTCTATCAATGGTCCGTGCAACAAATGTGGCATCAGCGCCTAGCGACAGCGTCATGGGATTGAACGGCCTATCCAGTGAGCCCATGGGGGTGGATTTGGTAACCTTGCCCACTTCAGACGTGGGAGAGTATTGACCCTTGGTTAAACCATAAATACGATTGTTGAATAATAGCACATTAATATTCAGGTTTCTGCGCAGAAGGTGGATAGTATGGTTTCCACCAATCGAAAGACCATCACCATCTCCAGTGACTACCCAGACAGAGAGTTCAGGGTTCGCAATCTTCACCCCGGATGCAATAGCAGGAGCACGACCGTGAATGGTATGGAAACCAAAGGTATTCATATAATAGGGGAAGCGGCTGGAGCAACCAATACCCGAGATAAAGACCACATTCTCTTTATCCACGCCCAGATCCGGGAAGACCTTTTGGGTTTGGGCTAGGATAGCATAATCACCGCAACCGGGGCACCAGCGGACAGCCTGATCCGATGCGAAGTCCATTCGTGCATATTTTTTCTTGTCTGCTGTGTTTGTCTCAGCCATTTCAGTTTCCTAGAATTTCATTTACTTTTTCAATGATTCGACTCTTACCAATAGGTTTACCTCTCATCAAATTTAATCCTTGAGCGTCCAACAGATATTCAGACCGAACCAATCTGATCAGCTGTCCCATATTAATTTCTGGGATCAAAATATTTTTGAATCGGATAAGAATTTCACCCAGATCTTTGGGCAGTGGATTTACCCATCTTAAATGAACGTGACTTATTGATTCGCCGTTTGCTTGGAGGTCCTCAGCTGCAGAACGGCAGGCACCCTTGGTCCCCCCCCAGCTTAGAATTAACAGATCACCGCTGCTCTCTCCAAAAATCTCAGTTGGCGGTATATCATTCACAATATTATCAATCTTCTTTTGCCTTGTAATAGTCATATGGTGATGATTCTCAGGATCATAACTGACATTTCCTGTCACGTCTTCTTTCTCCAATCCGCCAATCCGATGTTCCAGCCCTTCAGTGCCGGGAACTGCCCAGGGTCGCGCCAGTGTATCCTTATCCCTCATGTAGGGCATGAATTGCCCATCAACTTTGGCAGAAGTATCAGCAAACTTCACTTCGATCGGCTCCAAATCATCTACATTTGGAATGGACCAGGGCTCTGATCCGTTTGCTAAATATCCATCTGTCAATAAAATAACGGGCGTCATATACTTGATGGCGATGCGGCATGCCTCATAGGCAACATAAAAACAATCGCCAGGTGTGGCTGAAGCGATCACTGGCAGAGGGGCCTCTCCATTGCGTCCATAAATGGCCTGAAAAAGGTCTGCTTGTTCTGTTTTCGTGGGTAACCCAGTACTGGGTCCACCCCGTTGCACGTTCACTATCACCATCGGTAATTCTGAAATGACGGCCAGTCCGAGCGCTTCACCTTTTAGCGCGATTCCGGGACCGGACGATGCGGTAACCGCCAGGCTTCCTGTAAATGCAGCGCCTTCGTTGGATGTCATTCCAGCGATCTCATCCTCTGCCTGGTATGTTTTTATATTATGGTGTTTTAGGGCAGACAAATGATGCAAAATATCGCTGGCAGGCGTTATGGGATACCCGCCATAGAATAAGGGTAAGTTTGATCTTTCTGAAGCAGCTACAAGCCCCAACGATAACGCATAATTCCCAACGATATTTCGATAGACTCCTGGCGGTAGGTCCGCTTTATCCACTTTATAGCGAGTGGTAAATATCTCTGTAGTGTCACCATAATTGTGGCCTGCATTCATGGCCCTTACATTGGCCTCCACTAGCTCCGGACGTTTCGCAAATTTTTTCTCCAGCCAATCCTTTGTGGGGTCCAGGGGGCGATCATATATCCAAAATAGCAGACCTAAAGCGAACAGGTTTTTGGTTCGCTCTACTGTCTTTGGGGTCAGCTTCATATCTGCACATGCTTCGGAAACAATTTTGCTCATATCAATAGCATATACATTGAAATAATCATCCAGCGAGCCATCCTCCAGGGGATTGGTCTCAAAGCCGGCATAGGTCAAATTCTTTTTGCTGAATGCAGCTGTGTTACATATAAGCATTCCACCTGGTTCCAGTTCTTCCCGGTGTACTTTTAACGCTGCCGGATTCATGGCCACAAGAACATTTACCTTGTCACCTGGAGTATGAATATCTTTTGAACTAAAATGAATCTGAAATGCGCTTACCCCTGCCAGTGAGCCTGCGGGAGCACGTATCTCCGCTGGGAAATCAGGGAGGGTACTTAGGTCATTTCCTACAATGGCTGTGGTATCTGTGAATCGTCCACCAGTAAGCTGCATACCATCACCAGAATCTCCGGCAAATCGTATTACAACGTCATCTATCTTCTTAAGTGTTTTCTCCATAAAATTTTAGGGATCTTTAATTTAGGTTATATTACAATAATTCCTTTTACAAACGGGAGTATTTTTGGCGTTCTATATTGAGCTCTCAATCGTTTTTACTGTCTGACCAGTTTCAAATTTAGCATACGGTTCATACGTAAATCAATTGATATAGAACCAGTTTTTATAGTGGATGAAAAATTGCACTTTATTTCCTGTCAGTGTAAACTCACTTCTCTGTATATGAGTCCAAAACGTAATCCGAGTCAACTTTCTATTTTTCCGGAGATATCCGGTGACCTCGCATCTCCATCCATTGCAACCATTCCAGAATTTGACAAAGCACTGGGAAACCTAATAAAAATGAGCGATCTCGGTGCATTTATCCAGATCAATATTCAAGGCATAGAGAAAGGATACTCACTAAATATAAATGAATTAAAAATTCCAACCGATTTTATCAAGGGCTCCAAAGCACCTTCGCCATTGAGCGTTCATCTTTTTCCTCAATCAATTCGGAATGATATGAAAAAATTAACCTATGAAGTAAAAGCATTTTTTAACCGTGGTAATTCGTTCAAGACATCGTTCGGATATTTTTTGTTCCGGAGCCATTTTCCCCAATGGAAAAACTATTTGCAGAAATGTCAGGATGACCTGAATGCGTATTTATCTGACACACTGTCAAAAGGGGTTTATGGACAATTTTTCTTGGATCACTATCAACAGGGTTACGACTATTTAAAAGAATCCGTCGATGATACTGCGCCATGGGAATTCAGTAAAAAATTATTATTGAAAGATATTCAAGAGATTCGCGGTGAGCTCACAGCATCGCACGCCACACTTTCCGCATTGAAACCAACGGAGATTCATTTTCCCGATCAGTTGATGGCCCTAAAGACTATCCATATTCCCATGGTATTCCATCAGTATCAATCCCAGATTCATATTCATTCAGTTTTTAAAACGATACACCTGGAGTACCTTTCAGATCACGAGATCAATACCATTGAAGACGTAAGAAAACTGACAGAAAAATTATAAATATGACCAAAGAACAAATACGACTATCTACCCTATCTCACGGCAGCGGTTGAGCGTGTAAGATCGGTCCAAAAGACCTGACCCAGGTTCTGGGTCAACTCAACTTACCATCAGATGACAGGGTGATCGTTGGCTTTGAAGGAGCTGACGATGGCGCCGTGGTACGCCTTGATGGCGGAAGGTACTTGGTGCAAACAGTGGACTTTTTCACTCCCATTGTGGATGATCCTTACCAATTCGGTCAAATAGCTGCGGCCAACTCCCTCTCCGATATCTATGCAATGGGAGGAACACCATCATTTGCATTGAACATTGTGGGGTATCCAATTAATGAACTACCAAAAGAAATGCTTACCAATATATTACAAGGAGGTGCTGACAAAGCTGTAGAGGCAGGAATTCCTATAGTGGGCGGCCATTCCGTTGATGATCATGAGCCAAAATATGGTTTGGTAGTTACAGGGGAGGTAGAAAAAGAACACCTCATCAGAAATAATGGAGCCCAGCCGGGCGACACACTGGTAATGACAAAGCCATTAGGCACAGGAATCATTTCCACTGCTATCAAAAATAATAAAGCTCATGAAAAATTGATATCATCAGCAGTAGAGTCCATGGCAACACTGAATAAAGCAGCCGCTGATGCATTTAAGAATCTGAGGGTGCACGCTGCAACGGATGTGACTGGATTTGGGCTATTGGGTCATCTGCGGGAAATGACCTTGGCCAGTCACGTTTCAGCTGAAATCCAATTTGAGGATATTACGTTCTTAGAAGGCGTCAGTGAACTGGCAGAGCAAAATGTAATAGCCGGAGGCACAAAACGAAACCTAGAATTTGTTAGGGATGATGTGGTCTTTGATACTGCTATTTCTAAGGCAGAAAAATATATGATTGCAGATGCGCAGACATCTGGAGGCTTACTGGTATCATTGCCTGAGAATTCTGTCAATGAATATATTAGCCATGTATCAGACACTCAGTTTTTTCATCCCATTGTAATTGGCAAAATAACGAAAAAAGAAAACCATCTGATTTCTGTAAAGTAGCTATACCCGACTATTAAAGTCGTAAATAAATCTTGTCCCGTGTTTTTATTTCCATTTAAATTTCACCGATAATTTTAATCGGATTTAATTATGTTAAAAATCACTCGAAAAGTAGAGTATGCCCTCATTGCATTGCGTCACATGCAGGATAAAGAAGTCGGTGAATTAACCAATGCTAAAGAGATTGCAGAATTGTACTCCATGCCGGTGGAGCTACTGGCGAAAACGTTACAGCACCTGTCCCGGGAAGGCATTTTGACTGCCGTTCAGGGACCTACAGGCGGCTACAGAATCAACAAATCATTGGATAAGATCAATATGAAGGACTTCTTTGAAAAGATGGAAGGGCCACTTGGCATGATGGATTGCTATTTTGATTCTGATTGCACGCTGATCTCTGCCTGCAATATTCGTTCTCCAATTCAGCGTATCAATGACAGTATGCGTTCCATGTTTGAAAATATGACTGTTGGCGAGATCACCCAGTGAAGAAATGATGACCATAAACAAGGAACAGATCATCGACGTTTTAAAACAATGCTATGACCCGGAGATACCAGTGGATCTGTGGAGCCTGGGTCTGATCTACGATATTCAAATTGAAGAACCCAATGTTATAATTACCATGTCTCTTACCACGCCTGGATGCGGAATGGCACAACAAATGGCAGAAGACATAAAATCTAAAGTGACCAGTCTAAAAGGAGTTGAAGAAACAACTGTAGATGTGACATTCGATCCACCATGGAATCCAGAAATGATGTCTGATGAGGCAAAAGAAAAATTGGGGTTTTCTCCAACAAAAACATACACCGAAGAATCAAAAACGGAATGGGAGTAAAATGTCTGAAAATTCTCAGGAAAAGAAACTAACAGAATTTGCCAACGCAACGATAACGATAACACCAACAGCCATCGAAAAGATTAAGAACGCCATGACGGCTGAGGGGAAAAAAGGTTGGATGCTAAGAATGGGCGTTGAAGGCGGCGGATGCTCAGGAATGAATTATCAGATGACATTTGAAGAAAAACCTGGCGATATGGATAAGGTTATGGAATCAAATGGGTTGCAGATTCTTTGTGACTTGAAAAGTTGGCTCTATCTAAAAGGACTGGAAGTGGATTATTCTGATGATCTGTTGAACGGAGGATTTAAAATCCATAACCCAAATGCCAATCGTACGTGCGGGTGCGGCACAAGTTTTTCTGTATAGGCACAAGCGAAAATATAAATCATGTCTAAAGTAATTGAAAAAGCCATTGAGCAGGACTATAAGTATGGCTTCGTCACAGATATTGAGCAGGATACGCTACCCCCGGGATTAAATGAAGATGTCATTCGATCCATTTCAGCCATAAAGAGTGAACCTAAATTCATGCTGGATTGGCGGTTACAGTCATATGAAAAATGGCTCAATATGGTTGAGCCCGCATGGGCAAAAGTTGACTATCCACAGATTGACTACCAAGCCATCAGTTATTATTCCGCTCCAAAGAAAAAAGATTTAAAAAGTCTGGATGAGGTGGATCCAGAGTTACTGGAAACGTACAATAAATTAGGTATTCCCCTGGAAGAGCAAAAACTGTTGGCAGGGGTGGCCGTGGATGCCGTATTTGATTCAGTGTCGGTTGCCACAACGTTTAAGGATGAACTGGAGAAGCACGGTATAATTTTTTGTTCATTTTCAGAAGCCGTTCAAAACCATCCGGAGCTTGTTCAAAAATATCTGGGATCTGTAGTCCCCCACACAGACAATTATTTTGCCGCCCTCAATTCAGCCGTATTTACAGATGGAAGTTTTGTCTATATCCCCAAAGGAGTGCGGTGCCCAATGGAACTATCAACATATTTTCGGATCAATGCTGCTAACACAGGCCAATTTGAACGAACACTTATTATCGCGGATGAAGGAAGCTATGTGAGCTATCTGGAGGGTTGCACAGCTCCCATGAGGGATGAAAATCAACTGCACGCAGCGGTGGTGGAACTGGTGGCCCATAAAGATGCCACTATCAAGTATTCCACTGTTCAGAACTGGTACCCTGGGGATCCCAAAACAGGAAAAGGTGGGATTTATAATTTTGTCACCAAACGCGGAACCTGCCTTGAAGAGAACTCAAAGATCTCATGGACACAGGTCGAAACTGGTTCTGCCATTACCTGGAAATATCCATCGTGTATTTTGAAAGGCGACAATTCTGTAGGCGAATTTTATTCAGTGGCGTTGACCAATAATTTTCAACAGGCGGATACGGGAACAAAGATGGTTCACTTGGGAAAAAACACTAAAAGCACTATTATATCTAAAGGCATCTCTGCCGGTAGGGGTCAGCAAACATATAGGGGCGGTGTCAAAATTTTGAAAAATGCGGAAAATGCTCGAACTTACTCCCAGTGTGATTCTATGCTCATTGGTGATAAGTGTGGCGCCCACACGTTTCCG
>CAZECA010000039.1:0-13404 GCA_964510385.1 uncultured bacterium
TGATCCGGATGAACTGAAGCAAAAAGTGGAAACTCATATATCAGAAAACGGGCCCGTGCATATACTCATGAATAATACGGGTGGGCCCCATGGCGGTCCATTGATCGAAGCGGAAGCAGATGAATTTGAGGTGGCCTTTAAAAGACATGTTATTGCCAACCAGTTCCTTGCGCAGGCAGTGGTGCCCGGAATGAAAACACTGGGCTATGGTAGGATCATAAATATTATTTCTACATCGGTTCGGCAAGTAATTCCCGGTTTGGGAGTATCCAATACAATTCGAGGTGCGGTCGCCCAATGGGCAAAGACATTTGCATTGGAATTAGGGCCAGATGGAATTACTGTGAACAATATTCTTCCAGGATATACAAACACCGAACGATTAAAGGAACTCTTGGAAAAATGGGCTGAAAACTCAGGGATCTCTTATGATGAAATGGTTGAATCTATTTCCAAAAAAACTGCCATGCGTAGAATTGGAGAGCCCGGAGAAATCGCATCAGCTGTAGCCTTCTTAGCATCTGAATCTGCCAACTATATTAACGGTTCCGATTTTTCTATCGATGGCGGCCGATTCGGGGTTTGATGGAAACCCTTGCCAATTTTATAAACGGACAGTTTATAGACCCCATTCACGGGAATTATTTAGATGTTTTTGAACCTGCCACTGGTCAGGTATATGCCAGGGTACCAGATTCCAATGATCAAGATGTGGAAACTGCTATTGCAGCTGCAGAACAATCTTTTTCTAATTGGTCAATTACATCTAGGGAAGAAAGATCCGGAATATTGCATAAGATCGCGGATGGAATCGATTTGCGGTTGGAGGAACTGGCTGAATTGGAATCCAGAGATACTGGAAAGCCACTATCTTTAGCTCGATCTGTGGACATCCCCAGGGCAGTTGCAAATTTCCGCTTTTTTGGTGACCTTGTCCATGGTCGTGATACGGAAGAAATGCTGGATGGACAGGGTTCACTTAACAGGATCACTCGCCAACCTCTGGGGATCGTTGGATGTATTTCGCCATGGAATCTCCCACTTTACTTATTCACCTGGAAGATAGCTCCGGCACTGGCATTTGGCAATAGTGTGATCGGTAAACCATCAGAATTGACTCCCTATACTGCATTTAAACTGGGTGAAATATGCCAGGAAGCTGGATTACCAAGTGGAGTATTGAACATAGTGCAGGGCTCCGGACAGAATACAGGATCAGCTATCGTATCCCACTCAAAAATCAAGGCAATCTCGTTTACCGGCGGGACCAAAACAGGTGAGGCAATTAGTAGGGAAGCCGCTCCCAAGTTTAAGAAATTGTCATTAGAATTGGGTGGTAAGAATCCCAATATTATTTTTAATGACTGTGATTTTGAATCCATGCTGGAGACGACTGTCCGTTCCTCTTTCTCAAATCAAGGAGAGATCTGCCTGTGCGGCTCACGGATTTTCGTTGAAGAGTCACTCTATGAGAAATTCCGAGATGCGTTTGTTGAAAAAACACGTTCATTGATCGTGGGCGACCCCAATGATGAAGAAACGAATATGGGTGCATTGATATCAAAGGAGCATATGGAAAAAGTTACTGGGTATATTGACCTTGCAAAAGAAGAAGGTGGTAGAATATTGACAGGCGGATCAAAAGTCAACGTTAACGGACGCTGTAGCAAGGGTTATTTTGTTGCGCCCACGGTAATCGATGGATTGAGTTCAGACTGCCGCACGAATCAGGAAGAAATATTTGGACCGGTTGTGTCCTTGATTCCCTTCAAATCAGAAAAAGAGGCCATTTCTATGGCAAACTCCACACAATATGGCCTTTCGGCAACCATTTGGACGGAGGATAAAATAAAGGCCGATCGTGTTGCCGATAAACTGGAATCGGGGGTAGTATGGGTGAACTGCTGGATGGTCCGGGACCTGCGGACACCTTTTGGCGGAATGAAGAATTCTGGTTTGGGCCGAGAAGGGGGTATGGAGGCCCTAGACTTTTTTACAGAACAGAAAAATATTTGCCGGTTCCAATGACACCAAAATACACTAAACACATTTTTGTTTGCATAAATGAACGAGATGAAGATAATCCCAAGGGAGACTGCAAACGATGCGGTGGGATGGATATTCGTTTGAAATTTGTTCAGCTTATCAATAAACATGGCTTGAAAGGTAAGGTGCGGGCTAACAAAAGTGGATGTTTGGATGCCTGTGAAATGGGTGCCAGTGTGGTCATTTATCCCGCAAACCAGTGGTATGTAAAAGTAACGCCCGATGATGTGGAAGAAATTTTCGAAACATCCGTGTTACGAAATGGAGTTGTGGAACGACTGTTAGCCACTGCAGAAACATGGGAGGAATTAAAAGAAATAAGGGAGAGAAATTATGGCTGACGATTTCCAATTAGATAAAGCACCAAAACCAGTGGGTCTCTATCCCCATGCTAAGCGTATAGAAAATCTATTATTTTTGTCTGGAGTAGGCCCGAGAAAACAATCTTCTGATGAAATTCCAGGTGTGGAAACGGATGCAAGCGGGAATATTATATCTCACGATATTGAGGCACAATGCCATTCAGTTTTTGAAAATGTCCGCATCATTTTAGAAGGGGCGGGAAGCAGTTGGGAAAACCTGGTAGATGTGACGGTATTTCTAACAAATATGAAAAACGATTTTGATACTTATAACCGGGTTTATGAAACCTATTTCAAAGAGAATCAACCCTGCAGAACTACAGTGGAGGTCTCATCCTTACCAACGCCCATTGCCATTGAATTAAAGTGTATTGCAACCATTGATTAGGAGTTAAGTATGCCATTAGCAGCACCAATTGACTTTAAAAACTGGATCGAAGAGAATCGTCATTTACTCAAACCTCCGGTAGGCAATAGTGTGGTGTATGATGAAGGAGATTTCATGATTATGGTAGTGGGCGGTCCAAATTCTAGGAAAGACTACCATGTGGATCCAGTGGAAGAATTTTTTTATCAACTGGAAGGGAATATGCTTTTGAAAATCATGGACAACGGCAAACCGGTGGATGTCCCCATCCAGGAAGGAGAAATATTTCTTCTTCCAAAAAATATACCCCATTCTCCCCAACGATTTGAGAATACTGTTGGACTTGTGGTAGAATACCAGCGGGAAGAAGGGGCCTTGGATGCTTTTCAATGGTACTGTGATGTATGCAATAAGATGCTACATGAAGTGACATTGGATCTGGAAAATATTGTCACCCAACTCCCGCCTTTATTTGATGCTTACTGGAATGATATGGATGCCAGAACCTGTGAATCTTGCGGTGCCGTGCAGGAAAAACCATAATCCACAGTGAGAACAAAAGTATGAAAATTGATATCCATACCCACATTCTTCCAAAAGAATGGCCCAACCTGAAAGAAAAATATGGTTACAGTGGGTGGATCCATTTGGATCACCATAAAACCGGTTGCGCGAGAATGATGAAAGATGAACAGTTTTTCCGCGAGGTTGAGGCAAATCTTTGGGATCCACATGTGCGAATGAATGAATGCAGTGTTTATGGAGTGAATGCACAGGTTCTTTCCACCGTTCCGGTCATGTTCAGCTACTGGTCAAATGCAGATGATGCTCTAGATCTTTCCAAATTACTGAATGATCATATTGCGGCTGCGGTGGAAGAATTTCCCAAAAAATTCATTGGGTTAGGAACCATACCACTTCAAGATTCAGAAAAAGCAGTTATTGAATTAGAGCGCTGCAAAGCATTAAAACTGGCAGGAATTCAGATTGGCTCAAACGTTAATGGGAAAAATTTAAGTGAGGAAGAACTGTTTCCTGTCTTTGAAGCTGCATCGGAATTAGGAATGTCCCTGTTTGTTCATCCCTGGGACATGATGGGAGATAAGGATATGAAGAAGTACTGGCTGCCGTGGCTGGTGGGCATGCCGGCGGAAACAAGCCGTGCCATCTGCTCCATGATATTTGGGGGCGTGTTTGAAAGGCTTCCAAAGCTTCGGGTAGCATTTGCCCATGGAGGGGGCACTTTTCCATTTACGGCTGGCCGTGTTCAGCATGGCTTTAATATGCGCCCAGACCTTTGCGCTGTTGATAATAAAATAACTCCGAGTGAATATTTAGGAAAATTCTGGGTGGACTCATTGACCCATGATCCTGATGCCTTGAAATTTCTTATGAAAAAAGTAGGAGCTGATAAGATAGCTCTGGGAACGGACTATCCTTTTCCATTGGGTGAACTGGAGCCAGGCCAATTGATCGAATCGTCTGATTTTTCAAATGAAGAGAAGGACAAATTATTATTTCAAAATGCTTTGGATTGGCTGGGATTGGATAAAGGATATTTCAAAAATGTATAGTTCTGTTGAGATCGATTCCCGCCTCTATCATTATAATACAGATTATTTTATTGATCTTTCTATACCTCTGGATTTTAAAGGGGACCAGGCCAATTATTTTGATGTGGGCCGGGCGACAGCCGCGCCATACAAAAGTGAGAGCGTTATCGGTGATACCAAACAAGGAGGCGGCTGCAATTTTGATGTGGTTACATTCATTCCCCACTGCAATGGCACCCATACGGAATGTGTGGGGCATATTGTAGACGAAGATGTACATGTTAGTAAATTGATCACAGATTCCATGATCCCGGCCACATTGGTGACTGTCAATCCGGAGAATAGAATGATCAGTAGCGAACAATTAAAATTAGAACAAGGGTTTGAACAGGCCTTGATAATCAGAACATTGCCTAATGATGAATCAAAACGATCGGCCACCTATGATGCTAAAAACCTACCGCCATATTTTTCATCAGGCGCTATGGACAAACTGAACGAATTGGGTATTCGTCATTTACTGGTGGACATGCCCAGTATCGATACGGCCTATGATGAAGGTAAGCTGGAAAATCATCACATATTCTGGGGTGTCGATCAGGGGAGTCATTCACTCAATGGGGCAAACCCGTCAAAAAAGACCATCTCTGAAATGATTTATGTTCCAAACCATGTCCAAGACGGACCATACCTTGTTCAGATTCAGATCATTCAATTTATCAGTGATGCTTCCCCAAGCAGACCCTTAATTTTTCCACTGGATCTATCATGATTTATTATGACTCTAAAGAATTTGCTCAACGAATGGATCAGCAAGATTCAATCAGTGTTTACAGGGGCCGATTCCATTTTCCTCAATTCAATGGTAAAGATATCCTCTATTTCGGTGGAAATTCTCTAGGGCTCATGCCCAAAATGGCCAAGGCAGCGGTGAATGAAGAATTGGATGTGTGGGAAAAACTGGGCGTCATCGGTCAGCATGATAGGTGGGAGGCCTACCACGAACATTTGACAGATTCAACCGCACGGCTTGTTGGCGCAAAATCTACAGAAGTAGTTGTAATGAATGCCCTGACGGTGAATCTCCATGTTCTTCTGGCCTCATTTTACCAGCCTAATACCAAACGTTATAAAATTGTGATTGAAAAGGGAGCCTTTCCATCAGATCAGTATGCAGTGGAATCACAGATCAGGTTTCATGGACATGATCCAAAAGAAGCGTTGATAGAGCTGGCACCACGGCATGGAGAAAAATGTTTACGGACAGATGATATTCTACACGCATTGAGATCGGAGAGTGATTCTATTGCCACCATTATGATTGGCGGAGTAAACTATTATACTGGTCAAGCCTTTAACATGGAAGCCATTACAAAAGCAGGGCACGAGATAGGTGCTTTTGTGGGCTTTGACCTAGCTCACGGAGCTGGAAATTTGAAATTAGAGCTTAATAAATGGAATGTGGATTTTGCTGCCTGGTGTACTTATAAATATATGAATTCAGGCCCCGGTAGCCCCGGGGGTGTATTTATCCATGAGCGACATGCGAACTGGGACGGTCCCCGGTTTGCCGGCTGGTGGGGCCATGATAAAGAGACGCGGTTTGATATGGGTCCAGATTTTGATCCCATTATTGGTGCTGAAGGTTGGCAAATTAGTAATGCACCTATATTGCCCATGGCATGCTTGCGTAAGTCTATGGATATTTTTGATGAAGTGGGCATGATTGCATTGCGAAAGAAAAGTGAAAATTTGACTGGTTATTTGGAATTTCTTTTGAATACTTTTGAAGATAAAGTATCTATTATCACTCCATCGGACCCAAAAGATCGAGGCTGTCAATTGTCGATAATTATACATAAGGATGGGAAGAAAGTGTTTAAGCAATTGGGAGAAAGGGGGCTCATTTGCGATTGGCGTGAACCGGATGTTATTCGACTTGCTCCTGCACCATTATATAATTCTTTTTCTGACGTTTACTGCGCTGTTAATATCATAAGATCATTGGTGGGTTAATTTTATGGCGCGAAAGATCACCCTGATCGGCGCCGGCCTCACGGGGCCGCTAATGGCAACGTATTTGGCTCAACATGGATATGATGTTGAGATATTTGAACGCCGTCACGATATGCGGAAAGAAAATATTAGGGCCGGAAGATCAATCAACCTTGCCATGTCTATTCGTGGTATCCAGGCATTAAAAGAAGTAGGTGTTTATGAAAAGATCGATCTATTGACAATTCCCATGAAAGGTCGCATGATCCACGACCTGGATGGGTCCACCCATTTGCAGCCCTATGGACAAAAAGAGAAAGAGGTCATTTATTCGGTATCCCGGGCAACATTGAATATGGAGCTCATGTCTTTTGCGGAGAACACTGGGAAGGTTACCATCCATTTTAACCAAGATTGCACCGATGTGGATCTGGATGAAAAGACATTCACAATTATGAATAAATATACTGGTGAAAAAGACTTACATAACTTTGATTTGATCATGGGTGTGGATGGCTCAGCGTCAGCAGTGAGAGAGTCAATGGTAGACAAGGGAGGGATCAAATTCAACCACAAACCTTTGGGACACGGCTATAAGGAATTAACAATTTCCCCATCAGATGGGGGGGGGTTTCAATTAGAACCCCACGCCCTCCACATCTGGCCCCGGGGACAATTTATGCTTATTGCTTTGCCAAATATGGATCGATCTTTTACATGTACACTCTTTTTCCCAATGGAAGGGGAAACCAGTTTTGCAACAGTCAATTCGAAAGAAGAAATCGTAAGCTTATTTGAAACTTATTTCCCTGATACTGTTCCTCTATTTAATCATTTAACAGAAGAGTATCAGACAAATCCCACTGGAAATCTGGGATCAGTATATTGCAATCCATGGAACGTTGGAAATTCTGCATTATTATTGGGTGATGCAGCCCACGCAGTGGTGCCGTTCTTTGGCCAGGGTATGAATGCTTCTTTCCAGGATTGCACTGTTTTGAACAGTCTTTTAAAAGAATATGACGGTGATTGGAATACAATTCTAAATGAATTTTCAAAGTTACACGTGAGGAATGGCCACGCTATTGCAGATATGGCCTTGGAGAATTATATCGAAATGCGGGATAAGGTGAACGATAATTATTACAAGAAACGCCGTGAACTGGAATTGAAAATGGAGCAATTCTTCCCCAGTGAATTCATTCCTAGATATTCCATGGTTTCCTTTCATCAACTGCCTTACAGCAAGGTCTATGAAAAGGGAGAGAAACAGTTTAAGCTTTTGGATCAAATCTTAGCCGAATATGAACCGGACAATGTGGATAAACATATAGCTAATACATTTAGCAATGAGTTTAATTAAATACACTTTCTACAATATTCCCTGGTGGTTCACACCCTTTTACCTCCTCCATTCATATATTGGTGCGGCATTTATTTTCAGTTACAAATGGCTGGTGTTAAAAACCTGTAAGATCATTATTGAAGGACAGGAATATTTAGATAAACACTCGTCCCGAATCGAATCCGCCTGGCACCATAAAGGGTCTTTATATTGGCTCGGATTAGCTGACGTCAAAAGGCATGTTCAGTTCATGCACCCTTCTTGGTATATGAATAAGATTAAACTCGCAATGGAGTGGCAGGGCTGTCATGTAATTGTAGGCTCCACCGGTCATGGAGGAAAAGAAGCGGCCGACCTGATCGTAGTTGAGCTGAAAAAGGGATATCGCTGTTTTATAACTCCCGACGGACCTTACGGTCCCCAGAAAGAATTGAAAAAAGGTGTGTTACATATGTCCTTACAGTCCGGTGTGCCAGTTCTCCCAGTTCGCGTATCAGCTAAACGTTTTTTCCCTATTTTTTGGAACTGGGACAACAAACAGGTGCCTTATTTTTTTACAACAATAATCATTGAGTACCAGGAACCCATATTTGTAACAGAAAATAACTTTAATGAATGCCATAATCAATTAACCCTTGCCATGGGAGACTGAAATTCAATGTAAACGATGTAGAGAAATCGAAAGATTATTTCTTGGGTTATCATTTCGAAGTGGTCATATGAGATAGTAAATGAAAAGATTGCCACTTATAAAGTGGCTATGGATTAATATTTAACTTTTAGGAGAAGCCATGAATACTTCAACAGTAACATATTTAGGAGATCTGCGTACTGAAGCGACTCATGTTCAATCAGGTGAAAAGATCATTACCGATGCACCTCTGGACAATGAAGGAAAAGGGGAGGCTTTTTCTCCCACAGACCTCTGTGCAACTTCACTGGCAAACTGTATGATGACCATCATGGGGATCGCTGCTAGAAAACGGACTATTGATATGACCGGAACCATGGCAGAAGTGAAAAAGATCATGGGGACGGATCCACGGCGAATCAGCGAGATCAAGATCGATTTTCATTTCCCTGATCATTTGTCTTCAAAGGAGAAAACAATTTTACAGCGTATAGCTGAGCATTGCCCGGTGGGGAATAGTTTGAGCGCTGATCTAGTTGAAATAGTAAATTTTGTCTAGAACCGTTTATTCATCGTTGTCCAAATTCATTTCGGCGGTTAATTTCCATCACTCAAAATGATCTCGGAATTCAAGCTAGCTCCATCCATTCTTTCGGCTGATTTCTCCAAGCTGCAGACAGCCTTGGAGCAATGCGCTTCCGGCGGTGTACACTACATTCACGTTGATGTCATGGATAACCAATTCGTTCCCAACCTTACCATTGGTCCTCCTGTTGTAAAATCGTTACGGCCTCTAACAAATAAATATTTGGATGTCCATATGATGGTCATTGAACCGGAAAAGTTGGTGGAACCATTTGCCAAAGCCGGGGCCGATGGCATCACCTTTCATATAGAGGCATCTGATGACCCCCAGTCCGTTATTGATCTGATCCGTTCCACAGGTAAAGATGTAGGTATTTCTTTAAAACCCAATACACCAGTCTCTCACATCGCTCCATTTCTAGATCAGGTAGACCTAGTTCTGGTGATGAGCGTTGAGCCAGGGTTTGGTGGCCAGGGATATATTGAGGGGTCTACTGAAAGGGTGGTCGAGATCAAACAATTATTAGTCAAAGATTGTCTACAAGACAGGGTCCACATAGAAGTAGACGGCGGTATAAAACTCCACAATGCTAAAGAGGTCATGGATGCGGGGGCAGATATTTTGGTGGCCGGTTCAGAAGTGTTCAAAGCGGAAGACCCTGTGAGTGTAATGCGCTCATTTTATAATTTGGCATTATCATGAGATCATACACTGAAATAGATTCATTCGATTCCTGGGCCGAAGAAGAAAAGGACCAATTCACACTCAATGTACTGAAATGTCTTATTCTGGATGGCGTACGAAAAGCCAATTCCGGTCATTCAGGGGGGCCTCTTTCATCCATTGATTATGCATACATATTATTTAAGGAATATTTGAAATTTGATCCGGTCGATGACCAGTGGTTTGATCGGGATCGTTTTGTATTATCTGCCGGTCATGAGTCCATGCTCCAATATGCGATCCTCCATTTTGTTGGCTGGATGCCAATGGATCAGTTAAAGCAATTTCGTCAGCTTCACAGTGAAACGCCCGGCCACCCGGAAGTGGAGATCAAGGGAGTTGAGTGTACCACGGGACCATTGGGTCAAGGTGTGTGCATGGGGATCGGCATGTCCGTGGCAGAGGCGGTTGTTCGTGAAATGAACATTAAACATAATGAATTAGAATTGTGCGATCATTTCTCATATATATTGTGCAGTGACGGTGACCTCCAGGAACCGGTGGCCCTGGGTGCCGCTGCCCTGGCCGGTCATTGGGGATTGTCGAAGGTTATTCTGTACTATGATGCCAACGAAGCCCAGATCTCAGGCCACACGGATCGTTCTGATTCAACACATATACCCACGGTTTTTGAAGGTTTTAACTGGCATGTACAAGAGATTGATGGCCACGATCACAATGCCATCCGTGAGGCCATTGAAAAAGCACAGATTATAGAGCAGCCCAGCATTATTATAGGCAAGACTATCATGGCCCATGGAACAGCAACAATGGAAACGGATCATGAAACCCACGGAGCTCCGTTACCTCAGGATGAGATCGATGCCACAAAAGAAAAGCTCCAATTGCCCAATGAATATTTTTATGTCCCCAAAGAATGTATTCTCCATTTTCAGTCACGATTCAGTGACCTTAAGGAAACAGTCAAAAGTTGGAATTCAAACTTAACTGAAGCCAGGTCAGATATACAGGTCGACACATTGTGGAAAATAATAGTAGATGATGATTTGCCCTCATTAGAATATCCAAAGTTTGAAGATGGAGCATCATTAGCCACTCGGAAAGCATTCGGCGCTACACTCGATTTGTTTGCCACTCAGCTTCCGCATTTAGTGGGCGGATCAGCAGACTTGGAGCCATCCAATTACACCGGGAATTTTGCTAGGACCTATGGTGATTTTTTAAAAGACAACCATAGAGGACGAAATTTTGCCTTTGGGGTACGAGAATTTCCTATGGCCGCACTGATGAATGGGATGAGTCTTCACGGGGGCGTTATTCCCTTTGGTGGCACATTTTTGGTCTTTGCAGATTACTCCCGCCCAGCTCTACGACTTGGAGCGATTCAGCATGTACGGGTCATCCATGAATTCACCCACGATTCTTTTTATGTAGGCGAGGACGGACCAACCCATCAGCCCATTGAGCATGCTATGGCACTGCGGGCTATTCCAAATTTCAATGTGTACCGCCCCGCCGATGCAAAAGAGACAGCGGCCTGCTTTAGATTGGCCCTGAATCAAAAAGAAACGCCTAGTGCGCTGCTGCTGACTAGACAAGGAGTAAAAGTCCTGGATCAATCTATGGAGGATACAGAAAAAAACGTATCCAAAGGGGCCTATGCGGTGGTGGATTGTGAAAACCCGAAATTGATTTTTCTTGCCACAGGATCGGAAGTGGAACTTGCAATGGAAGTAGCAAAGTCCATGAATGATAAAGATATCCGTGTAGTGAGCATGCCATGCTGGGAAAATTATGAAGCACAATCTGATGAGTACAAAAATGCATTAATTCCAGCCAGAGGTGCCATGAAAATATCAATTGAGGCCGGCATTACATTAGGCTGGGAAAAATATGTAGGGCCCAATGGTCTATCTATTGGAATCAACCATTTTGGCGCATCAGCTCCGGGTAAGGTTCTAGCTCAAGAATTTGGTTTTACGCCGGACAAAGTTGAACAAAAAATCAGAAGTCATTTGTCGGACCTATTATGAAAATTCACATTGCAACAGACCACGCCGGACTCGAACTAAAAAATACAATTCGAGACTATTTATTAGAGAAAGGAAATGATGTGACCGATCATGGCGCCCATGAATACGATGCAGAAGACGATTATCCCGATTTTATTTTTCCCTGTGCAAATGCAGTAGCTGCAGACTCTGAAAGTAGGGGAATCATTTTAGGCGGTTCCGGACAGGGGGAGGCCATGGCAGCAAATCGGGTGATGGGAGTGAGAGCTGCCGTGTTTTATAACGGTCCGGATGATATCGTAAAGCTTTCCCGGGAACACAATAATGCCAATATTCTCTCACTTGGAGCCCGGTTTATGTCCAAAGGTGAAATATATAGTGTAATAGATATGTGGCTCGCTGAACCCTTTGGTGGCGGTCGCCACCAAAGAAGGATCGATAAACTCGATCAATGATCACTTTACAAAGGAAATATACCCATTCTTTTCAAACATTATTAGACTAAATTAAACTATGTTTGGACTATCCAATGCAGCATTAAGCAATATTCTGTATTGGGTCACCCGGAAAAGGTGGCTGATAGCTGCATTTGCTATCAGTTTATTTCTCTTTTACATCCCTTCTCCTGAATCCTTAACCCCGCAAGGTCACCGAACACTAATCATTGTAGTGATTGTACTGATCCTGATCATAGGAGAGGTTATCCCTCTCCCAGCAGTAGCGATTCTGATCCTGATATTGGAAGTTATATTGGGAATTGACACTCCAAATGGAGTGGCATCATCTTTTATGAGCGATGCAGTATTTTTTATTATGGGATCGCTCATGATGGCTGTGGCTATTGTAAGCCAGGGATTGGATAAACGCTTGGCATTGGGCATTATTAAACTTACGGGAAATAAAACGTGGCGGATCGTATTTGGGATTGTGGCCATATCAGCTATCTTGTCCTCATTTATCGGAGAACACACAGTGGCGGCTATGATGCTACCGGTAGCGCTAACGTTAATTCGAAATACCAGTGATGATCAAAAATCCGTCCAAAAATTATCTACAATTCTTTTATTCTCAATCGCTTATGGTTGCGCTATGGGCTCAATCGGAACACCTTCAGGCGGTGGTAGAAATGTAATCATGATTGGATATATTACTGAATTCGGTTTGGGAGAAATTTCATATTTGGATTGGATAAAGTATGCCTACCCCATGCTTCTATTAGAGATACCTATCGCTGCAGGATTACTTTGGATGACCTTTAAGCCTGAACAACGAATTCTAGACTCAGCAGTTCGAAAATTGAAGGTCAAGGTAACCAAAACCGGTAAGATGACCGGAAAACAGATGCTAGCAATTGGTATATTTATTTGTGTATTTATGGGATGGGTTTTCTTGAGCTCTTATCTTGGTATGGGTATTGTTGCCTTGATCGGCGTATTTCTTTATTTATCTTTTGGCCTTATCGAATGGCAGGATATCAACCGTAATACGAACTGGGGTGTAATATTATTATTTGGAGCGGCCATTTCACTGGGAATACAAATGAAAGATACAGGCGCTGCTGAATGGGTAGCAACTCAAACTATCAACGGGATGAGTATTGTAATAAATGATCTAGAGTTCATGCAGTGGTTTATCTCTGTATTTCTCTCAGGAATTCTGACTAACTTTTTAAGTAATGCGGCCACGGTTGCGGTTTTAGGACCTGTTGTGTTGGATATGGGCGGAGATCCGATCATCCTAGGCATATCTACTTCCATTGCATCGGCCTTTGCCTATTTAACAATTGTAGCATCGCCCACCTGTATGATAATACATTCCAGTGG
>CAZECA010000040.1:0-13353 GCA_964510385.1 uncultured bacterium
CGTTTCTATGTGCCGATGGATCACTGAGATGGAGTTAACTGCAATATTTATTCAGTGTTTCAGACTGGTCAAACTATGGTGCACGGCCATTGACAATTTGAAAAAATGACATATCAAGTTCTATCATTAAAATGGCGCCCACAAACATTCTCGGATGTAGTAGGGCAGAATCATGTAACGCATACGCTAAAGAATGCGTTTATCAAAGAACGCATTGCACAGGGTTATGTTTTTACAGGAGCCCGTGGTGTGGGAAAAACCACCATGGCACGTCTCATGGCAAAGGGACTGAACTGTGAGAACCCTGTGGATCATGAACCATGCAACGAATGTAATAATTGTAATGAAATAACTGACAGTCGCAGTCTGGATGTTCTGGAAATTGATGGTGCCTCTAACCGTGGTATTGATGAGATCAGGAACATTAGAGAGAATATCAAATTTCCGCCCATGAATGGGAAGTATAAAGTTTATATAATTGATGAGGTTCACATGCTGACCACCCAGGCATTCAATGCATTATTACGCACCCTGGAAGAACCCCCAGCTCATGGCAAATTTATCATGTGTACCACCGATATACATAAACTCCCAGCCACTATTATTTCGCGCTGTCAGCGATATGATTTCAACCGTATCAACTCATCTGTGATTTCACTTAGAATGGAACACATTTTAAAAGAGGAAAAGATATCATTTGATAATGAATCAATATCAGCTATTAGTCGAAAAGCAGATGGTAGTATGAGAGACGCTCTGAGTATTCTGGACCAGGTCATATCTTTTTCAGGAGAGTCTATCAAATTTGATGAAATTTCCACGGTCTTAGGCCTGATTCCATATGATTTGTATTTCCAACTAACAGATACACTGAAAGAAAAGAATGGTGAGCAGTTAGTAAATTGCATGGAGCAGATACGTTCATTGGGAACTCCATTGGAAGATGTGGTCAATGGATTGAATCAGCATTTACGTAACCTGTTAATCTGTAATGTGAAGGGAGCTGAATTATCTCTGGATGTAAATTTGGAGTTGAAGGAGCGATACATACATAAAGCTGCGGAATGGGATAGTCGTGACCTAATACGTTTTGCCAATGTATTTGGTCAGTTAGAGCAGACAATAGGACGAGCAGCACAGCCTCAGATCATGTTGGAAATGAATTTATTAAAAATGTTGGAATTCGATCGTTCAGTAAAAATTGAATCATTATTAGAATCGTCCAAACCAACTTCTAGCTCTACCAAAAAGGTTACACATGAGATTACGGAATCAAAAATAGAACAGAAAATATCCACTGAAAAAAAAATTGTTAATTCTCTAGATGAACCCAAAAAAGAGGTCACAAAGAAACCAACAGCAACAAAAATTCAGAACAAGAAAGACGGTCTAAAACTAAATCTTGATGAGATTAAGACCCAGTGGAACCAAATGGTGACTGAAATTAGTAAAGTAAAAACTTCTGTTGCCATGGTGATGGAACATTCAATGCCATTGCAATTGAAAAATAGAAAACTCGAAGTAGGTGTTTTTGATCAACCTCAATTCAGTTTTGATCGTTTGGAGCGGAACACACCATTAATTGAGTCAACATTTAAAGAAATTTTTGGTCAGGATATTCGGATAATATTTTTATTGAATGAGGAAATGGAAAGTGATATAAAGCATGAAGTTTCAGAGGCTCCTGAAATCGTAACTAAAGGTGATCCTATAGTAAACAAAGTAATCGAAGTCTTTGATGGAGAAATCATAAGATAAGGAAATATATGTTTAGTAAAAGCAATATGACTAAAATGCTTAAACAGGCTCAGGAAATGCAGACTAGAATGGCCGAAGTCCAGGAAGGCTTGAATGATCTTACTATAGAGGAATCATCTCAAAATCTTGTAAAGGTTAGCGTTAATGGTAAAATGGATGTGTTGGATATTGAGATATCTGATGATGCGATGGAACAAGAAAAGGATGTTTTAGAGGATCTTCTTATTACTACATTGAATAAAGCTTTAAGAAAGGCACAGGATGAGGCTCAAGATCGTATGAATGCTGTATCAGGCAATATGCTTGGAGAAATGAAGCTTCCGGGTATGTGATGGGATTTACGCCACAACCAGTAGAAAAACTCATTGATGCTTTTGCAAAATTTCCCGGTATAGGTAGAAAAACAGCTCAACGGATGGCATTTTACGTTCTAAAGTCGAATAAAGAAGAGGCTGTTCAATTGGCGGAAGCTGTTCAGGATGTTAAATCCAAAATAATGAATTGTAGTATTTGTGGTGGAATCACTATTGATGATCCCTGCGGAATCTGTTCCGATACGAATCGTATAGATAATATGTTGTGTATTATTGAAGAATCCAGTGATATATATGCTTTTGAGAAAACCAATAGTTACAAGGGAAAATATCATGTCCTAGGAGGAGTTCTCTCGCCTCTGGATGGAGTCGGGCCCGATGATTTGAACATTGATGGTTTGATGATCAGGGTAGATGAAGAAATGGAAGTCATCCTTGCTACAAATCCCAGTGTGGAGGGGGAAGCAACTGCACTTTATATTAGCAAGTTATTAAAAGAAAAAGGGGTACGATCTAGTCGCCTAGCCAGAGGTTTGCCAGTGGGCGGAGCATTGGAGTATATTGATGAAGCAACATTAGTTAGAGCTATTGAAGGAAGGGTTTCATTTTGAAGTTAAATATTGCCAATACACTGACCCTAATGCGGATCGCTTTGACCCCAGTCTTCATTATATTTCTTTTCTATGATCATCAATATGCGAAATTGTGGGCCTTGGGAATCTTTTTGATAGCTTCGATTACAGATGCTTTTGACGGTTACTTTGCGCGTAAACACAACCAGGTAACTGAACATGGTCGATTTTTGGATCCTCTTGCAGATAAGATATTGGTTTTGTCTGCATTTATTTCATTTGCTGCCATGGAAGTAATACCATATTGGATGGTTTGCCTGATCATTTTTAGAGATATGTTTGTTACGGGTTTGAGAGTGATCTTAAAGAAAAGCGGGTTTTCTATGGTCACAAGTAAGATCGCAAAAGCCAAAACACTAGTTCAAGTTGTAGTTATAGTTTCAATATTACTTTATTTAGGTTTGGTGAAATTAACTCTCGACTGGACGGTTCATTACGTTCAACTGGTAAATCGATACGATCTATTATATGTTTTTTCATTATTTATCACCCTGTTTACTGTTTATACAGGTATTATATATATCTATGATAATCGTAATGCCATTCGAAATTATTTAGCACAATAATCGTTGAGTAAGTTCAGCAATCTCCTTGCGACTGTGTTTGGAGTGGGGTATTTACCATTAGCTCCTGGAACATGGTGCAGTTTAGTGGCTGTAATTGTTTGGTATTATCTTTACCCATTCGTTTCTTCAACTTTATTTGTAATCCTTTCGGTCACTATTTTTTTTATAGGAATCATTGCATCGAATCGCAGGATTCAAGACACAGGTAATAAAGATCCATCTGAAGTTGTAATTGATGAATGGGCTGGACAATGGTTTGCATTGATTCTTGTACCACATTCTATCCAAGTTGCATTCATTTCATTTATGTTATTCAGGTTTTTTGACATTGTAAAACCACTTTCAATATCTGAACTAGAGAAATACTCCAATGGGTGGGGTGTTATGTTGGATGATGCCGTAGCGGGTCTTTATACGTGTGGATTGATTCACACATTCATATATTTTTCATGAAAATAGCTCTTATCACTATCGGTAATGAATTGCTTTCCGGTTTCACGGTGAATACGAATGCATCTTGGATCGGAAACCATGTTATTAGTTTTGGAGGTCATATTTCGTGGCATCAAACAATCGGTGATACCAAGAAAGAGATCCAATCTACACTTGATAGTGTGCCCGACAATATTGATACAGTAATTATTACCGGTGGGTTGGGACCTACGCACGATGATATAACAGCTCATGCTCTGTATGAATTTGTAGAAGATGAGCCAGAGTTTGATGAAGAGTATTGGAAATTACTGAATGAAAAGCTAACCAAACGAAATTTAAAATTACCGGAAATAAACCGCAACCAAGCACTGAGACCAAAACGCGGTGATATAATTCATAATTCAATCGGGTCAGCCCGCGGGCTTCATTTTAATCATAAAAATAAAAATCTATTTGCCTTGCCAGGTGTCCCCAGAGAAATGAAAGCTATGATGGAATCATATGTGTTGCCCTGGGTTATGAGAAATAGCGTTGGTGTAATAAATATCAAAACAATCCGTACAACTGGAATTATGGAATCAGGTTTAGCAGAAAAATTAAGTATTGTCATAGATAATATGGATCCGAACGTTTTTATCGCATTTCTTCCTCAATTCATTGGTGTTGATATAAGAATATCAAGCAATGACAAAGCAAAAATGATTGAAGCTAATTCCAAAATTCAGGATCTAGTGGGAAAATATATTTATGGTTCTGATGATGATAATCTTGAAGAAGTTGTAGGTAACTTACTGAATAAACGATCTTTGACTTTGGCGACTGCTGAATCATGTACAGGTGGACTGGTTAGCCACAGATTGACCAATGTACCTGGCAGTTCGGATTACTATGTTGGTGGGATCGTTTCATATAGTAATGATGTAAAAACAATTGCGTTGGGTGTATCCAAAACTCTATTAGAGCAAAAGGGTGCGGTAAGTGAAGAAACAGCATGCGAAATGGCAAAACATATTCGAAACAATTTATCGGCTGACCTAGGTCTATCAATCACAGGGATCGCTGGACCAACTGGTGGTTCTGATTATAAGCCAATTGGACTAACATATATAGCATTGGCAAGTAAAGATGGGATAAAAGTAAAAGAATTTCGATTTCTGTCAGATAGAAAACTAAATAAGAATGCAAGCAGTCAGGCAGCATTGAATATGGTACGAATGTATTTGATCAATGAGTGAAAGGTTGATAAGAACATTCATTTCTGTACCTGTTCCACAGTCTGTTTTTGCGGTTCGTAATTCACTAAAAGAGACTGTTGTTACGAACGGTGCAAAGATCAAGTGGATTCCAAATGAAAACTATCATTTGACACTGAAATTCATTGGCGACATGCCGGAAGATGAAGTAGAAAAAGTGAATAACATAATTAGAAATACTTTGTCATCTTTTTCTAGTATGAATATGCAAATTTCTGGTTCCGGATGTTTCCCTAAAAAGCAACGACCTCGTGTACTCTATATGGGTATTCAGGGGCAAGTAGAATTATTGCAATTAATGGTAAAAGAATTAAATGATGTTCTGGACCCGCTAGGATATCCTAAAGAGTTGGACTCATATGTTCCCCACTTGACCATTGCAAGGATAAGTTATCCTCAAAAGAATACTCCGGATGTTACACCATTTTTAGAAGCAGAATTTGATCCCATACCTTTTGAGATAAATAAAATTCACCTTATGCGCAGTGAACTCTTTTTTAAAGGTTCGGTTTATACTATTTTAGACACCCATTTTTTAACAATTAACAATGTATAAGTGAGTTTTAACATGGATGATAAACGTACCAAAGCAATTGAACTAGCCAAATCCCAAATTGAAAAACAGTATCGCGGAGAAGAACTTTTTGTTCAGCTTGAAAGCGATCAAATGCATGTCAGGGATAATGTCATTTCCACTGGCTGTCTTTCCCTAGACCTGGCACTGGGAGTGGGAGGAATTCCAAAAGGACGAATCATAGAAATATATGGTCCTGAATCCTCAGGAAAAACTACATTAGCATTACATATTGTTGCTGAAGCACAAAAGGCCGGTGGTTTTGCTGCATATATTGATATGGAGCATGCTCTAGATACGGAATACATGAAAAAGTTGGGTGTTGATACACAGGAATTAATTGTATCGCAACCGTCATTTGGTGAACAAGCACTGGATATTACAGATACATTGATACGAAGTAATTCCCTTGATATTATCGTTATTGATTCGGTGGCTGCTCTTGTTCCAAAATCAGAACTTGATGGAGAAATGGGAGATTCTTTTGTGGGTCTCCATGCGCGACTGATGTCACAGGCACTTCGAAAGCTGACGGGAACCGTAAAGAAAACAGAAACAAGTATAATTTTCATTAATCAGATCAGGGAAAAAATTGGTGTCATGTTTGGTAATCCTGAAACAACAACAGGTGGTCGGGCACTGAAATTTTATTCATCTGTTCGAATGGAAATTAGACGTGTCACAGCCGTTAAAGACGGTTCTGATTTTATTGGTTCCAGAGTCCGTGTTAAGGTGGTAAAGAATAAAGTAGCGCCTCCATTTAAATCCACTGAATTTGATATAATGTATGGTGAAGGCATATCTTTTATTGGGGATATTATTGATTTAGCAGTTGAGGGAGAAATCATTAAGAAAACCGGAGCCTGGTACGCATTTAAAGATGAAAAAATTGGTCAGGGACGTGAAAATGCAAAAACATATCTGGCAGAGAATCAAAAAATTCTTGATCAAGTTGTGAATGATGTGAAGATATTTGTTGGCATGAGCGAGAAACAAGGGGAAGCTGCTGCGTAAGATAATCTCAATGAAACGGTCGGGAAATAAACGGCCAAAAGTTACCATCACATTTTCCGATGAAAGCGTCTTCGAATTTTCCGAAGACGTTTTCATTTCTACAAGATTCAATGTGGGTGATTCCGTAGATAACGATCAATTTGAAAATATAATAAGGAAACAACAGGTCTATGAATCTACATATGCAGCCTTATCATTGATCAACTATCGTTTTAGGAGTGGTGCAGAATTATTTACACGACTAAAACAGAAGGGATTTCAATTAGATGTCATTGAGCAGACGCTTGATTATTTAGAAGAAAAGAAATTTTTGAATGATGCATTATTCGCAGAAAACTTTATCCATGATCGTATTCACTCGAGACTTTTGGGCCCCATAGCTATCAAACAAGAATTGGTAAAGCATAATATAAAAACTGAATTAGCCGAGCAGATAATCAAAACCGTCTACGATTCTTTCTCGGAGGAAGAAATTATTGAACGACTTTTGGGAAAAAAGAAGATACGTCCAGATATGGAATTGAGTCAAAAAGAGAAAAAGAGAGTGATCAGTTATTTGCAGCGGCGTGGTCACCAATGGGGAAAAATTCGTGATGTATTTAATAAGTGGAATATTTAGGGAACCTGTATTCGTATAATAAATAAAGAACTGCCGGAAAAGACTTGAAATCAAAAAAGAAAATAGAAATAAATAAACGTGAAATTAAGCAGTCCCTTGGTAGGGAACCATTAGCAATAGAATGGGAGGTTATTCAGTATTTTTATAAATCAAGGTATATTGCTAGTCCGTTTCCTGAATTTGAAAAAATTACTTCAAAGTTAAACGTTTCTTTTGAGATTGATGATCAAACAAAACTTGTTATCGGAAGTGAGGGTAAGAAATCTGTAAATAGAAGATCCTCAAAGCGTACACTGGCAATGTTCGGTATCCAACCTAGATTAAAGTATAAAACGAAATTATCAACTATATCATTTGGTATTACAAAACGTCATCACACTAAAAGTAAGCAATTACAGGGAGTTGAAGATATATTCTTTCTTCAAGATAATTCAAAATTGGACAAATTATGTTCGGACTTGCTAGACCTTGAACAGGTTAGTGTCCATGAGATCAACCCGCAATTATTAGGTCATGCATTGATCGCACTAACTAAAGGTATAAGTGGGGTGAATCTGCATTTTTCATCTAAAGAACAAATGAAAATGTTGTCCGATAAGAAAGTATACGGTGCACTGATATTTTCTGGTACTGCGATGTCGAAAAAAGTAATGAATATTTTTCAAAAATATGGTTCCAAATCTGTACAGTTGGGCACACTGAAGAAAACACAATTTCTAACTGTTAATATTCGCAAGAAAAGGAAAGCTCATTTACCTATTTCAGTTTTTAATATTTCAGATTTACCATCATCATCACTTGTGCCAGTGATCCAAAAAGATCTTACAAATAATAGATTAACACTACCAGTAGAGCAAAAATCATATAATAAACAATTATTAAACGTTTGGAATAAATGTAAGAAAAAGACTGGCTCTGTCTTTATCCCTGTAAATAAGCAAAATGGATCAGTTGCATTATTTTCAAAAATTGATTCATATGCAGTCTCTGTACCTGATAATATTAGCTTTTTGGAAAAGGATCTAAAAAATGGAAGCAGCCTTATGGTTTCTAATGCCTCTCGACAATTAGCCTGTAAGGGATTTAAGCCTGTCGCAGGCGGAATTATACTTCATGGTACTGATTTACAGGAAAACAATGAGAAATGGAACATTCATGCACTGCTTTCCGGAGCAACCGAAGCATGTCAGTCAGTTGGATTTCCAATGACTACACCTATTATTACTTCCGGAAATGTCTCAACACCAACAATGGAACTATGTATTGGGGGGAAACGAATCTCAAAAAGTGACCTAAATTCATTTACCTGTGAAAATAACTTTATTTCCTTAATTGGAAGCCACAGGGGAGAACTGAATAATAGTATATACTCCAGAGATGTATTGAAGCAGAAAAGTTCACTGATCCCATCTGTAGATCTACGAATGGAAGGACGATTACAGGAAACGATTTTACAAGGTATACAAACAGGGCTCATCCATTCAGCAATGAATGTCTCTAATGGTGGATTGGCTATCGCATTGGTCCGTTTATTGGTTGAAATAGATTCCAAGTTAGGTGCCAGAGTGCATTTATCGCGAAAATTACGACAGGATGAAATGCTTTTTGGCGAGACACAAGGTATGGTTGTCGTTTCTATTGGTGAGAGGGATCTAATGGAATTTGAACGAATTTGTATGAGCATTGGCATTCCTTCTACAACCATTGGACGGGTTACAAATGACGGAAGATTTAGATTCAATGATGTAATAAATATTGATCGTAAAAAACTGTAATCATTTTGTGATCTGTTCGCTCATATAAGGATGGATTACGCCATTAGTTGCTAAAATCTCATTGTCATAGATAGAATATGGCGAACCATCCATTTTGGATACTTTTCCTCCAGCTTCCTCAACGATTAATATACCTGCTGCTGTGTCCCATGGATGTAGGTTAAATTCCCAGAATCCATCCACTTTTCCGCTGGCAACGTGGCAAAGGTCTACAGCGGCAGCTCCTAATCTTCGAACACCCTGGCCAATATCAGTAAACTTCTTAAAAAGAACCATATTTTGTTCCCATAGTTCACCGTGTTTGTAACCAAAACCTGTAACATAAAGTGCTTTTTCAAGCTCATTTATTTGAGATACTGAAATAGGTTTATTATTGCAATGTGCTCCCTGTCCACTGATTGCAGTGTATGTATTATTGGCAGGCAATTCAATGACACACCCCACAATAGGCTTATTATTTTGCATAACAGCTATTGAAACACCAAAAGATGGATAATCATGAACAAAATTCGTTGTGCCATCTAATGGATCAATGATCCACAGGAATTCTGCATCAGGATTCCATGTAACTGATTCTTCGGCTAAAATTCCATGTTTGGGGAACGATTCTTTAATAAAAGAGCAAATTAATTCCTCGGATTCTTTATCAGTTTTTGTGACAAGGTCTGTCCGACCTTTATAATCGGCTATGCGAGAACTTTTTGATGATGATTGAATTAGAATAGAGGCACCCTGTGCAGCTTTTATTGCTACATCCAAAATACTCTCTTTAACCATAAGATCAGGTACGGTAGGGAATATGTTCTCTGGAAAAATAATCGTTTGTGATTTTCTTCAATGCTCCGGTTAGGAAAAGAACTCCAATGAGGTTTGGAATAGTCATAAGACTCAATGCAATATCTCCAAAATTCCAAACAAAGGTGAGAGGTAAGATTGCTCCCATAAAATTGAAGAAAACATATACCCATCGATAGGGTCTAATTGCTTGAGGGCCAATAAGGTATTCAATGGATCTATCTCCATAATAACTCCAGGCAACCATCGTTGTATACGCAAATAGAAGTACAGCAAGATTAACAATAAAACTACCTATCTCCGGCGCAAAAGCAAATCCATGTCGAAAAGCTTCTCTGGTTAATTGGGCACCAGTTAGATCTGTTGACTGAAGAACACCGGTGGAAAGGATAGCGAGTCCGGTCATTGTACAGACAATAATCGTATCTATAAAAGGTCCCATGAGTGCGACAGCTCCCTCACGAGCTGATTCCTTGGTTTTAGCTGCCGCGTGAGCAATAGGAGCAGAACCCTGACCTGCTTCATTGGAATATAAACCTCTGCGGACACCCCACATGATCACAGTAAGTAAACCACCCCAGCCAGCTTCAAGAGAAAATGCTTCTCTAAATATACTAATAAAACTGGGTATTATGTTTTCAAAATGGGTCAATAAAATGATCAATGCGCCAGTGACGTATAGGACTGCCATGGTGGGGACCAATTTACTTGCCACTGCTGCTATACGTTTAATTCCACCAATAATGACTAATCCAACGAGAATAGCAATAACGCCACCGGATACCCAGATAGGTACATTGTAAGTAGCAAATGTCTGGGCTATAGTATTAGCCTGATTCATATTACCGGTACAGAAAGAACATATTACTGCACACGTAGCAAAGAATACGGCCAGTGGCTTCCATTTAGGGCCAAGACCCTTCTCAATATAATACATTGGTCCACCAGAAGCTGAACCATCATCATGTATGACACGGTAGCGGTGAGAAAGAGTACACTCTGCATACTTCAACGCCATACCAAATAATGCTGTAACCCACATCCAGAATAATGCACCTGGGCCTCCAAGACGTACTGCCAATGCAACACCTGCAATATTACCGATACCTATAGTTGCAGATAATGCTGCAGATAATGCCTGAAAATGAGTGACATCACCTTCATCTTCTGGATTATCATATTTCCCAGAAACTACTTCAAAACTATGTTTCAGTCTTCGAAGCTGGATAAAACCGAGTGCCACGGTCACAAATAGGCCTGTTCCTATTAGTATGATTGTCAGCGGCATGGATATCCACCCGCTGAAGACTTCTGTAAAATGCTCTAATGTTTTAATTAAGTTATCCATTATCCTCTTTCTGAAGTATCCTTGATTCGCTTAAAAATTAATGCCAAGTTTACATGTCCGTCTGATGACTGGCAAACTGCTTTTACAATAGTAGAATCATTAGCATAGTGGTGCATTTTGTAAAAATTAAATGATTAGGGAGAAAAATTGATAGCCGGAGTTGATGAAGCAGGGCGGGGGCCTCTAGCGGGTCCTGTAGTTGCTGCTGCTGTCGTTCTTAATGATAGTGTCAGTATCGATGGATTGACTGATTCTAAGAAATTGTCTCCTAAAAAACGAGAATTGCTTTATAACCTGATCATTGATTCGGCTGATGTGGGCATCGGCATAGTGGGTGTTGATGAAATTGAAAAAAATAATATTCTCCAAGCAACACATAGTGCAATGTATAAGGCAATGGGAAATTTAACACAGAAGCCGGATAAAGCACTTATTGATGGATTTTCTTTGCCAAAGCAGTCAATACCTAATGAAGGGGTGATTAAGGGGGACGATAAAATAGATTGTATACGTGCTGCATCCATTGTCGCAAAGGTTACTAGAGACCATGTAATGAAGCAATATGATATCATATTTCCTGAATATGGATTCGCAAGACACAAAGGATACGGAACAGAATATCATTTAGAAAGATTAAGTATATATAAAGCGTGCCTTATACATCGTAAGACATTTACACCCGTAAAAGATAACCTTCCAACTATAACTTGGATGAGGAATCAACAAAAAATTGGACAATGGGGTCAGCAACTTGCAGCGTTAGAATATTTAAGACAAGGTGATAGCGTGGTCGCCATGAATCACCATTGTCATCCTTATAGTCAAATAGATATTATAGCAGAATCTAAAAATAAAATCATTTTTGCTGAAGTAAAAACATCTGCTGTTAAGATTATTGGTGCAATCGAACAAAGAGTGAAGTATACTCAATTGAAGAGGATGGATGGTGCAATTAATAAATATCTGATTGAAAAAAATATAAAAAAGGATATACGCCTAGATGTTTTCTCTATCCAAATTCATAAAAATGGACCCAAAATGAAACAAATAAAGGATATTTCGTTAGAATAATTGATTTTCAAGTAGCAGAGAATATTTAATTTCACAAATGGATCAACATAAGATCATAAAAGAATTACGATCCCTTTTCTATATCATTTTAGTTGCGTTTACGTTAAAGGTTACCTTGATCGAAGCCTACATCGTTCCAACCGGAAGTATGGAAAAAACGATCATGACTGGTGACTTCTTGATTGGAAATCGATTTGTATACGGAATGAGAACTCCAGATTGGATTGGAATACCTTATACTGATATTGGTTTTAACATACCTTATTATAGATTCCCAAAATTTCGAGAACCTAATCAGGGTGATATAATTATTTTTAAATATCCACGTGATCCTCATCTGAAATATGTTAAGAGGTGTATAGCTGGACCGGGAGATACTTTAAAGATAGTAGATCGAAAGATCTTTATAAATGGAAAATATTATAATCTGGAAGGTAAGGAACGATTTATTTTACCCATGGAGCCAAATAGAAAAAGAGATCCAAATATTTTTATGGGTTTAGGTAATAAGGATCAATTATCTGAATTAGTTATTCCTAAAAAGGGAGATATAATACCAATAGGCCCTGAAACAGCGTTATTTGTAATGCAGTTGATGCTTATGGATGGTCATTCATTGACAATGAAAGCATCTGATTTTGAATATAAATTCACAATGACCGATCCAAATGATTTATATCGCCGCAAGGGAACCCCAGAAGTATTTGATGATTATTACCCAAATGGAAATTTATTGAATCCATGGTTTAATAATATACCTAGAGGGGAATTACTATTTGATGGAAAACCCATCATGGAAACAAAGGAATATTTAGTTGAACAGGATTATTATTGGGCTATGGGCGATAATAGGGATAATAGCCTAGACTCTCGTTTTTGGGGTTTTGTACCATATAATTTTATGTTGGGAGAAGCACTTTTTGCATATATGTCCCTTAATCTTGATACATGGGTACCCAGATTTGATCGAATTGGGACAATCATAGACTGAAATATTTCATCTTGCTCTAACTTAACTGCATGCGTATTTTTTCTCTGTAGGCGGAGCTAAAAATAACGAGGTAAGGATACGCATGAGACAATTATTAGTTTTAATCATTTCTATTTCAATTTCGGTGGCACAAGAAGAAGCCGCTCCTGATACTTCAACTGAGATTACATCAGAAGCTTATCAAGACTTGGGTTTAGATTTCGGTTAT
>CAZECA010000041.1:0-12520 GCA_964510385.1 uncultured bacterium
TGCAACACATGAATTTCCACTGTTGTTTGATTATCTGCCGCTGTACTGAATACCTGTGATTTTCGCGAAGGAATAGTTGTATTTCTTTCTATCAAAGGAGTCCTAACATTACCAAGAGTTTCGATCCCCAACGTCAGAGGCGTGACATCCAATAAAAGTATATCATCTACATCACCTGCCAGTACGCCTCCTTGTATAGCAGCGCCAAGTGCAACCACTTCATCAGGGTTTACACTTCTGTTTGGTTCCTTTCCAAAAATTTCTTTCACTTTTTCTTGGATTTTTGGCATTCTAGTAGAGCCACCAACTAAAATTACTTCATCAATTTCAGTAGCCGAAAGACCAGCATCCTTTATTGCTTTTTTGCAAGGTTCAATTGTTCTTTCAACAAGATCAGATACTAACTCTTCAAATTTTGCTCTAGTTAATGTAATATTCAAATGCTTTGGACCTGACGCATCCGCTGTAACAAAAGGCAGATTTATATCTGTTTGCTTAGAGCTGGAGAGCTCTTTCTTTGCGTTCTCAGCTGCTTCTTTCAACCGCTGCAATGCCATTGGGTCATTCCGAAGATCAATACCATCGCTTTTGTTGAATTCATCAGCAATCCAATTAATAACTTTCTGATCAAAGTCATCCCCACCTAAATGAGTATCACCATTTGTGGATTTGACCTCGAATACACCATCACCTAATTCTAAAATGGAAATATCAAATGTTCCACCACCAAGATCAAAAACAGCTATCTTTTCTTCTTTTTTGTTTTCAAGTCCATATGCCAATGATGCAGCAGTGGGTTCATTAATTATCCGTCGCACATTGAGACCAGCAATTTTTCCGGCATCTTTTGTGGCTTGGCGTTGCGAATCGTTAAAATAAGCTGGGACCGTAATAACAGCATCTGTGACGGTTGAACCAAGATGTTCTTCCGCCATTTGCTTTAATTTCTGGAGGACCATAGCACTGATCTCAGGTGGAGAATATTTTTTATTGTCAACTTCAATACCTACTACTCCATCTTTACGTTTAACTACTTCATAGGGGACTTCAGACATCTCTGTACCTACTTCATCAAACATGCGTCCCATAAATCGTTTGATTGAAAAGATGGTCTTTTGAGGATTGGTTACCGCCTGGCGTTTTGCTGGTTGGCCTACAAGACGTTCATCGTTATTTGTAAAAGCTACAACGGACGGCGTAGTCCTCCCACCTTCAGGGTTATTAATGACAACTGGTTCGCCACCTTCTAAAACAGCAACACAAGAGTTTGTTGTTCCAAGATCAATTCCGATAATTTTACTCATTAGTTATCTCTCCAATTAGGTTCAATTTAAAGTTTTGTTTCATCATATTATTGGTTATGCTCGTTCTTTGATAGCTATCTTTAAATTATAATAACAAATTTTATACCAAAACATATAATTAACCTATATGGCGCTAAATAAGTCATATTTCTACCTATATGGCATAGATTGTGAACTGTTTGATATTTTTAGGTCAGATCAGGATTTTGCTGAAGATGTAGTTCTTTTTTTATTGTTTGAAGCTTTAGTATATACAAAAACACCTTTTTTTGCGTTCACATTGATCTTATCTCCTTCAACATATTTTTCTTCTAATATCATTTCAGAGATAGGATCTTCTAAATTTTTTTGAATTTCTCTCCTTAAATGACGTGCTCCGTATTCCGGATTAAAACCATTTTTGACAAGTAATTTAATGGCAGTTTTAGTTAATTTGATTTTGATTCCTATTCTTTCAAGATTAAAACGAAGATCATTCAATTGGAGATCAATGATATTAAAAACATGTTCTTCAGCCAAAGGATGAAATACAATAGTTTCATCAATTCTATTTAGAAATTCCGGGTTAAATACTGTTTTCACCTTTTCAATGAGTTTTTCTTTCATATAATTGTATGAAGTATCTGCTGTTTTATCAACAAAGCCCAATGTACTTCCTTTTGCCAATTCTTTTGAACCTGCATTAGATGTCATAATTATTATGGTATTTTTGAAATCAACCTTCCGGCTTAGACTATCCGTCAAAACGCCTTCATCAAAAAGTTGTAAAAGAAGATTAAAAACGTCAGGGTGAGCTTTTTCCATTTCATCAAATAGTACGACAGAATAAGGGTTACGCCGTACTTTTTCAGTTAGCTCACCCCCTTCTTCGTAGCCAACATATCCAGGAGGTGCGCCGATCAATCGAGATACGGAGAATCGTTCTCCAAATTCTGACATATCAATCTTAACTAAAGAGTCTGTTTGATTAAAAAGATAATTTGACAATACTTTTGCCAATTCAGTTTTACCTACCCCTGTAGGCCCTAAAAAAAGAAACACTCCTATGGGTCTGCTAGGATTTTTCAAACCTGCACGTGCACGTTGGATAGATGTTGAAATACTGTTGATCGCCTGCTCTTGACCTATAATTTGCTCCCGCAGTGATTCATTCATCTGCAATAGTTTATTGCTTTCTGATTCAGCTACTTTATTAACTGGAATTCCGGAAACTAGGGCTACAACATCAGCGATGGTATTTTCTGTGATCAATTCAGGTTGCGAATTTTCATTTTCCTGCCACTCCTTTTGAGTGTCAGAAAGTTTTTCTAATAATTTTTGTTCTTTATCACGATATTGTGCTGCCTTTTCAAATTTCTGATCCGCAACGACCTCTTCTTTAATTCTTTGGATAGCATCAATTTCTTTTTCTAGATCAAGAATTCCCTGAGGTACAGTGATGTTATGCAAATGCGCTCTAGATCCAGCCTCATCCATAATATCAATGGCTTTATCTGGAAGATATTTATCAGATATATAGCGATCCGATAGATATACGCATGCATTGATGGCGCTTTCGTCATACTTTACATTATGATGCTCTTCATATGCCTCCTTTAGCCCATTCAATATTCTTACTGTTTCTCCCTGACTGGGAGGGTTTACCATAATCTTTTGAAAACGACGTTCCAATGCTCCATCTTTTTCAATATGCTTTCTGAATTCATCAAGGGTTGTTGCACCAATACAGTGAATGTCGCCTCTGGCTAACGCCGGCTTGAACATATTAGATGCATCCAAAGAGCCAGACGCACCGCCTGCGCCTACCAACGTATGTAATTCATCAATGAATAGAATTAGGTTATCTGTATTTTCAAGTTCTACCATGATTGTCTTCATTCGCTCTTCAAACTGACCCCGATACTTTGTACCAGCAACTATGGATGCGAGGTCAAGTGATAGAATACGTTTATTATGCAAGAGTCTGGGGACACTTTTTTCATTGATACGTTGAGCTAGCCCTTCAATGATCGCTGTTTTTCCTACGCCAGGCTCACCTATCAAAACAGGATTGTTCTTTTTCCGTCGTGTTAGAATCTGAGCAACTCGTTCTATCTCTTCCAAACGACCAATTACTGGGTCCAGCTTTGCTTTTCTAGCCAATTCGGTAATATCTCTAGAAAAATGATCTAAAGCAGGTGTCTTTGATTTTTTTGCTTTCTTTTCTTTTTGAATGATTGGAAGGACATCTTCTTCTTCATTTTGATCATTCTCATCTGAAGCATCATCATTCAAAAGCTCAAGAACCCCATCGTAGTCCAAGTTATACGAATTCAATACTTCGAATGCGATACCTTCCGTTTCTTTCAACATAGCTAATAATAAATGTTCATCATCAGCAACAGATGCGCCCAAAGCTGCTGCTTCATTATATGCATTGCGAAGAATTCTTTCTGCACGACGTGTAAGAGGTAAGTGCCCAAGAGTCATAGTGCCACCAGAGGATTTAATCATATCTTCAATCATGGACCTAATATCATCCAAATCACAATCATAAATATCCATAATTTTTATACCCAAACCTGATTCCAATTGAATCATACCCAACATTAAATGTTCAGAGCCCACATAACTGTGCCCTAGACGCACGGCTTCCTCTTTTGCATGTTTCATAATTAATTGGACTCTTTTAGAAAAATTCTCTTTCATGGTTCCCTCAAATTAAAACGTGATACTTATTAATCAAATAGTATCTCTTTCAATTAATGTTTCATTTTCCAAATAAAAACTTCGATTTGCTATTTTTGCTACATCTGGATTGTGAGTTGTTATAATAAACGCCTGTTTAAATTCAATATTGATCTGTTGAAATAATTCCAACAATCGTTCTGCATTAAACACATCTAGATTACCAGTAGGTTCATCAGCCAATACAATATCAGGTTTACAAATCACAGCACGTAATACCGCTACTCTCAACCGTTCTCCACCGGAGAGCTGGTGAGGGTAATGAGTAGATCGTTCAATCATATTAACATAATCAAATAATTCTTCGGCTCGTGATCTCATTTCATGTTCATTTCCAGCAATCAAAGATGGCATTAATACATTTTCCATTGCATTAAATTCCGGAAGTAGATGGTGAAATTGAAAAACAAACCCCAGTCTTTGATTGCGAAGCTTTGATAGTTTTTGTTCATTCAATTCTGCAATATTCTGGCCACTTATTTCAACACTGCCACGATCTGGAGTATCAAGAGTTCCCAAAATATTTAGCAGAGTGGTTTTTCCTGATCCGGATTGGCCCATGATGGTAATCATTTCACCTTGATTGAGCTCCAAATTTATATTCTTAAGAACAGAAAGTTCTTTTTCTCCATTATGATAAGATTTGTGTATTTGGGATGCTTTCAGGATCATTTTTCTAAATAAACAGCTTCTTTAGGATCAATCTTCAATGTTCGACTGGATGCAATTACTGATGAAATTAAAATAAGAATAAAAGATATACCAATAACCGCAAACAAGTCCCTGCTTTTAAAAACCATTGGCAAACGATCTATAAAATAGACCTCCTCCGGAAGCGGAAAAAGGCCAAATTGGTTTTGAACAAACACAAGTATAACACTGAAAATAATACCTATAAATGCCCCTACAGAGCCAATCATGAGACCCTGAATCAAAATTATGCGTTGAATATTTCGCGCTGTTGTTCCCAGTGTCCGTAAAATACCAATTTCTCTAATCTTTTGATACGTTACAAGAACGAGTGTGGACATCAAATTAAAGCAAGCAACCAAAACGATTAGGCTCAATACAGCAATTGTTCCCAAGCGCTCCATGCGCATAGCATTAAATAATCCTGAGTGCAAATCTGCCCAACTTTTTATAGAAAGACCACCCGGTAGAGACCTACGAAAATGCTTTTTTAGTTCTTCAGCTTTTTGAGGATCTTTTAGCCGAACATCGATACCATCAATGTCATTATTTCTTAGAAATATTCTTTCCCCTAATTCTAATGGAATGAACATTACCCTATCATCTACATCTAAAACTTCCGCCTGAAAAACTCCAGCAACCGAACCTGAGAATCTCCTAGGTAGCCCAACGCCACTATGATCAAGAGGGCTCATAATCTTTACTTGATCTCCCAAGTCCAATACCAAACGTTGCGCTAGCAGGTGGCCAATAAAAACAGGTGAGCCCTCAACATCATTTGCTAGATCTATTTTAATATCATAAAAACTGGAAAATTGACTTTCAGGTATTGCTTTAAGGGTAACCAACCGTTGCTCATTTAGAGAGGATGTTACCAGCCCTTTTCTTTCCCGAAATGGGATTGCATCCAATACATTCGAATCCCGTAACAATCGGTCTAATATTTCCATCAGGTTTACATCATCATCTTGACTAGAAATGCGCAGATCTCCCTCAAATCCCATTACTCGATTCGTAACACGTTCTTCAAAACCATTTAATACCGACAAGGAAACAATCAAGGCAAAAGCGCCTGCTGTCAAACCAATAATAGATATCCATCCCGTTAGGCGGCTGGGACCAGCCCCTTTTCCACCCAGCATAAAACGTCGCGCAATGATATAAGCAAACTTCATTCGTATCTCAAGGCAATTGACGGTTCAATGGATGAGGCACGTAAGGTCGGCCATAAAGCTGCCAACATTGAACTAAAAAAACTACAGGCAACAATTATTCCTATAATACTCCAATCAAACATAATGGGTACATGGTTCATGAAATAGATTTCTTCAGCAATTGATAGTGGTTTTAAATATATCTGAATCCCTGCCAGGGCCAGGGCAATCACCAAACCTGAAAATGAACCAATCAATCCGATTACAATACCCTTAATCAAAAATATACGCCGAATCGTCTTGCGATTCATTCCCATTGAAATTAACGTTCCGATGGATCGAACTTTTTCCAGAACAATCATGGTCAACGCTGAAACAATATTTACCACGCCCACCAAGGCAATCATACCAAAAATAATAAGAATGGGCCATTTTTGAAGGTTCAGCCAGTTAAACAGTGTTCGATGCTTCTCTTTCCACGTTAAAGAATAGAAGGGGTAACCCAAACCTTCCTCTATAATACTAGAGATTCTATCATCGTGACCATTATCATTTAAGTAAATCGTATACCCGGAGATCTTTTCATCAAACCCAAACAAATCTTGGGAATCTTCCAAAGACATATACACTACTGTTTTATCATATTCCTGTAATCCTGATTTAAAGATTCCCCCCACTGTAACTTGCTTCAATCGCTGGTTTGCTGAAAAAGAAGCCATGGAACTCATATCCATGAAAACCAAATCTTCACCTACAGTTACATTAAGAGAGGATGCAAGTTCACTGCCAATAACTACAGTTCCAGAATGTAACGAACTAGATCCTTTGTTGATCATTTGATTTATACTTCTTGGCAAAGTCAATTCATCATGACCCATAACCAACACACCTTCTGCAGACTTTCCTTTTCTGACCATGGAAGATTGTTGAATAAATGCCGATGAAGAATAAGAGACTCCTTCCAAAGAAAGGATACTGTCCAATTTTGATTGGTAGGGATCTACAGGTTTAAACAAAAAATGCTGGATACGAATATGACCATCAAAACCGGAAATCTTATTCGAGATAGTTTCTTCAAATCCGTTTAGAACTGAAGATGTGAGAACCAACGCACACACACCAAGCCCAAGCCCCATTATAGCGGTAATGCTAGCAAATGACGTGAATGCTCCTTGGTGTTTAGATCTTAAATGTCGTAGCGCAATGCGAAAAACCGTCTTCATTCATCCACTGTTCGCATAGCTGGGAATAGGATTACATCTTTTATGGTATGCTGTTCAGTCAAGAGCATGGTAAGTCGGTCTATGCCTAACCCGACACCTCCCGTTGGCGGCATACCGCATTCCATAGCCTGGATAAAATTTTCATCTACAGGCTGCGCTTCTTTATCTCCCAGTTCTCTTAGTCGAGCTTGATCTTCCAACCGTTCACGCTGATCAATCGGGTCGTTCAATTCAGTGAATGAATTAGCAAATTCTGCACCACCAATAAATAGTTCAAACCGTTCAACCAGATTTGGGTCACCATTCCGATGTGCTTTTGCCAAAGGTGAAATTACTTTTGGATAATCAGTCACAATGGTAGGTTGGATCAAGTTAGGAATCACTAAGGTATCCATGAGTTCATCCAGCATTTGTCCATAATTTGCATTTTCCTCCAAATCAATGTTGTTTGCCTTGCACAATGACTTCATTTCATCATCAGATGCAGATCCCAGATCCGCGCCAGTAGCTTCTTTCAACAGATTTAAAATAGGTCTACGGGTAAATGGTTTTGACAAATCGATCTTATTGCCATGCCACTTGATTGTTGTAGAGCCCACTGCTTCGGCTGTGGATCGGACCATGTCCTCCACGAATTCCATATTATCCTCACAATCAGCATATGTCCAGTAAAACTCAAGCATCGTGAATTCAGGATTATGATTTTTGTCCATTCCTTCGTTTCGAAAATCTTTTGCAATTTCATAAACACGATCGATACCACCAACAATCAGACGTTTCAGATATAATTCATCCGCGATACGCAAAAAAAGTGTTTGGTCCAACGCATTATGATGAGTCGTAAAGGGTCGTGCATTGGCACCTCCATACAAAGGCTGAAGGACAGGTGTTTCAACTTCTAAAAATCCTTGTCCATCTAAATAATTTCGAATAGAGGAAATGATCTTCGCTCTTTTTACAAAAACATCCTTGACCGTTGGATTCACAATGAGATCCAGGTGGCGGTTTCTATAACGGAGTTCCTTATCTTCAAATGAGTCAAATTTTTCACCATCTTTTTCCTTAACTATAGGTAACGGTCGTATACTTTTTGCCAATACTGTAAATTCATTTGCATGAATAGATTGCTCACCCATTTTGGTTGTGAAAGGAGTCCCTTTAACACCTACTATATCACCAATATCCATAAGTTTAAAATGCGTGTATGAGTCTTCACCAACGTCATCCCTCTTAATGTATACTTGAATGCGTCCTCCCATATCCTGTATATGAAAAAACGATGCCTTTCCCATTTTGCGCATTGTCATTATTCTGCCGGCGACTATTACCTCTTCCCCTTCCAGTTCATCGTAATGTTCCAATAGTTCGCTGCTTGTATGTGTGGGGTTATAATTGTGGGGATAAGGATTCACACCCTGCTCGCGAAGTGAATTTAACTTTTCATTTCTAAAGCGGATAATCTCATTCAGACTTTTGTGTTCTTCAGGCATGGAATTTCTAAAATTTGAAGGTAGTAAATTTATAAAAGACAGTCATCTGCTTAAACGATTCTTTTGTTTAATTTATTCAATTCAGCTGACTCATTAAATAGGCCCGAATGAAATCATCCAATTCACCATCCATTACAGCAGATAGATTTCCCGTTTCTTCTTTTGTTCGGTGATCTTTCACCATATTGTATGGATGAAAAACATAGGAACGTATCTGGCTACCCCAACCAATATCTTTTTTAGTTTCCTCCAATTCCTGGACATCTTCTTTTTGTTTTTCAACTTCCAATTGATGAAGACGAGCTTTTAATACTTTCATGGCAGTCGCCTTATTCTTGTGCTGAGAGCGTTCATTCTGGCACTGGACCACTATCCCTGAAGGAATATGTGTGATGCGAATAGCAGAATCGGTCTTATTTACATGCTGACCACCGGCTCCACTGGCCCGGTAGGTATCGATGCGCAGGTCATTTTGATCAATCTCAATCTCAATTTCTTCATCACTGGATGGATAGACGAATACAGATGCAAAGGAGGTATGTCGGCGGCTATTTGAATCAAAGGGTGATATACGAACGAGGCGGTGAATTCCTGCTTCTGCCTTCAACAAGCCGTAGGCATAATCTCCTTTTACCTCAAAGGTCACATCTTTCAGTCCTGCTTCATCGCCTGGTTGTTGATCCATTACATCTTTTTTAAATCCCTTCTGATCTACCCACCTTGTATACATTCGGTAAAGCATTTCCGCCCAATCTTGACTTTCTGTACCTCCTGCACCTGGATGTATGGTAACGATAGCGTCCTGACTGTCCTGGTCATCTCCAAGTATCATCTTCATTTCTACATCTTCGATGATCTTTGAGTAGGCTGTTAATTCATCATATACTTCCTCCAATTCTGCATCTCCACTTTCAGCAAATTCCAATAACACTTCTACATCACCGTGACGTTGTTCCAGATCGGACCATAGCGTGATCTCTTTTTCAAGGAAAGATATTTTTTTAAGGGTGGCTTGGGCGGTCGAATTATTATTCCAAAAATCCGGTTCTGCAGACTTTTGGCGTAGCGTGTTTAGCTCAGTTTCCTTTGACCTCAGGTCAAAGGTGCCTCCGGAGTTCGTCGTGTTTGGTTTTTGCGGCTGTGAAACCATCTTTTAAATCAGTCAATTCCATAGATTAATTTATTACAAATATTCGTTTAAAAGGCAGTTGCAAGTCCAAACATGATGGCGATTCCGCCCAGTAAAGCCAACAGCTGTAAAATTGAGATCTTTATATCCGTATTGTGGTGCAGTTCTGGTATAAGATCCGAACCAGCAATATAGATAAATCCTCCTGCAGTGAGCGGAATGAAATAAAGCATGGTCTCTTCCATTCCAGTACCCACCATTAATGCTAATACGACACCAATGACCGATGTAAGTCCTGATGCAAAATTGAATAACAGAGCCTTTCTCACCGTCAAACCGCCATAGATTAATGTTCCAAAATCACCTATTTCTTGAGGAATTTCGTGTAGCAAAACTGCCACTGTTGTTGCCATTCCCAAAGGAATACTTACAGAATAAGACACACCAATCAAAACACCATCAATCAAATTGTGCATGGCATCTCCGAAAATATTCATGGGCACCATAGGATGCACATGCTCATCAGTGGGTTCATGGTGACAATGGCGCCAGCGAAAAAATTTTTCCAAAACAAAAAATAAAACGATACCACCTAAAACTGACAGGGATACTGACATTGAATCCAGTTCTGAAGCAAATGCTTCTGGGAGCAAATGAATGAATGCGCCGCCTAAAAGGCTACCCACTGCAAAGCTTACTAAAAATAAAAGAATGCGTTTTAGGAAATCTCTAGAAAGCGAGAGGGTTAGCGCGCCTATGAGAGATGTAAGGCTCACCAGTAGGACACTACCCAGAGCATATTGCCAGGTCTGGACTGTTATCACAAATCAGTCCCCGGAAGAAATAAAGAGCTGTTCGTTCAGATAGCGACGGAGTTCCATCTCATCAATTCCCATATGGACAAAACGGCCATTTTCTGCTACAGATACTTTTTGATTTTCTTCAGAAACAACAATAGCAATAGCATCTGTCTCTTCTGTAATACCCAATGCAGCGCGATGACGTGTACCCATAGCTGGATCAACAGTAGTGCTTTCAGTTAAAGGCAGAATACACGCTGCAGATTCGATGATCTCATTTTGCATAATAACCGCACCATCATGAAGAGGAGATTTTGGATTGAAGATAGATAAAATTAACGGTGCAGAAATTTCTGCTTTCAGCTGTGTACCGGATTCCTTATATACCCTCATCCCAGTTTCTCTTTGGATAATAATTAAGGCACCCCATTTATTTTCGATCAGTTGGTTGATAACCTTAGTCATCTCCTCTATGGATCTGGACGTACCCATGTGAAACAGTTTTTGAAAAACACGCGTCTGACCTATATAAATGAGAATACGACGTAATTCAGGTTGGAAAAGAATTACAAATGCGACTACCCAGACAGTCTGAAATTGATTTACAAGCCATGAAGATGCACTGAAACCAATTGCATTAAACAAAAATGAGGCAATTAGTAAAATAATAAGACCCACTAGCATTTGTCCAGCGCGAGTTTCACGAAAATACTGATATATCTTATAGAATAGCCAGCTTACTAAAATTAGATCAATTACATCGACGAATGTCACAGTTAGAAAGCCTATCTTGAATAGATCCATTAGGCGATTCCCCGAATATGGTCAGCTATAGTAACAACTCGTTTCATCTCTTTTACATCATGTACTCGGACGATCTTTGCTCCATTTAAAATAGAAGCAGTAATTGTAGCCCCAGTGCCTTCTAATCGTTTATCTGTGGGAAGATTTAATATAAGGCCAATAAATGATTTTCTGGAAGGTCCCGATAAAACAGGGTAACCAAGATGAACAATTTTTTTCAATTTTCGTATCAATTCGAAATTATCCTGTATTCGTTTACCAAAACCAATGCCAGGATCGAGAATGATATTTTCCTTTTTGATCCCATTCTGGTTGCAAAACTCCAACCGTTCATGAAAATATGCAACAATTTCCTTCATAAGGTTATCATAATGTGGATCCTTTTGCATATCCTGTGGAGTTCCCTTGATATGCATAATCACAACAGGAACATCATGATTTTTTACAACCTCTATCATTTTTTCATCAAATTGCAACCCACTGATATCATTAACTATATCTGCTCCAATTTTCAATGCCTTATCAGCCACTTCAGCTTTGTAAGAATCGATGGAAATACACACATTAGAATGCTGACGAATTCCCTCAATTACCGGTGTGATCCGATCTAGCTCATCCTGTAATTCCAAAGGCTTTGCTCCTGGACGGGTGGATTCACCACCAATATCAATAATATCTGCTCCATCTTCTTCCATTTGTAGAGCATGGTCAATAGCGATTTGAGTTCGTATAAATTGTCCGCCATCGCTAAAAGAATCAGTGGTCACATTCAATATCCCCATGATCAGCGTGGATGTATTTAATGATTGGAGGTGAGCCCAACTGGCCGGTAGAGACATTTTATAATAATTGAATAAGGATGATTAACTTTCTTTTTGTGAAGAAGAACTTTGTTTTTTTGAAGAACTATTAGGTGCGGTCTTTGAATTTGCTTCCTGAGGTTTCCTGCGTTTATATGATCGACGTTTACGAGGTCTACCATTCTTTGATCGAGTCAGTTTCTTGCCTTCTAATATTTGGCCAATATCTTTACTGTTCAGAGTTTCATATTTTAGTAATCCTTCTGCCATACTTGTATTCATGCCTATTTCTAATAGAATAGATAAAATTGATTCATAAAAATTAAGATTGAAATTCATTTCTTTATATAAATTTGAAAAATTTATGAATTGATACTTTAAGTTATAAATGTCAATAAT
>CAZECA010000042.1:0-12272 GCA_964510385.1 uncultured bacterium
ATCCCAAGTACAACATTTCTAGCATTGATAGATCCAGAGTATATATTGACAGCATCTTTATGTTTTGTCTTTCCCTGAGCCGTGGCAATCTGTTCAGAATATTTCTTCTTGCCTTCAAATTCTAACGGATCGGCAGATTCTATATGAATAAATAATTCATCAGCAGTGCCAGAATCAAGGATCAAGTCCAAATATAATGAAGAGGACACACGGAAATGATGGCCACAGTGTCTGCAAACTGAATAATTTTTTTCTAGCTCAGGACGATATAGGATCTCCCGGCAGGAAGAACATTTTTCCCAAAGACCATCAGGGATTTTTTTCTTCTCCGTCTCTTTGATCTTTTCGTCTTTTCGTTTAAACCAGGCCATATGTCATCGCTTTCCGTTGCATAACGATAGCATCTTCACCATCTGAATAATATTGTTCACGAACGTCTATCTCTTCAAATTTATTATCAAAATATAGTTTCATCGCCGGCAAATTTGATTCTCTTACTTCCAAAAATACATCTGTTTCACTACCCAGTTCATCTAAAGTATATTTGAGTAATCTATCTCCATAACCTCGATGCTGAAATGAAACATCAATGGCTATATTCAAAATCTGAGCTTCATCATTATCCAATCTCAGCATTATATAACCAATAATTCTCTCTTCTTCTAGCACATAAACAATTCTATCAAATTTATTTATCAATTCTTCTTTAATTAGTCCCTTGTTCCAGGGTGTACGAAATACCCGTTTCTCAATTTTCCATATTTGAGAAAAATCTTTCAATGTTCCCGGCCTGATCATTTTGATGAACTCATTTCAAAAGGAGCGATATAATTTGGAACCATCATAAATGGATCTTTTATTACCCAATCATTAAAATGCTTTAAACCTAAAGAACATGTATTATCCACAGATGCACTGATTTCGTAAACATTTTCACTAATATCAAAAAATTTATGACAATTAAAATGATAAATTGGCGCATTGACTATCTCTTTCGCAAGATCTCCCCAACTGCTCACCGTCGCATTATTTTCAGGAGAATTATCGCTTAAAAATGATTGATGATAGATCATGTCTCTATGAGAATAAACAAGGAGGTTAAACTGCGTGTCACACACCACTTGCGATGCCATTGCTTCTAATGTTGGGACAGGAATTATTGGTAAATCATGACTATACGCTAATCCTTTGGCATAGCTCAATCCTATTCTCAAACCGGTAAATGAACCTGGACCGATAGAAACTGCAATTCCGTCAAGTTCACTTAACTCACATTCCATTTTTTCTTTAACCTCTTTGAAAAAAACTGGGAGCAAGCGTGCATGTTCTCTCGGTTTCTTATCCTCTACAATATGTGATATTCCATCTGAATCTAGATATCCTACTCCGCACACCCAGGTTGCTGTTTCGATGCCTACGATTTTCAAAATTCTAATCCTGTAATGATCAGATCACGTTTATCTGGTTCACTTTTCATTCTGTTAAAATTCATTTGAATACAATTTGTTGGTAGAATCTTTTCAATCTTCTCAGCCCACTCTATTAAAGTAATTCCATCTGCCGGATCCAAATAATTTTCTCCACCAATGTTCAAAAAATCTTTTTCATGTTCAAGTCGATAACAGTCAATATGATACATTTTTATATCTGATCCTGTATATTCGCTAGCCAATTTAAAGGTGGGCGATCCTATTTGATCCTGAATGCCAAGCCCAAGACCGAATGCCTGTGAAAACGTTGTCTTTCCACTGCCAAGTTCACCTATCAAAGCAATCACTGTTCCAACCGGTAGCAACGCAGCCAATTTTTGAGCAAATATTTGTGTAGCTTTTAAGTTTTCCAATGTCATATGTATCTTTTTCATACTGAAACTTTACTTTTCATAGTTAGCACCGGAACCATCATCTCTTCAAGAGATATACCTCCATGCTGAAAACTTCCCTTCAAGCGATTTTCGTATTTATGCTGCTGATTGGGGTAAAGAAAGAAAACGTCTTCTTTGCCTATAAGATAGGTAGTTTGATGTACAAGATTGGGTAAGCGATATTCTGAAGGTCTGCGGATGATCAAGGCATGCTTTTCATTTGAATTGAGATTACGACCAATCTTATAGCGTACCCCTTTTGATGCATCTTTATCTGCGCCCACCAACACTCCTTTACTTACCAGTGTGCTTCCATGGTCACTGGTCATAATCACAGTGTATCCATCTAGACTTAATTCTCTCAACAATACATAAAGCCATGAATGCTCAAACCAGGTTCGTACTGCCGTGCGATATCCTGACTCATCTGGTACCATTTCCTTTAAAACATCTGACTCCGCTCGCTTGTGTGCCAACATATCCACAAAATTGGCTACCAGACCAATAACGGCAGTGTTCTTTATATCTGAATATTGTGATAAAAACCTTTTTCCCTGTTCAGAAGTATTTATTTTTTCATAGTGCAGAGAGGATGAACTGAACCCACTGCTATCCAATGCGTATCTAAACATGGATTCCTCATGCTGGTTTAGCGTAGAGGCATGGGTCTCCATATCTTTAAGCTGTTGCGGAAACTTCTTTAAAAATTCATCAGGAAATAAACCTGAAAAAATACCATTCCTGCAAAATGGGGTTGCTGTGGGTAATAGTGCAAATTGGTGATCTATTTTTATGTCAAAATATGGATCCAAAAGATCAATGATACTCATAAATTGATCATAACGAAGGGCATCAATGACCGCAAGACAGGTTTTGTCTCCATTTTCAATAGATGGTTTTACAAATGCACCATAAACATCATTTGAAAGTATGGGTCTATCATCATTGTATAACCAACTTTCATAATTTGATTCGATAAATTTCACAAAATTATTATTTGCTGACTGTATTTGTTCATTAAGGATGTCACCTAAATTAATGTCTCTATGCTCATCAAACGCCAGCTGCCATTTAACCAATCGAGTATAGACGTCCCACCAGTCATTTGCTGACATTTGTTCCTGAAGCCGAAACTGGATTTTCTGGAATTCCTGTAAATATCCAGCTGTGGCATGTTCCTCTCGAATTTTGGATTGTTCCAATACCTGTTTACATGCCATAAAAATTTGAGTAGGGTTAACCGGCTTAATAAGGAATTGAGCCACTTTTTCTGAAATGGCCTCATCCATAAGGTCTTCTTCTTCACTCTTAGTGATCATGATGACCGGTAGTGTGGGTTTAACATCCTTTATCTCTCTCAATGTGGTCATGCCATCTATGCCGGGCATAAATTGATCCAGCAATACCAGATCAAAAGACTCACTTTCAGTCAATGCAATGGCATCTGGGCCATTGGTAGAGGACGTAAGTATATATCCCTTTTCTTCTAAAAAAAGGATGTGAGGTTTCAGATGGTCAACTTCGTCGTCAACCCAGAGGATCTTTCCACGAATTTCAGTCATAATAGACTGGAAAATTACCGTTTATATTTGATGTCTGAAATGGTTATTGATAGATGGATTCAGTAATCGAAATGTTCTTCTCTTTATTGAATCCTTTTTTTGCAATTTCGTTTATTTTTTAGTCATGGTCCAGACACCGTCCCAGTCTTTTTCGGGTGGCTCGGACTTAAAATGATTGCAGCGGTGAATATATACTTTACTGGGGGTGGTTGGCCGAGTGGGAAATTCATCCTCTAATTCTGCAGATGCTTCAAATTTAGCCAAGGCATCATCCCATTTTTGATCATTATAGAGATCAAGTCCTTCATTATATAGTTTTATCAATTTTTTTGTATCGCTATTCAAGTCTCCTTTTTCAGCTAAAAGCTCATAGACATGAACCGGTACGGTTTTCCCCTTTACCCTTACATAGTCAAGGGTACGCCACTCGAAATCATCTTTTACTTTTTCATACGTATTTTCAGCAACTTGGATATATACTCCATACTGCTTTGCCGAAGCTTCCAGGCGTGCTGCCACATTCACCGTATCCCCCATCATTGTATAATTCATCCGCATTTCAGACCCCATATTTCCGGTGACCATGGGACCGGAATTGAGTCCAACCCGATGACGAAGATTGTGTACAATCTCAGGCATTTCCGGGTTTTGGCTCCATTTTTCACGTAACACATTCACTTTTTCTTCCATTGCTAGTGCGGTCTTACATGCCAAAAGTTCATGGTCATTTACCGGAACAGGAGCACCGTAAAATGCAACAATAGCATCACCAATATATTTGTCTAGCGTTCCCTGGTATTTTAAAAGAACCGTGGTCATTTCAGTAAGATAGTCATTCATAAGCTTGACCATATCTTCCGGCTCCATGACCTCTGAAAATGCTGAAAAACTTTGAATATCTGAAAAGAATGCAGTGTGATAGCCGGCCTCTCCACCCAATTTTGGTTCTTGCTTCTCTTCATACATTTGATCAATCAACGCTGGTGATATATATGCACCAAATGTACTCTTCAAATATTTCTTATCTTTTTGTTCATTCAGGAATCGGTATAATACATTGGATACATATGTTACACCAATCGCTGCTATAGGAGCCACCATAGGCATTACATAACTTTCACCGATACCAGGGAGCTTTACTGTATCAGCGGCAAAAATTTGCTTGAACATCCATAAATAGTCATTCATAAAAGCACCACAGACAATACCAAAATAGATCAGCCCTTCAACAAAAACTAATAATGCTGCGATTATTGGATTAACGTAATCCAAAAGAAAGAAGGCAATAAGTGCTAATAAGCTGATCAACAGAAAATGAGATAGTGGAAAGTCATAGCGAGTAAGGTCTGTAACTGCCCCACCAAATGTATTGATGAAATTTTTGTGTAGTACGGTCTGGATTGCATTTGCGTGTGTTTCCATACCAGGCGTCAACTGCTGAACACCCATATAATTGTAGAATGGTGTGGATTTGACATCATGTATAACTTCTACGGCAACACCAATGACAACGATCTTATTATAAAATGGAGTTTTGGTTACATCAAAATCACCACCAATACCCAAGGCTTCCATTGTAGCAGCACGGTCAACTGGATCTTCAATTGCCTGAATCCATACTGGAATTTCTCCAGGCAAAAACTGCGTCATCCAGTCGACATCTTCCATCGGATCTTTTAGATCAATCTCTTCCGTATCAATTACATGAGCTACGGAAAAACGGGGAAATGTTCCCCATGGAGGAACACTCTCTTCAGTCTGCAATCGATAACCAGATGCTGGACCGTAGTAATTCACAAAAAAGGTATTGCTACGACCATAAGCGTTCATAGTATATGGTCCATATGACCACTTACGCTCTCTAGAGTCATACCTGGGTACAGTAGTATCTGGAAGATCTGCGAATGCTTTGACCGTTTTCATGCCCAGTGTGAGGTATGCTTTTTCCGGTTCGTGAGACATATATCCGGCAATCGCGTATCGTCGAGAAAATCCGTCGTCATCCATCTGGTCATTGATCAGTCCTGTTTCCGGACGCACTGCCATAACCTCATCAATTGGATACGAAATATATTGAGGAGGCTGTCGATTAGGTTCTGTCACCATTTTTACATTAATAACAACTTCTGTACCATGGGCCCGAGCTTCAGAGATGGATTCCGCTAGCAATTGATCACCATGCCGGGGAACCATATATGGGAGCGCTTTATCTATTTCTTTTGCTAATAATGTATCTCCATATTGAGGTATAAGATTAATTATGGATGATTCATCCATCTCATTGATAAAACTGTGTAGATATTCTGACTTTGTCTCTGGAGAATCAAATTGAATATCAAAAGCGATTACTTTTGCACCTGCCTGGTAAAGATTGCGTATTACACGCCCCCACACTGTTCCTCGGGGATAGGGCCATTCCTCTGGCATGAGTCTCCACGCTTCATCATCAACTTCCAATAGAACAATGTCCGTACCAATTTCAGCATAGGAAGAGTCTTTCGCAGTCCAACCTGTCAAAGGACCTCTAACCCTGTGAAAACGAAAATCATAGGTTTTCATTTCAATCACATCAAAGACACCTACCCAATGAAGAAAACATACCAACAGAACTGAAAAAAGTGTTAGCGCAAATCCGATCCATCGGCTTTTAAAATATTTGATGAGACTTTCCATGCAGATCAGAAGTTATATCGAAATGAAAATAATAGTCCTGATGTATTTAAGGTTGTCTCTTCTTCAGTACTTCTCATTTGCAAATGGCCGGAGAGAACAGCTTTCATACCATTTATAATTTTGAACTCCGCTCCACTCTTGAAGCCAAATAATGAAATAGGAGTTGTTCCTTTATTAGATAAATAAGATATCCCTGTTGATATTTTTAGTTTATCTTTAAAAAAGATATAGCTTCCGTTAGAATTAAATGAGTTCCACGTTAATTCGTTGAAAGTAATGGTGTTATCATCATTCTGGATCGGTACCTGTATGGATGTTCGGCTGACATTTACCACAGTCCTTAATGGAGAGTCGAATTTGGATGATAGTGCAACAGCTATTGTTTTTGAATCAGATTTTTGAAAGAAATAGTTTGGTTTTCGATCCTGAGATAATTGGTCTTCATTGGCCAAACTATTCATATTCAAATTTAAATTGTGTTTCACGTTCCCGTATGTAAATGGATATGTTACTGAGAGAAACGAATTCTGTGTTTTTGAATCTTCACGTAGATCCATTAATTCTGCTCCAACCTGTTCCAAGTTCTCTTTACTATTATCCTTTCCGATACTTTGGATATTTATAATATAAGATGGTGAACTTGGACCCGGCATAAACGTTATCCCAAATGATAGGTTCGTTGTTTTCAAGGGTTCTTCCACGGATGATAAGATCTTATCATCCTTGTATTTATAGCTTATATTGAAGAGGAGTTTATTTTTCACTAGGGCGATCCTATCAGAAATAGTGAACTCCCTAATATTCTGATCCAAATATGGATTAGCAAGTGAAACAAATTCCGGGCCGATCTGGCGATATTGAATGGTAAATTTACTCAAGCGATAGTTTCCCAATAATCGGAGATGAAAAGCTGAAGAAGGCATATTTACAATTGTAGAAAATGGATTGGTTTCAAAAGTAGTTGGATCCACTGGCAACAACGGAAGCATATTAATATTCATAATAAAAAGATCTTCAAACACTGTAGGGTCGTACACATCCAGTGTATCATAATTTAGAGATCCATCTATAATATTTCCATCTTCATCATAGTTTGTTCCTATCTTCCCATCCAGTGTATCATCCAAAGCCGTATCCAATTGTGTGCGTGTCATCACTCCATCCCAAATATCCCGATTATATAAGCTCATATTCCAACTGAATTCAAATTTCATACGTTCCTTATCCATTACTCTTCCAAAATCGAAACCGACAACGAGATTATCCTGAGGCTTGTTCCCTCCCCAGTTTTTTTCAGAAAATTTTAGAGTTCCGTTCACATTTTCAACGGCAGACAAAAAACTGTTGTACGTATATTTACCGATTGGGATAGAATACAAACTATCGATATAAGTTACATCTGCACTATCCACATAAAATTCTTCACTACCTATAAATTGATCTGTTGAATAAATATCATCAGTAGCTTTCATAAAATGAAAACCAAATTGATAATTATAAATTTGAAAAGATAAACGAGTTAACGATAATTCTCGGTCAAAGGTATATCCTCTACGATCCAAGGTAAAAATAGGTTGACTTAAGGTATCTATAATAGTTTCATTCCCAAGCAGCCTATATCCACCATCCACCTTATTCGAATGCTGGACAGCATGATTCAATTTTCCTTGAATAACTTGAGCTCTAAAAAATCTCATATTCAGATCAACGCCAATACCTCTGACTCGCCTCCCATCCAGAGTATAGGGAGAAACATATGAATAGAAATCTCCAAAATTTATATCCAGATATTTCATAAAATTGAAATTAGTACCAAATCGATTTAATGGTTGCATATATTCATTATCTCTGCTTGTACGACGTAAATTCAAACGAAGATCAGCATACTCTACTTGAAACCTCCCTTTTGCATTCAGTTCTGCGATAGTTAACACATCCTCTCCAACATAATCCATGGAGAAACGCGATACTACATTTCCGTTATATTTGAACTGACTGGGAAGCAAGGAACCTTGTTTGACATTAAACATCCAGGAATAGGGCTTAATAGGTATTCCTTCTAATGTAGATAATTTTAAAATGACTGTGTGGGTACCTCCATCAATTTTATCCGGTGTATATGCGATCAGTCCATCTGCAATTTCTGACTCAACTGTTACATCGACGCCATCAAGAATTAATTGAATCGAAGCATTGTCAACATCGGGAACACTAAATAGACTCACAGCGATGATAGCTTCATCAGGAGATATTTCCGAACCTATATCTGGAGACAATACCAAAATATCAGCATCTATTGCTTTGTCAAATACAGGCTCTTCGATCTTAATAAGATCACCCGAAACTTTATTGGATTTTACTTGGATAGAATATGGATAATCAAACGGATCCAAATTTGGGGCTGCGAACATTGAACCATCTCCCATATGAAACACAAAACAATATTCTAATCCTTCCGCTGAAAGTGAGGAGCCACTAATCGTCATTCTCCATGAGGTACCAGTAAAACTTAAAGTTGTTTCCTGAAAACTGAGGCCACCTTTGACACGATAATAACCTTTCGCAAGAGTTATTTCATTATCGGAAAATGTTACGATATCTAAATCCAAATCTTTTCCAGCCTCTGCATTCATTGGAGGATCATGGAAAAATGATGGCTCAGAGAATGAATAAATAAAATGAAGAGATATTAATCCAATAGTCAGATTCCGCTTCATGTCTGATTTAAGAACAAAATTAATGAAACGGTAATATTGCTATTGTATCTCTATCAAAAGTGTTTTTACTTCACCGTCTGGACCTTCTAATTCGATCTCGATCTGAGTGCCCGGAGCGTCTTCATTATCCGGATCATCTGGAATATCATCTGGATTCGTGTCACTCGTTTCCACATTTCCATCAGGAGTAGATGAACCGGAAGTACCTGCGCCTACATCGGACGATTCGCCACTGGACAGGTTCATTAAATTAACCAATCCTTCCAGTCCAATGATCATGTCTCCATTTACAGGATCAGTGATAAACCAGAAGTCTGTACCTTTAACGGATGCAACTGATGTAGCGCTCTGCACAACAAAATCACCCTTTCGTTGTTTATTAATCTGGGCCCGTAGAGTACCAGTATCAATATCAACTTGTTTATTGATTGAACCTGTTTTCCTGGTCCCTTTTACGATTAATTCAGTGTTTTCTTTGACTTTTACTACAGATTTATCATCTATATATATAATAGCAGCAAAACCGTCAGGTCCTGTCATGATCCTATCACCATCAGAAATAATCGTTCCTGCTTTCAAATTACTAAATCCTTTTTTACCAAAAGCTTCAATGCTCACTTTACCTGACACTTTGGTAGTCACTGCTATCTTTGTCGCACTTAATAAGAATTGAGAGCACAGAATAATGACGATTAATTTAAATATGTTAAATTTATTTTTCATTTGAGACACTTATGTTTGAGATTGTTTCTTTCTTATTTATAATTTGATTTAAGTAAAAAATGATATCTGTTTCATCTTTTAGTTCACCATCAACCAAAAAATTTCCTGTCGGAATATATTTCTCTAATTTTTTTTCCGGTCCAAAATATGCACTAAAATTTTCTTCAGTAATTGCATCAAATAAAACATCCAGCAGCGGATGTTTTTGTTTGTAGTCACTATAACTATCAGCATATCGTCCAATTTTGAATGCCCAGATAGGTGAGTAAATATATTCATCGCCGAGAGTACTAGATAGCTTTGTCCTTACTTGCCAAACATAGATCGAATTATGTTTTAGATTCTCTACTTTACTGATGGGATACTGGTAACTGTTTACGAATCCCAATTCTTCCCAATCTTTATTATTTTGGGGAATCATAACATTTTCATTTATTGCATCTTCAACCGATGAATGTTTATTTTTGTCAAATTTAGAAATTCGTATCTCTGACTCGCAGTTCGTACAGGACGAAGATGGATACCATGAGAAAAATGGAAATGTTGAATATATCTCAGTTAATACTGTATCACTTAATATCCCACCAGGTGATTCTAAATTTACATAAGATGGTGATTCTACATTCGCACTATATATTTCAGAATCTGTCAAATTAAGATCATTCGGTGAACTTCCGCTAAACACTTCAACTTTAAAAGTATAAACACCATCAATTAAGCGCCCTGTCGTCAACGTATTTTGGAATTGATACTCACTCCTATACTCATTGGAAATATTGTTTAATAAGTCTCCCTTTATATCATCAATGGCTGAATAATTGATTGGTATGGTATTTCCTTCCACGTCAATCAATTGATTTGTATTTAAAGCCATATCACGACTATCCAGAATAAGATCTGCTTTTAATTCAAATGGTTCGGTTTCCAATTCAATTAAGGTCAGGTTACCATGTATTCCAATGTTTGGATTCCGGAACGTAACTTGAGTCCAAACTTTTGCATAAACAGGATTCTCATAGTTTTCACTATGTAAACGAAATGAAAAAATTCTACTTTTGATTGATGCATTTTTAAAATCTATGCTATTCAAATAGTAAATCGAGTAATCGATAAATCCAGGTTCCGGAATTAATTCTACCTTTTGGGCATATAGAGTATTCGTATTTAAGTAAATAATGCATGTAAGAACACTCGAAAAATATTTGAATCTATTCTTCAACAGATACATCAGTTATAGTTGCATTTTGGCTGATTACTTGATTTATAATGGCCATAATCATACTCTGGTCAGAAGTATTTCCGTTAATGGTAAAAGTGCCATTTGGAATAAATCCATCTAAAGAGCCACCAGGCCCAAAAAGAACGTTAAACTGATCAGATGTGATTGCTTGACCCAAAATTTGAACTATAGGATTTACTTCTGTGGGAACAGGTGTTGTACCCCCAAGATCTCCAATCTTAAATGCATTTATTGTTGATATAATTTCCTCATTTCCCGCTGTAGTAGCGAGATTTGCCTTTATCTGCCATACATACACTTTATTGTATTCTAATGGAAGAGCATCGCTCACAGGATATTGAAAACTGGTAACGTTGCCAACATATTCCCAATCTTCTGTTTGATCAAAAGGCAGTACGGTCTGATCTTCAATAGCATCATCAACCGACGAATGGATTCCTGGTGTGAATTCTGCTACACGTATTTCCATATCACATTGGGGACAGAATTGAGGAAACCAGATAAAAAATGGATATGTAGTATAGATCTCATTTAAGGAAGTATCAGCCAGTGCTCCACCTGGTGCTTCTAAACTAATATAAGATGGCGAAGAAACAGAGATTGAAATATTTTCAGTATCGGTCAACGATAGGTCATCTTCTGATGATCCACTATATATTTCAACTTCAAAAGTATATATACCATCAGCTAAACGGCCAGTTGTGATTACTGAGCTCAAAATTTGTTCAAATTGGCTCATTTCAATAATTTCATTGAGTGACACATTTATCGGGATAAGATTCCCATTAACATCCAACAATTGTGTCGTATTTGTCGATAATTCTTGATTGTCTATTAATAGATCAGATGAAAGCGGGAAAGCTCCAGTTTCAAGATCAACAATAGTAGTCTCAGAATGTATATTTAATGCTGGAGATATCAAAGATGATCGAAATCTAATTCTTGCAAATGCTGGGTATGATGTGGACTCTAATCGAAAACGAAATAATTGAAAGTTTGATGCACCTGTCTGTAAATCAAAATTACTTATATAATAAGTTGCGTATTCAGTAAAGCCAGGCTCTGGTTCCAATGTAACAGTTTGGGCATCGAGTTCTACTTTTATGAGCAATATGTAAAATAAGAATGGTAAAAGAATATAATTTTTAAGTTTCATAAGAATAATTTAATTGAATATCCATTGGTTACACAAATTAATTAAATGACCCTTGTGATATACATCACAAAGTAAAAAACCCTCCAAAAGGAAGGTTTTTTAATTATTCCCGGCAACGACCTACTCTCCCACACTGGTTTCCCGTGCAGTACCATCGGCGCAATAGGGCTTAACTGCCGTGTTCGAAATGGGAACGGGTGTTTCCCCTATGCTATAATCACCGGAAAATTTTCAAAAAACTATGGGAAATTGACGGGTGCTTTTCTTAACGATGAAAAATTGGTAAAGCCGTTCGGCTTATTAGTACTGCTCAGCTAAAACTATTACTAGCCTTACA
>CAZECA010000043.1:0-10924 GCA_964510385.1 uncultured bacterium
AATGATTCAATATCATCCAGCCATTCAGAGATATCATTAAAAAACTTTGAGTCGCGTATAGCTCCATATTTAATGACTTCACCAAGACCTGCATTCACCTCTTCTCTCGAAAGAAAATTTAAAATAGCTGGGTCAACTAAAACTCCCTGTGGTTGGTAAATTGATCCAATGAGATTTTTCCCTTCAGAAGTGTTAATACCGGTTTTCCCTCCAATGGAAGAGTCTACCATGGCAAGCAGAGTTGTAGGGACTTGGTAATATTTTATTCCTCTCATAAACGAAGTTGCCACAAAACCTGATACATCACCAACCACACCGCCGCCTAATGCGAGAATGATAGAGGAACGATCACAACCTAATTCAATCATCTGACTTATGACTCGACTATATTCGTTCAAACTCTTTGCCGTTTCCCCCATGGGAAGTGTAATGAAATCAATATTGAATTCATTTTCCTTTAATAGAGACATCAGTTCAAAACCAAAAAGTTCCATTAATCTGTATTGAGATATAATGACCCATTTCTGTCCAATATTTTTTTTAGATAGAATAGAAGGAATCTTCATTAATAGATTTTTTTCCGCATAAATGGGATAGGAACGGTCACCTAGATGTACTTTTATTGTTTTCATTAATTTAATTTTGAAATTATTTCTTCTGCTATATTAGCGGGATGTTTCTCATCTGTTTCTATGAAAATATTTGCTGTATTCAAATAATTCATTTGTCTTTTCAACCATATATTTTTCAACACAGTTTCAGATTTTTCATCTGCTAATAATGGCCTGTTATCAGAGTCTTTTAATCGGCGTGATAATTCTTCCACTGTAGCCTTTAATAGAACTGCGATCCCGTTTTCCTTTATATACTGCCTATTTTTTCTCGTTAATATCACCCCGCCACCGCAGGCAATTACGGACTCAGAAAATGTTATCAATTTTTCAGACTCAAGCAATCGAAAATGATTTTCACCCTTTTCATCAAATATTTCAGAAATGGTTTTGTCAGCTGATTTTTCAATTTCTGAATCAAGATCTATAAATGGTTTTTTCAATTTTTCAGATAATATGATTCCTACAGTGGTTTTTCCGGAGCCCATCATACCAATCAAATAAATATTCATTAATACTTTGCAGTAGCCTGCATATGTGCCTTGAGTTGCGCCATGGAATCACCACCGAATTTTTCCAGTAATGCATCAGCCAGAACAAAACAGAGCATACTTTCTGTTATGATTGAAGCAGCAGGGACTGCACATGAGTCTGTACGTTCTTTGTGGGCGTCCTTTTTTTCTTTGGTTTGTATATCAACAGATTTGAGAGGTTTGATTAAAGTGGGGATAGGTTTCATAGAAAGTTGTATTACAATAGACTGAGCATTGCTCATCCCCCCTTCGATTCCGCCAGCATTATTTGAATATCTGGTAAATTTCTCACCATAATAACCGATCTCATCATGGACTTCACTGCCAAATTTTTCTGCTCCAGAAAATCCAGAACCGATTTCAATTCCTTTAAATGCATTTATACTCATCATCAACCCAGAGATTCGAGCTTGAAGTTTATGATTCCACTGTGTATGTGAGCCCAACCCATATGGTAATCCTTTGGCAACAATACGAAAAACACCCCCTACAGAATCACCGGCTGCCTTCGCTTCATTGATGGTTTTTATCATCTCTTTTTCCGCATTTTTATCCAGACACCGTACAGGTGAGGCATCGGCCATTTCGCTTAATTGATTTGGAGAAAGGTCTGAACTTGAATTATCCTTCACATTATGAATTTGAGTTACCTGTCCACCAACTTCGATACCCACATCTTCCAGAAGTTTTCGACACACGGATCCTAAGGCAACACGCATAGTAGTTTCTCGTGCACTGGATCGCTCCAATACGTTACGAATATCATCAAATCCATATTTTTGGATTCCAGCCAAATCAGCGTGCCCGGGACGGGGAAGTGTTACTTTCCGAATTGCATCTTTAACAGGTGAAACTGACATTTTTTTTGTCCAGTTTTCCCAGTCCTTATTTCGAACAATAAGTCCAATTGGTGCGCCAAGGGATTCACCATGACGTACACCACACCATATCTCTGCATGATCTTTTTCAATTTTCATTCGTCCGCCCCTACCATATCCCATCTGACGGCGAGCAAGATGTACACCAATATAATCTTCAGATATTTCCAGTCCTGCTGGTATCCCATCTAAAATACCCAGAAGGCCCCGGCCATGAGATTCACCTGCAGTAAGAAATTTAAGTCGTGCTAACATAATTCTGATTTTAATACCTTTTTGATTGATTCCAATTCAATATTTTCTGAAATCTTTTTATTTAACCATATATCTAAAGAGGCCATTCCTTGAGATATAAACATATCTAAACCTCCAACAATAAAAGCACCATTTTTTTTCCCGGATATCAACCACTTTGTTTCTAATGGGTTGTAAACTATATCTACCAATACTTGACCCTTGTTTATAGAAATATCATGCATAGATTCTGTATTAGGCCACATGCCAATAGACGTACAATTTATTATGATATCATACTGCCCACAAGGTTCATTTCTATGGAATGTAGAGTTTATCCAATTTAATAATTGAATCCCTTTTTCCCTTGTTCGGTTTTGAACAGATATAGATTTAACACCAGCTTGTATCAAGGCATAAGCAACGGCTCTTGCTGCGCCTCCAGCACCGATAATTAGACAATTCTTTTCGTCTAAGGCTATATCATTTATTTCCATAGCTTTTAAGAAACCGATCCAGTCAGTATTGTGGCCTATGCCGCGATAGACACAATTTACAGCACCTATAGTTCGAGCTGATTCATCCAATTCATTTAAGAGAGGTATAACAGACTGCTTATAGGGAACCGTTACATTAAAACCATCCAATTCATTTTGAATCATAAATGATGAGAGAGAATCAAGTTTTATTTTAATCTTTTCAAACGATGCATCAATATCGAGTTGCCTAAAAATCTCCCGGTGGAGCAACGGACTTAAACTATGCTCGATGGGATTGCCAATAACTGCAAATTGCATCATTGTTTTAACCGTGCCAACTCATAATAGAATTCGGGGTAAGAGATAGATATACATTCTTGGTTATCCAACACAACATCCCCATCTGCAACTAATCCTGCAATAGTAAATGCCATAGCGATTCGATGATCATTAAATGTTTCAATCTCTACACCTTTTAATTGGGTTGGCCCATTAATAATAAATCCATCTTTCAGTTCTTCAATATCAGCACCCATTCTTTTCAGATTTGTACAAACCGCATGTATACGGTCACACTCTTTAACACGAAGTTCTTCAGCATCATTGATTTTAGTTTTACCTTCTGCTTGTGTAGCCAGAATTGCAATGATAGGTAATTCATCAATCAATCCTGGAACATCATTTTTGGTAATTGAAATTCCTGTTAATGGTTGATGAATTACCTTTAATATTCCGATACATTCCCCGGCTTCATCCCACTGATCCAAATATTCCATTCTGCCACCCATTTGGTGTAGTACAGAATAAAAACCTATTCGAGTAGGGTTGCATAGAATTCTATTCAAAATGATATAAGATTTTGGAACTATGGCTGCCGCTGCTGCAAAAAATGCAGCTGTGGATGGATCCCCAGGTACTGATAGTTCAATGGGGGATAAAGAAGATTTTAATGGTGAAATAGTAACTGTCAAACCATCAGTGATTAATTCAGCTCCCATCTTTTGAAGCATCCTCTCAGTATGATCTCTGGAAAGCATGGTTTCTGTTACAGATGTGTCGTTGCTTGCACCGAGCCCAGCAAGTAGTATAGCGGATTTTACTTGTGCACTAGCTAATGGAGACTCATAGTGAATTCCATTTAACTCACTTTCGTGAATAGTGACCGGTAAGTTCCCCTTGTGACTCTCTGATTTCAATTTCATTTGAGAAAGAGGGTCAAGTATGCGATTCATAGGACGATTGGAAAGGGAGTCATCACCCGTGAAAGTTGCGTTGATTCCCTGTCCAGATAAAAGCCCAAGCATTAATCGTGCTGTGGTTCCAGAGTTTCCACAATACAGAGGTAGTTTTGGGTTGGTAAATTTTCCGCCCTTTATAACTATATCATCTCCATCATCCAAAATCTGAATTCCACACGCTTCCACACATTTTCGTGTAGATATTATATCTACACCTGTAGATAAGTTGGATATTCGTGATGTCCCATCCGACAGTGCTGCGAACATAAGCGACCGGTGCGAAATGGATTTATCACCGGGAAATGTAATTTCGCCTTTAATGCCCATTCGTCTTCAATTCATCTGCAATGAGAAATGCCAGCTCAATGGCTTGGTTTGCATTCAATCTAGGATCGCAATGAGTACGGTACCTATCCCTAAGGTCTGCTTCCGAAATATCATCTAATCCACCAGTACATTCAGTTACATTTTGACCTGTCATTTCCAAATGAATACCGCCTGCACGAGACCCTTCCACCTTATGTATATGGATATTCTGTTTTACTTCAGATATAATTTGGTCAAAGGGACGGGTTTTAATTCCATTTCTGCTTTTTATTGTATTCCCGTGCATTGGATCGCAGGACCATACAACGGTACGACCTTCAGATTGAACTTTTCGTATTAGTTTAGGTAAATATGATTCAACTTTATTGTGACCAAATCGTGTGATAAGTGTAATACGTCCGTTATCGTCATTAGGGTTCAATATATCCAAAAGTTCAATGAGTTCATCTGGTTCCAGGGATGGTCCACACTTAATGCCAATTGGGTTATTAATTCCACGACAGAACTCCACATGGGCACTATCTTTGAAACGGGTACGATCACCTATCCACACAAAATGGGCTGATGTATCATATACATCGCTGGACGTTGAATCTACACGTGTGAGTGCTTCTTCATATTGAAGTAGAAGAGCTTCATGGCTAGTATAAAAAGATGCTCGACGAAGTTGTGGAGTGTTACGTGAAGTGATACCTAACGCTTCCATAAAATTTAAACTTTCCTGAATTTGATGAGCTAAATAGCGATATCGTTCACCTTGCGGGCCACTTTTCACAAAACCCATATTCCATGAATTAACATGGCGAAGATCTGCATAACCACCATCTGCAAATGCACGAAGTAGATTCAATGTAGATGCAGCCTGAGAGTATGCTTTTAACATTCTCTCAGGGTCAGCCTGTCGTTTTGTTTTATCAAATTGTATATTATTAATTATATCACCTGTATAGCTGGGAAGTTCTACACCATTGATTGTTTCAGTTGGACTGGACCGGGGTTTTGCGAATTGACCCGCCATACGCCCAACCTTTACTACTGGGAGATTTGTCCCCGACGTTAGAATTACAGCCATTTGTAGAATGACACGAAACGTATCTCGGATATTATCCGCATGAAATTCAGAAAAACTTTCGGCACAATCACCGCCTTGAAGTAGGAACCCTCTTCCTTCTGCTACATTAGCTAAGGATTTTTTTAGCGAACGGACTTCTCCTGCAAACACCAAAGGAGGAAAATCTTGAAGCATTTTTTCAATATCAGCCAAGTGGTTCAAATCTGAATATTTTGGTATATGTTTTACCTTATATTGACGCCAACTATCAGTCTTCCACATGTCGCAACTCCTTTAATTGATCATCCAGCGATTCGGTGGACTTTTTTAACCTTTCAATCATTTCTGCTGTATACGGATTGTACAATTGAAGATCTGTATAAAGTTCCCAGGTATCATTACATGTTTGGTCTACCAAATCCAAAAGGTCACGAAATCCCTGTGTGTCAATCGTGGTTTTTCGAATCCCAAACTCTTTTAACATGCGCCCTAAAAAGTGAGTAACACCCTGTGTTTTAGCCGCAAGTTTGTCATGCTGATCTGGAGACATTTCAATCACCTGAATCCCCTGATCAATAAAAAACCTACGCCAGAATGTATACTGATCGTTAACGTCTCTCGTATTGTGCATCATCATTTTTAGGTGGTTATTTGATATGAAGGAATCTGGACCAAACATGGGGTGGGTTGCAATAATTCCAATGTTATTTTCCAGATAGGATTTCATTATTTCTGTTGGATGTTTTTTTACAGAGCAGACGTCAATTATGGTGGTCCCACTATTTAAATCAGGTGTTATGTTTCGGATTAACGATTCAAAATTTCTTATAGGTACTGCTATGAAAATGACCTGCTCTTTTAAGATAGTTTTTTTATCAACAAATTTCACTCCTGGAAACTCAAAGATTGGATTGGGATCAAAGGCTTTGATTTTAAATCCCTTTTGCAAAATATTCGATAATACCTTTCCAAATCTGCCAAATCCGATAATGCCAATGCTATTCATGAGGCACTCAGTTTTTTTACACCGAGAAACAGAGTCAAATTATGTTTTAGATCATGGATACTCTCCTGAAGAACTTCTAAACTATAGAGTTCTGCACATGCTTTATTTGCAATAACACCTGCTGTTTTTGGTAACTTCCCTTCAGAGAGTCGTCGTGCTGCTTCAGCTGTATCATCTTCTTCAATGAGCGGCCGTGTCCAGAAGTGATCACTCAAATAATCCTTACACTGTCGAAGAGCCTGCTGGTGTGAGTGTATTTCAGTTAAATCACCTACATGAGTTCCTGTAAGGCCAAGTAGATTTTGATCAATAGGGATGTGGAACATTTCTAGAATTTCACATCGGTGCTTCGCCAGGGCTTCAACACTTTCGATTACAACACCCCCTTGTGCATTCTCCATTGCAAAAATGCCATAGTCTGTTTGGCCAGTTTCAATACCCACTAAAACGGCTTCAGATGAGATTTGGTAGATGATTTTTGCATCTTCCAATCCGTGATTATGAGAAAATTCATGTGCTGCCTGTTCAGAAAAGCTGCCCTTTCCACCTTGAATTCCAATTTTAATCATAGTGTTCCTTTCAATTCTTGAATTAATTCTTTTATTATTTCAATGGGGTTCGAATCCCCAATCATTTTTTTGATAATTGCTGAGCCTATCACTGCACCATCAGCATGCTCATTGACCCACTCTACATCATTCCGTGTGCTGATTCCAAAACCTACCACAAATTGAGTAGCACTGTGTTCACGTACCCGAGATAGATATTCTAATAATCTATCTTTTGATGAGAGATTGTTTCCAGTGGTGCCCAAAATGCTTACAGCATAGATTAGATCACCTGCGGTTTCTGATATCTGTTTTATTCGTTTATTAGATGTATTTGGTGCAACCAATAATATTGGTGAAACTTGTTTGGACCTCGCTATTTTACAGAATGGTTTTGCTTCATCCAATGGAAGATCCGGAAGAATTAAGCCATCAACGCCGGCTGAAACGCATTGATTTAAAAACGCCTCCTGCCCCCATTTTAAGATGGGATTATAGTAACCCATGAGAGCGATAGGAACCTCGGTTTGATTGCGAATCTGTTTCACCTGTTGAAAAATAGTTTTTAATGTAATCCCATTATTTAAGGCCTTTTGACTGGCTGCTTGTATGATCGGACCATCAGCTTGTGGGTCTGAAAAAGGAATCCCAATCTCAATCATATCCGCACCGGCATCCACAGCACCTAATACTAATTCAACCGTGCTATCTAGTTTAGGATAGCCTGCAGTAAGAAATGGAATCAATTTATCTCCTGGCTTTTGGAATAAGAGTTGAATTCGGTTCAAAGGTTTATCCCTAGTGCTTCAGCCACGGTATGGACATCCTTATCTCCACGACCTGATAAGCAAACCACAACATGTTCACCTTTTTTTATACCATTATTCTTTTGTCTTAGATAAGCCAAGGCATGGGCTGATTCCAATGCAGGCAGAATACCCTCTTTTTCAGAGAGCCATTGGAAGGCATCTAAAGCTTCCTGGTCTGTAGCTGTAAAATAGGTCACCCGCCCTGATTTATTGAGATAACTGTGTTCAGGTCCAACACCAGGATAATCCAAACCTGCAGAAATAGAATGAGGGAGAATCACTTGCCCATCTTCATTTTGAAGTAATGTAGATGCGGCACCGTGGAGAACTCCAAAATCACCTTTTGTTAGAGTGGCCGCATGCTTATCACTCTGTAATCCTTTCCCTGCCGCTTCTATACCAACAATATTTACATCATCTTTTAAAAATGGATAAAAAAGTCCCATGGCATTGGAGCCCCCACCCACGCAGGCTACAAGTCGATCTGGGAGATCCTGACCGGATTGATCTGCAAATTGCTGTTTAGCTTCCTTTCCAATCACCGATTGAAAATCACGAACCAACATAGGATAAGGATGAGGACCAACCGTTGAGCCGATAAGATAATAAGTGAATTCCACGTTGGTGACCCAATCCCGGATGGCTTCGTTGGTAGCATCCTTCAATGTTTTGCTTCCGGAAAAAACAGGACAGACTTCAGCACCAAGAAGATTCATCCGAAATACATTTAGATTTTGACGACGAATATCTTCTTCACCCATATAGATAATACATTCCAACCCAAAACGTGCAGCAACTGTAGCAGTAGCCACGCCATGCTGACCAGCCCCCGTTTCAGCAATTATTCGCTTTTTACCTATGCGGTTTGCTAATAAAATCTGGCCTAACGCACTATTGATTTTGTGAGCACCTGTGTGGTTCAAGTCTTCCCGTTTTAGCCACACATTGTAGCCCAATTCACTAGAGATTCGATCAGCAAAATATAAAGCAGTCGCCCGGCCAGAATAATGCTGCAGTAGCTCATTAAATTCATCTTGGAAAGCAGCGTTATGTTTTATATTGGTATACTGGTGTTCTAACTCTTCCAATGCAGGAATAAGTGTTTCTGGTACAAACTTACCCCCAAATTGTTTAAAATGTCCTCGTTCGTCAGGCAGATTATAATCTTTGAATGGTTTATCCAAAATTAAATCCTGTGTGTCTTGTTTCTTTTAGTACTTTAAATAACTTTTTAATTTTCAGATGATCTTTTTTCCCAGTGGATGATTCCACGCCGCTATTTATGTCTACAGCAATAGGGTTTACAGATATGATTGCATCTAAAACATTATTAGCCTTTAGTCCTCCTGATAATATAATCGAATTTTTTTCATTAGAGTTTACCAGTGACCAATTAAATGGTTTTCCTGTACCACCATATTGATCATTTGTAAAAGTATCGAAGAGAAATCCATGTACATTAAACTTGTCTAATAGATGAAGGCTCTGCTTGTTTTTGATACGAATAGCTTTAATGACAGGTATAGAAAACTGTTCACAGAAATCTGGGGATTCATCACCATGGAGTTGAACCATATCTAATGGGACAGTATGAATGGCTTTATCAATAAATTCTTTTGGATGATTCACAAAAACGCCTACACGGGCAATTTCTTTAGAAATTTTGTCAGAGATTGATTTCACTTTTTCAATTGATATACACCTTGAGCTCTGTTCATAAAAAATGAATCCAATTGCAGATGCCCCATGGTGAACTGCTGCCATTGCATCAGATAAATTAGTAATACCACAGATTTTAGTTGGTATCATGAAGCGCCTCCTAGTAGCGTTTCCAACGCTTTCCCAGGATTTTTGGTTTTCATAAGAGATGTACCCACCAATACAGCATCGTATCCCAAGTCCGAAACATATTGGAGATCGTCCCAAGATCGGATTCCACTTTCAGCTACTTTTATTGATGGCTCAGGAAGTAAAGGAGACATTCTTTCAAAGTGCTTAATATCAGTATCCATGGAATTTAGATTTCGGCAATTTACCCCAACGATGTCTGGTGATAGGTTAGCGACTAATTCAGCATTTTCATGAGAATGAAACTCCACTAATGCTTCTAGATGGAGGCCATTCCCGAAGTCAATAAACGATTGGATACTATCCATATCTAATGCCTCAGCAATGAGAAGAAATGCATCGGCACCTGCGGCACCTGCTTCCATAATCTGGTGATTATCAATTATGAAATCTTTTCGCAGAACAGGAATTGATACAGCCTTTTTTACCGCTTCCAGTATGCCAATATTTCCGCCAAAAAAATGTTCATCTGTCAGGATAGAAATGGCTTGAGCACCGGCAGATTGGTAATCTTTGGCAATTTGAACTGGGTCAGCATTCGGTAATATGTTACCCTCGCTGGGAGATTTCATTTTGATTTCAGCAATGACAGAAATTCCTGGTACAGAAAGGGCATTTTTAAAACTCAATGTATCGCATGGTTCAATTTCATTTATGAAGGGATTTATTTTCTCCATCTCTTGTTGTTTTACTTCTAATATTTGTTTAAGTATGTTCATACTGCTAATTGGTTTAATACATCCAAAGCAGATCCAGAATCTACTGCTTCAGTCGCTTTTTCTAATCCTTCTTTTAAATTTTGAGCTTTCCCGCCAACCAAAATTCCAGCAGCAGCATTTATTAAAACGATATCTCGACCTAACCCTTTTTCACCATTTAATATATTACGAATGATATCAGCATTCTCTGTCGGATCACCGCCCTTTAGATCATCTAAAGAAGCACGATCTAGCCCCAATTCTATAGCATCGAATTCATATGTTTTTATCTCACTACCATTTTGAAATTGACTGATCTTTGTGGTACTGGTTGTAGATATTTCATCTAATCCATCGCGACCATGGAATACCAAAACATTAGTGGAGCCAAGTTCTTTTAAAACATGGGCCTGTATTTCAGTTAGATTAGGGTCAAATATTCCCATTGCCTGAGCCTTAACATTAGCGGGATTGCAAATGGGTCCAAGAATATTAAAAATTGTTTTTGTAGCCAGTGACTTGCGTGCCCCTATGGCATATTTCATTGCTGGGTGAAAAGCAGGAGCGAACATAAAACCTAAACCAATGATGTCTATATTTTCCGCAGATTTTTCTACTTCTAGATCAATTGGAATACCAAGGGCTTGAAGTACATCAGCAGATC
>CAZECA010000044.1:0-10267 GCA_964510385.1 uncultured bacterium
TCTTCAGGGAAAAAGAATTTTCTCGAGGGTAACATGCGGGGCTTAATTATAATATAATGGAATTTCACTATGAGACTTAAAGTAAAATATGAAGTATAAGGCAAAGTATTCTCAATTAGTTATGCCGGATCACATTAATGTGATTGGGACACTTTTTGGTGGCCAGATGGTATCCTGGATGGATCTTGCAGCTGCAAAAGTTGCGTATCGTTTTCTAGAGGGAACGAAAGCAGTTGGATCGGTGACCCGTGTAATTGAGAAAGTTGAGTTCAAGGAAGCAGTTCACAAGGGTGAATGGGTGAATTTTATTAGTACGGTAGTTCAAACGGGTAATAGTTCATTTCAGATCCAGGTTGATGCGTATGCAGAAGGACGAGAATATGGTAACCGGCTGGCCTGCACGGCCTTGATTACCATGGTAGCTGTGACCAGGGATGAGAATGATGAACTCCACAAACTTGTGCACGGTAAGACTGTTGAATAAAAACGGCTTCATTGCAACCATACTTTTACTTTTACACCTCCAATTCTGGGGGTGTTCTTATTTCAAGACGACTACCTATCCTGAACCAATATTACTCGCCGATAATGAACAGGTTTCCATCCGTTATGAATTTGCCGAAAAACGAATTCTGGGATCGATCAAAGAAAATCAGTTTGCACCCGAAGCTTTCATTTTTGCAATTTTTCACAAAGGTGCACTGGGCGCACCCATTGTCCAGAAAATGTTTTTTGAAGATGATACTCTGGAGTTTATGGTAGCTGAAAATCATTTAAATGCTGCACCTGACGGAAATGTAGCTGTGTTAGAGCCCATCGGTGATGATCTTCAGAGGGAGGAAGTCTCTTTTTCATATACTGAAAATGATGTAATCATCTTGCCTCCATTTGAGCTGCATAAAGTACCCTATATGTATGAAAAACATATAATTCGATTGTCTGAAGAGTTCACTGATTCTACAGGTAATGACAGCGGCGGGGTGGGTATTGCTGGGCTTGTGGAAGGATTAATGTTCTCAAAACTCCCTGTAAGAGGAACGGAGCGGAATATTGTATCTGAAACTGACTCAGTATTGATCGAGGGAATACCAGCTTCTGGAAAAAACAAACTATTCATTTTTAGTACACCGGATGAAGCGGAATTATATGTAGACGGACAGTTTCGGGGAGTAACTCCAATAGGAATTCTGGATATTTCTCATGGAGCACATGAGTTTGAATTGAAAAAAGAACATTATGCGCCTCTAGTAAAAACATTGGACATTCAACCCTGTAAACGGGCAAAGATAGAGTTTAGAATGAATCGATTGAATGTGATCAATTTTACCACAAAGGAAAAGGGGCTGAAATTTGTCATGGATGGTGAACATGAATGGTGGGAGAAAAGCATTAAACTGAATGTGGAAAATGGGGACCACAGTTTAGAGGTTTATAAAAGAGGAATATTGATTGATTCAATGGTATTGAACTCTGATTGGAACACTCGCATGGAATATTCCTTGCCAGATACCATTGCAGCGCCGGCTGATTAATCCTAATTTCTCTAAATAAATTTTATCAATTCAGCATATTAATTCGAGGAGTTTATGGCTCATTTATTAGTATTAAATCACACGAAAGAATCAATTTTAGCTGTCAAGGCAGATGCCGTTTCCGTGGGAATATTTGAAGATGGTACTCTAACTAAGAATGGGAAATACATTGACAATCAATTGAACGGTCAGGTCAGCCAAGCCTTTGAGCGGGGTGATATTAACGGGAAGCATCTGGAAATAACTGTCTTCTATAGTGAAAACGGTCCGGTTATCGTTATGGGGTTGGGAAAGGAAGTTGAATTTGAAACAGAATGCATCCGCAAAATTGGCGGCGCACTTGCCAAGAATGGCATAGCAAAAAGATATGCTCACATTGCATGTGAGAATTTTGGAGGTAAAGGAACGGCAGACTATGGCCAGGCCCTGGCAGAAGGTCTCATTATGGGCAGCTATCAGTTCAATGACTACATGACAAAGAAAAAAAATGATCTCTTTGAGCTCAAGAAGGTAACTGTTAGTGGCGGATCGAAGTTAGGTCTGGATAAAGGGGCGATCACGGCGAATGGAGTCTGTTTTGCCCGTGATTTGGGCAATCATCCCGGAAATGTATCCACACCTACCCGTTTGGCCGATGAGGCCAGAAAGATCGGTCGCAGAGGTAAAATGAAGGTTACCATCCTTGATAGGGACAAATTCACTGAAATGGGTATGGGCGGATTGGCCGGTGTTGCAGCCGGAAGTGATGAACCGCCAAAATTCATCCTCATGGAATACTGGGGGACGAAAAAGTCCACCAAACCAAAAATTCTTGTTGGAAAGGGATTAACCTTTGATTCCGGTGGAATCTCTATCAAACCCGCCGCCAAGATGGATGAAATGAAATTCGATATGTGTGGTTCTGCCGTCGTTTTAGGATGTATGCATGCCATTGCAGCACTGCAGCCAAAGATCAATGTGGTGGCTGCCGTTTCTTCCACAGAAAATTTGAGTGGGGCCAAGGCCTATAAGCCAGGCGATATTTTAACGGCATACAATGGTAAAACCATCGAAGTCCTTAATACAGATGCGGAAGGCCGACTGATCCTGGCAGACGCATTGAGCTATGTGAGCAAAAATTACGATCCTGCATTTATTCTTGATTTTGCCACTCTCACAGGCGCCATGGTGGTCACATTAGGACATGTGGCAACGGGAATCATGGGGACAGACGAAAAGCTGGTGAACCGCATTAAGAAATCATCGTTAAAGACTGGAGAGAAGGTATGGGAACTGCCACTGTGGAAGGAATTCTGTGAGCAGGTCCAGTCCAAGATCGCTGATGTAAAAAATATTGGTGCTCCTTCACAAGCTGGTACTATTGCTGGTGGCGCATTTTTAAAAGAATTTGTGGGTGATAATATTCCGTGGTGTCACTTTGATATTGCCGGTACAGCCTGGGGTGAAAAAGAAAAGCCCTACGGTCCAAAATCAGGTGCCACAGGAAATATCATCCGACTTGTTCTAGATCTCATGAAAGCGTGATTAATTTATGGATTTAACAGGCATATTGCTTCTCATAATTGGTTTGATAGCTGGAGTTGGCCTGGCTTTATTCATCAAGCGATCTTCTGGTCCTGATCAACAGCAAATGAAGGATACGTTTGGAAATCTATCTAAACAAGCTTTGGATCAAAATGTAGACACGTTTATGAAGATAGCGGAAAGCAAATTTGGTGATCTGTTAAAAAGTAGTGATGCCCAGTTGGATGAGAAGAAAAAACTCATCGACTCCACTCTGGATGAAATGAAAAAACAACTCGAAGGATTGAACAAGCAGACCACAGAGTTGACTGGCCAGATGGAAGCCTCCAGCAAAGGAATCTCAGAACTATCTGATACCACTACTCAATTACGCCAGATTCTTTCAAGTTCACAGGCGCGAGGGCAGTGGGGCGAACGAATGGTGGAAGACATCCTGACATTTATTGGCCTCACTGAAGGGATAAATTATGAAAAACAATCTCAGGAAGGATCAGATCGGCCGGATTTCACATTCAATCTTCCAGATGGTAAACACATCAATATGGATGTGAAATTTCCTTTGAGCCATTATGAGAATTACCTGGCTTCAGAGAATGAGGCTGAAAAGGAAATGGAAAAGAAGGCATTCTTGAAAGATGTACGCAATCATGTAAAAGAGATTTCCGGCCGTTCATATATTGATCCCAATGCCGGTACAGTGGACTATGTGTTAATGTTTATTCCAAATGAAAGTATTTATTCATTTCTAAATCAGGAGGATAAAGATCTCATCGATTTCTCACTAGGAAAAAAAATACTGCTCTGTTCGCCAGTTACCCTTTATGCGATCTTATCACTGATTCGTCAGGCCGTTTCCAATTTTCATATGGAGCAAAAAGCAGGCGAGATGCAGAAACTGGTGGTGGCTTTTCGTGCTCAATGGGAAAAATTTACTGAGAAAATGGATCGGTTGGGAAAGACGATAGGTACGGTTACCACACATTATGAAGAATTAAGCGGTGCCAGAAAAAATCAGTTGGATAAACCAATGGAAAAAATCGCTGAACTTCAGATGGGGCATAGTGAAGATATAAACGAATTAGAAAGTGATGATGAATAGACTTGGCTATTTGTTATTTGTGGTTGGCATTATTATTGGCTGGAATTGTGTTGGTCCAGAAGAACCAATCGATGGTTTATTGGAAGATCTGCCATCCGTAGTGAATACGGCTGATGTATTCACATTCAGCTTAAAGGGGAACAAATATTCGTATGAAGAATCCTATACCTTGGAGATGAAACCAGATTCTAATTCTGTTATCTCAACTTCATTGATCGTTTCCGGATGGTCTGGAAATGATACGTCAAAGATATTTTTTATGAATGCCAGTGATACAACATATGCATGGCTACAGATACTTGGAAATATGACCTATACAAGTGTGGATTCTCTTTCAGCAGATACAAAAATCCATCCAGTCGAATTACTTTTTAAGGGAACAGACCTTACCGGAACCATCCAGTTCTCCTTGATCAAGGATTAAGTCTCCTCCCAGGCGGGACATAGAAATTCCTTATAATCACAATATTTACAGTTAAAATCCCCCTTTTTCGTTTCAAATGACCCTGACCGTATTCCGCCAGCGACATCCCTGATCTTTTCTCGATAATCTTCCAATTCATCATCTGAAAATTTGTGTGATGAAATGGGATCATCACCAAAACGTAAAAAGTGCAGACTGGCCTGACCGGGTTTTCCACTTACCCCTTGTACGGCATCATTCAGTAGTGCTTCTGTGTATAAGGCCATCTGTATGTTCTTATTAGCTTTTTCCTTTTTACGACCGGTCTTATAATCAACAATTCCTAAAGTATCACCATGATCATCAATACGATCAATCTTTCCGGATATGGTTACATTAATATCATCCATGGTATATGTGAATTCTTTTTCCCGACCAAGTACAGTCGGTTGATTTTGCTGAATAAATCTGAAATAATCTGACAATAATTCTTCACCCTGTTTCCGGAATTCTTCACCCCGCTGGCGATATTCAAAGGAATCCTCCCGCCAGTGTTTTTCTAAAAGGTCAAATAAGACTTTTTCAGTTTGCTGATTAGGTTCTAAGCTATGGAATTCTTCCAGAATACTATGGATAATGGAACCGAATTCACCGGTGGCCCTTGTTTTTCGTTCTGGTACCTTATCAATGTATTTCAGTCTGTATTTCAATGGGCATGAATTGTAGGTATCGATCTTTGTCGACGACAAGTTAAGCGCGGGTGTGGCATGAGAAATAGGTCCACTCTCGTTCTTTTCCGAAATGATATTTTGCGACATTTCATCCAATATCTTTCGTGCGTTATCCAATTGATCTGCAGCGATCTCCCTGTTAAGCTGGGCCAATAACTTTTGGCGTCTTTCGTTTAATTTAATTATGGGTTTATCTGATTTATTCATGGTCATTATCTCCATGGGGTTGGGGTCAATATTTTCTAATTCTTTTGTGAACATGGATTGCCTCGTAGTTGGTCCAAATATATAGAGCTGCCATTCTGCGCGGGTGATGCCTACATAAAATACACGGCGTTCCTCACGATTGTGCAATTCTCGAAAATCTGTATCAGCGTCCCGCTCCCAGGCCATCCAGGATAGTGGAAGGCGGTCAATGATCTTATGTTTTTTTAGGTTGGTAGGGAAACTTCCACTGTACAGAAAAGGCATGATTACCACGGGGAACTGGAGACCCTTACTCTGGTGAATGGTCATCACCTGGACAGAAATATTTCTACTTTCATTTTCTGGCTGGGCCGCACCATGATTTGATGCGATCGCCATTACGTCCATGAATTCAAGCCAATCTCCAAATTGTGCTTCTGGATCCTTGTTCACGAATTGTTCTGCCAGATTCATAATTTCTCCTGCATTGGCAAGATTTAGCCGTTGCGTATAGCGATAATCAGTTCGAATAGATTTGACTAAGATCGAATCTTTAAGCATAGCCAGGATATGCCACACCATTTCATCAGCTTTCAACTTCTTATCCATAGATTCACGAAGGGCAGTGATAGAATTCATAATTGTATCTATTTCGGGAGAATTATTTCTTATTGCCTGTAATGCGTCCAGTTTCTCATCAATTAATGTTCTCTCCTGTCTTCGAAAGAAATCACTCGCCCATGTTTCACCAATCCGCTCTCGTAAAATTCGATAGAGTGCAATATCCGCATTATCATTCTGGCAAATCAAATGACCCCAAGCCAACACATCTTTCACTATAGGAACATCGAAAAATTTTTCAATATGGATGTCCACGGGAATAGCAGCTTTTTCCATGGCATTGGCAGCATCATTCACGTTACCCCATCCACGGCAGATCACGGCAATATCACCGTAAAGCACTTTCCCTTCATTGACCAATGAATGAATCAACTTTGGTAATGCATCCAACGTCTCAATTTTATTTGCCTGGATCCATTGTGGCTTCGGCCCTGTTTCAGCGTTTTCCGGCAGGCATTGTAACACTTTAGGTGTACGGTCAGGATTGATCTTTATGGACGTATTGGCAAGGTCAAGAATCTCTTGGGTAGAGCGACGATTTTCCACCAAAGGTATTTCTGCATAATTATGATGGGATTCATACCTGTTCCTGAAATCAGCTATATTATAATAATTCGCCCCACGGAATGAGTATATACACTGATCTTCATCTCCCACAACGGTGATACTGGGTTCTTTTTGGGCAATAAAATTCACGATCTTATTTAACGCGTAATTATTATCTTGATATTCATCAATAAAGATGTGTCTGTATTCTCCTCTGATCTGTGTTAATGCGGCTTCATCATTTTTTAATATATTGTAACAGCCCAGTATCATGTCACCGAAATCCAGTGCATTATTATTTGCCTTTGCTTTTTGGAAATAAGAGTAGGCCTCCACGAGATCCTTAAGCTGATATTTAATATCCCCAAAATCTGTATTGTGATCATGAATACCGGGAAAATTTTTTATAAACCATTCCTGCGAATTATCCATTTTCTGTAGTTTGTCTATTAATTTTTCAGGGGAAAGAAGTTCATCACTGACGCGATTGAAAAAAGGTATAAATGCTTCCCGGATCGCTCTAATAGGGTTATCTGCAAATACTCTGGATTGGATAAAATCTATATTGCCAAAATTATTGACCAGAAAGTAGATAATATCACTTTCCTGCCATAAGACATCATTTAGTCTTTCTTCCGGACCAAACCGGCGAATAATGGAGTGACAAAAGCTGTGAAAAGTCCCTGTGAATATTTGGTCTGCTTTTTCGCCCAGAATTTCCCGAATGGTTTCTTTAGCTTCGGCAGTGGCCTTTTCTGTAAATGTTAACAACAATACATGTTCAGGCTTGACCTGATCAGAGATTATGAGATGTCTAATTCTATGAAGAAGAGTAAAAGTTTTTCCTGTTCCCGCACCGGCCAGAATCATTAACGGAGCGGGAGGGTGATTTATGGCTTTTTGCTGTTGCGGATAAGGATTGATCTCAGGCATGGATCGAAATTAGTTCATTTATTAAAGCTACACACGGTACAACTTTAATGTTTTACGGTTTTAAAAATTCTTTTTAACCTTTCCGGTTAATATTGCGTCTTATGGTGCAAATGCATGAAAACAGATCATGAACTCATACGGCAGTTTCAATCAGGTGACCAATCGGCATTCGATGCCTTGGTCAAACGACATCTGGATACAGTATATAGATTCTTCCTTAAAATCACAATGGATGAGATGGATGCAGAAGACCTGGCACAAACTGTTTTCATTAAATGTTATAAAGGACTTAAGCGTTTCCAGTTCAATGCTGAATTTACCACATATTTATACCGCGCAAAGGTTAACACGGTCAACTCATATTTATCACGGAACAAATGGAGAAATTTTCTTCACTTGGATCAAACTCCAGAAAGATTCTATGAGGAAGAAGATGCCGCTTTTACCAAAAAGGAGATCTGGGATGCAATTTCAAAACTGCCAACAAAACAACGGAACGTGGTTATGATGCGACTCAATCAGCAAATGCCGTATAAGGAAATTGGAGAAATATTAAATTTTTCGGAAGGAACGGCCAAAGTAAACTACCACCACGGGATCAAAAAACTTCGAAAATGGCTCGAAGATTCAAGATGAAATTTGAAGAAAAGATAAAACAGGTGCTCAATGTTAATGATGGTTCTTTAGACGAATCTCAATTCATTGCTAATTTCCATGTCAAACAGCGCGAAATGGAACTTCAGCGTTCTCGGATCAACAGTAGTCTAGCTACAGCTGTATTTCTTATTCTTTTTGGCTGGGCATCCTTTTCACAGCTTGAAGATGAGTATGAGATGAATGATGTCTACACCTATAACTTAGAATTTGATTTTACTGATGAAATAGATTCACTTGACTACGACATATACATTGATGACCTTGCCTTATATTTAGTGGAGGAAGATGATGATATTTTTTCTGTATTAGAATTTTTTAATGAAGTGAATTACAATATTGAAATAAACAATGAGGAGATTCAATTATGAAAAATATCATATGGATATTTTTGATCACCATACCTCTTGGATTAGCTGCCCAACCTGATTACGATAAAGCATCTCGTAAAGCCATGATGGTATATCAAATTACTGATAAGATGGATCTATCTGAAGAACAGGCAGAGAAATTTTTTCCAAAATACAGATCACATCGAAAAGTTTTGGGTGAAATAGAAGAGGACATGAAAGAATCCTTTAAGTCGATCCATGAATCTTTGAAAGATGGAAGTGATTTGTCTGATAGAGACCTTGATCTTGCCATAAAGGAAATGGAATCCTTTGAAAAAAAGAAATTAAAGGCAAGGATCGACTTTATGAATGAACTGGATGGTATTTTGACAACCAAACAGCGTGCCCAACTATTGATGATGCCTCATGGCATGAAAAAAGAAGCCAAAGAAAAAATAAAAAAACATAAGAAGCAAAAAAAGCGTCGCCACAACCGGAATAAATGGTAGGTGCAGGAGAAAAAAACGATGAAGAGATTTACACCAATATTAATAATACTGTCTCTGTTCTGGATGTCATGTGCAGACTTAAAAGAGGATCATAGCGATGACATTTCATACATGACAACACTCATTGAAAATGATGTTGCCTTAAATTTGGATGTGCTGGATAATGAAGGTGCGGTAGATGAGGAATACACAACCGGTATCTATATGGATGGAGGACTGAAACTCATGGCAGATACTTTATATCCCAGTGACAGTTATAGATTGCGTTTTGGTCGACAAATAGCTGATAGAAGTCGGTCAATGTCATTTGATGTACAGGAAGATACAGCGTATGCGGACCTTGTCCGTACCATAAGCGGCAACTTTTACGTTGTGGCATACGATTCAACTGATGTCATAGTGGATTCATTTGTTAAGGAGTTTTCAGAAGGATTTGAACGCCGAGTTAGGTTTGTTCGTACGGATAGCACCTCTGATCGTCCCTGGAGAATTGATGCCATTACTCTTGGAAATGGCGGTGGCGGAGAAAAAATCCGTATAACAAATCTAACCTTTTACTCTATTAACAGCGATTCCGCTATTTTCAATTATGCTGCCTATGATCTTAGTGAATATTTTATTCCTCGGGGAGAACTACCAACGTTTACTGTTGGTGATACATTGAGGGTTGAATTGACCATTGAAAATGATGATCCTATTTTTGATCCTGGTTTATGGGACAGTGGTGAGAAAGTACTAATGCATTATGGACGAGGCCGAGATGAGAGAGCAAGGCGTAGAATGAGTGATGCCGGAATATTTGCTGATCTGACTGCTGATGATAATGTATACACAAAATATTGGAGAGCCCACAGTTTTCATACTGATCATGCTGCACGGGTCTTTAATATGCATTATGTTGGTATTGATAACAATACGTTATTTGTCAGTGAGGGAGGGTATAACACAGTAATATGGTCATTGCCGTACAAACTTGTCAGGCCATAATAAGTTAATCTACATTGAAAAAATGCCCTGTAAATTTTGCAGGGCATTTTTGTTTTAACTATGGAAGGGAAGTCCCTTAATTTCTTAAATCATTATGGATAGAATTTTCAACTTTAGCGCTGGTCCAGCAGTTCTTCCGGGACCCGTATTAACTGCAACCGCAAAAGCTGTTCAGGATTATGAGGGCCATGGAATGAGTATACTTGAAAT
>CAZECA010000045.1:0-9773 GCA_964510385.1 uncultured bacterium
GTGGTTAGCTCTACTGCCCTATGAATCTCGGGAATGGCCTCGGACACCTTGCCAGCAATGCTCTGGTCCTCCCTGTTGATAATCTCTAAAATTTCGGGGATTGTCCTCGTGTCTATGTCGGCGGTCTTCGGATTCTGCTGTTCAGTGAGTAGATCTGAACGTGATTTTATATTTTCTGGCATAGGTGAATTTATATACTACGGTCCTCCTATAGAAAGAAGGACTTACACCGATGAAAAATACCGGCGGGCCTCGGCCATTACCCTGGGCGCCAGGATCAGTGTAGAGATCATAGTGGGAAAGGCCATGACCGCATACATACCGTCAATAATATTTATGACCATTCCCAGGGAGACGGATGCCCCAACAATTGCGGATAAGACATAGAAGTATGTGTACGATCTCTTCCACCTGGTACCAAAAAGGTATCCGGTACACTTGGTCCCGTAGTAGGACTGGCTGAACATTGTGGTCACACTGAAAATGAGTATACAGACCAAAAGGATCCCCTTGCCGAGGCTCCCAAGCTCCTGGGTAAAGGCCCGCGTTGTCATGGTCACGCCGCTCAGGCCATCCAGCTCCCACGCACCGGAAATAAGAATCACGAATGCAGTGATGGAGCATACTAAAATGGTATCAATAAAGGGGCCGATCATTGCCACCAGACCCTCACGGACCGGTTCCCTGGTCTTGGCGGCACCGTGTGCCATGGCCTCTGTGCCAAGTCCGGCCTCATTTGAAAAGGCCGCACGACGGACGCCGGTGCGGATGACTTCACCGACAGCCCCGCCTAGAACAGCGTTCCCGGTAAAGGCATCGGAAAATATCAGCGACAGAACTGACGGTAATTCGGTAATATTTTTCGCAAGGATCAGTACACCGGCGAATAGATATAGAAGGACCATAAGGGGAACCAGGCGGCTTGCCACCAGCCCGATACGCTTTATACCGCCAAATATTACACTCCCTACGATCACCGCGATAATGATTCCGGTCAACGTATTTCCTGCCATAGCGTCCCCGGAAAATAGCCACTGATTCTGGAAGACCTCATTGCGGATTGTCTGGGTGAGCTGGTTTGCTTGGAATAGGGGCAGACATCCCACCAGCCCGGCCACGCTGAAAACCACGGCCAGAGGCCTGAATTTTTTTCCCAGTGCCTCTTCAATAAAGTACATGGGTCCGCCCTGCACGTCGCCCCTGTCGTCCCTGCCCCGGTACATAATAGAGAGGGTGCAGGTAAAGAATTTTGTGGACATTCCAACAATGGCGCTCATCCACATCCAGAACAGGGCACCCGGACCGCCCATGCTGATAGCTATGGCGACTCCGCTGATGTTGCCCATGCCCACGGTACTTGCCAGTGCACTTGAGAGGGCCTGAAAGTGATTGATATCTCCCGGGTCCTCTTCACGGTCATACTTCCCCAGGAGTATCCTGAACCCGTGGGAAAAATATTTAAAGGGAACAAAACGAGAATAAAAAGTAAAAAATAGACCACCAAAGACCAGGAGCACGAGCAGGGCCGGCCCCCACATGACAGATGCAAATTTTTCTATAAGAGAGTCGAGACTGTTCAGCAATGATTTAACCGCTGGCCGGGACGGACTTACCGAATACCTTCAGGAAAGCAAAGGCCAAGACACACCCAACAAGAATACTGACAGATACATTGATCTCCATTCCGATCATGAGATATCCGGCAACTAGGGCAATGATTCCGCATACTAGTGCATAGGGCAGCTGTGTCTTCACATGGTCAATGTGGTCCGCTGCTGTGGCCGTGGACGATAGGACAGTTGTGTCCGCAATGGGAGATGAGTGATCCCCGAACACCGATCCGGACAGGACAGCGGCAAAGGTGATAATAATTGGTGACTGTACAACGACATTGGGCTCTCCACCCATCAGCTGAATTGCCATTGGAACGGTCACAGGAACCAGTATCGACATTGTTGCCCAGGAAGACCCTGTGGAAAAACTGATCATGGCCGCGGTCAAGAACGTGATGGCAGGTAGCATTGCCGGAGAGAGAAAATTCTTTGTGGATTCAACGATATATTCGGCGGTCTTGATATCGGAGCAGACATCACCAATGGTCCAGGCCAGAATAAGGATAATACAGGCCATGACCATGGAACGTGCCCCATCTATCCAGGCGTCCATTGCCCTGCGAAGGTCAAGTAGCCCCCGGACTAGGGATAAGAATATGGCTGAAAAACCTGAGAGGAATGAACCCCAGATCAGTGCCGTATTGGGGTTGGAGGCACTGATAATATTTATGAATGACCATTTCGCTCCCGGCTCCAGTCCCTGTATACCGGTGACAAATAATCCGCCGATGGTAATGGAGAGTACCAGAGTAATTGGAATCGCCGCATTGCTCCAGTGAGATGTCACGCTGGAGTCCAGGGTCCTGATGAGTTCCTTGTCCATCATGGGCTGTGCGTGGGCTGATAGGACCTCCCCAGTTTGCTGGGACCGGGTCTCCGCCTCCAGCATGGGGCCGTATTCTTTTTTCATAATCACGGTCATAAATAGGAATACAATTGCAATTATGCAGTAAAATGAATAGGGGATGCTCATTAGGAATGTCATGTAGGTGCTCTGGGTTATCCCATACTGGGCATAGGGTGCGTCCAGCAGGCTCATCTGAAAGATGGACCACGTGCTCACCGCCGCCAGACTTGCCACCGGTGCAGCTGTTGAGTCCACGAGGTAGGACAATTTTTCCCGGGACACTTTCACCTTATCCGTAAACGGTCTCATCATGTTGCCCACCAGCAGGGAGTTAGAATAATCATCAAAAAAGATTACCAGCCCCATCAGCGCCGTGATCAGCTGTCCGCGGAAATTATTGGTGGCATACTTACTTACAGCATGAATCACACCCTTCAGACTCCCATTGGCAGACAATACACCGATAAGCCCGCCAAAGGCCATGGTAAACAGAAGAATCGCAGTGTGGCTCTCGCTCCCGGCCAGAGACTTCACCAGATAAGAGTCAAGTGAGGCAGCTATGCCTGACCAGAGTCCTCCGGTGACAAAGCAGGCACCGATCAGGATTCCTATATACAGTGACAAGTGGGCCTGCTTCGTGATCATGGCCAGAGTAATTGCCGTTATGGGTGGCAGCAAACTGACCCAGGACGGTTCAAATGACTCTGACGGTCCTGTCTCTCCTGCAAATAATACGGTGGCTGCGGCCAGCAGCATGAATACTATCAGTAATTTGCGCTGCATAAGGCATCAAATATATCTTTCATGGGAAGTTTATGCAATGACCATCATTATTTTGTTTTCATCTAAATATGGGTGAAAATTCAGTACTCATATGTTTAAAAAACTGGACATTTATGTTCTGCGGCAGTTTACTGGCATTCTCTGCATCTGCCTCCTGGGATTCTTGAGCGTTTTCGTCATCGTTGACCTGATCGAGAATCTGGACAGATATATTGATAACAAAATGCCCTTCAATATTGTTCTCAAGTATTATGGGTACAGTCTTCCCTATTTCATCAATATAGCCCTGCCCATGTCCATGATGATCGCGGCTGTCTTCAGTATCGGCCTCATGGCCAAGCGAAATGAGTGGACCGCAATGAAGTCCGGGGGAATCAGCCTCTACAGGTTTTCAGTTCCACTGCTCATATTCAGCATTCTGATAAGCCTTGTCTCCTTTCAATTTGATAATTCATACGTCAGCTGGGGGTTGTCCATGCGCAGCCAGTTGGAAAAAGAATACATGAAGAAAAAGCCCCGAAGACGGAGCAACAAAATGCTGAAAGACATCTTTATGCAGAAAGACCAGCACCATCATATTTCCATATCGGAGTTCAAGACCCACAACAACAATGCAGAGTATATTACACTGATCACCTTTTCCGACAGCCTGATCCAGCATCGCATCGATGCGAGACATATGTCCTGGATCGACTCATTGGACTCATGGGTGTTCTCTGATTATTCATTGAGAGAGTTTGACAGTAACGGCAAAGAGTCTAGCATTCGTGTCTCCGCGAAAGACACCCTTCTGGACCTTCATTTTACGCCAGAAGATATTACCAAGGGGAACAAGCACCCAGATGAACTGAATTATGCTGAGCTGAAGGATCGTATCGCCTATTTACAGGAAAACGGCGTGGATGCGACCCGCTGGGAGGTCCAGCGTCATTTTAAGGTAGCCTTTGCCTTTACCAATCTGATCGTCGTACTGTTTGGCATTCCTCTAGTTGTTATGCGACCCAAGAGTGGCCTCGCATTCGGAGGCGGCGTCAGCTTTCTGGTACTCTTTTCCTATTATGCCTTTATTAAATTTGGCCAGTCGCTGGGTATCAACGGAGTAATGGATCCCCTATGGTCTGCGTGGCTGGGGAACATGGTATTTATATTAGGTGGGCTATTGCTGCTGTTCAGCGTCCGGAAGTGATTCGCTATCTTCTTTAGCGGTTTCTTCCTTACCGGCATCATCCGAAGTCTCTTCGCTTTCCTCAACCTCGACTGATGTGTCTTCTTCCGGGATCGGTGATGGGCCTTCATCTTTCGGTTTTTTCCTGCCCTCTCGACCTTTAAAGCTTGTGATGGTCAGCTGGGTGGAAACATTCACCCCTTTCATAGAGTGGATCCATATGCCGTTCCTAAATGCAAAGCCAAAGTCAAAAATGATAGGTCCTTTATGCACGCCAAATCCGAGCCCCAATTCCTGAAAATCATTTCCGCCCCAAGCGTAACCGATCCTGAGGGGGATTCCTTTAAACTTGGTTAGTTCGAGGCCCGTTGACCAGCGCCATCCCTTATGGGAGAACATAGAATTTGTATAGCCGGTCCAAAAATCCGAACTGATCAGAATATCTTCCATATCGTAGGACATGCCCAATCGAAAAATGGCCGGATAGTCCATTGTAAACTCAGGAAGCTTTCCATCTTCATCCAGAGGAACGTAGACAATCTGGTCTTCCGGATCATTATTGGTAAATAGATCCGAATTTGATAGCGTGTTCGCGTTCACAGAATCGATCTGATACACATACCGGACAGCCATACTATCATTCAGGGCCTGGCCCGCCCACGTCATGTGAAACAGATCATCGTCGTTTCCGTAAATGTTATCGGGACCATCCAATATATCCTTAGTAATATTTTCCTTGTTCCAAGTTATCGACCCCATTGCATTAATGAGCGAGAATCCAAATCGAAATCCGTTAATATTCTTTGAGACCAATCCAATATCCAATCCGATACCGGATCCGCCTATACCCTGCCGCAGATAATACACGCCGCTACCATAGAGAGCCTCATCGGTAGTGAACATGTTCGCCTTACTGGAGTCCGGATCAATACCAAAGTAGAACATCCCCTGGAGATATTTCAGCGAAAATCCAACGGAGAAGGACTCGTACGGAACGGCAAATGAAAAAGCATACTCCGTGACACCCATGATCTCATAGTGCATGGTCATATCAATATCAGGATTGTCCGCATTTCCATCTAATACTAGCTGCATCAAGCCATAGGGAAACCGGTAATTCTGTAGGATAAGTGTATTTGTGGTTAAAGCCATGTTTCCTGAAGCAAAATTCAGAATAGGAATAGGCACATGAAGATCCTGAAAATAAGTTAGTCCACCGCTCTCCTCAAGCTGGTTCATCAGTGCTGATTTATTGTCAAAATTGGGTTGACCGGGACGCTCACCGGCCGAATACAGTGTGTCACCGCTGATGGCATTCAAGTTCGCCAGGGATATATAATTCCCCACGATGCCAAAATCTAGTCCGAACAACTGAAGCATAAATGGTTTCTCCTGTTGGTAAGCCAGCATGGCGGGGTTATACCCAACGGAAAAAAGGCCGTCCGCAACCGTTGAATATGCTCCCGCTAACGCTACAGAACGTGGATCACGTTTGGACTGTCCGGATAGGATTCCTGCCAGAAGCATCAAGAGAAATATGTATCTGCTGAGCCTCATCGGTTGAAACCTTTACCAGAGGTCCCTTTGCCAGCCAGTTTTGCTCCACGTCCACTGGAAACGGTAAAATACCAGCCGCTAATATCTTCGGCAATATATCTGCCTTTCTCTTCATCATAAGAATTGGGATCGCGAACTCGAATCCTGACACTGTCTGATTGCTCAATGGGTGACCACTCCAGTGAGTCCCCGTTCGCTTCACCGCTGACAATCTCGACCCAGTCACTTTCAGAAGGATTCTTCCCAGTGGAATAATGAATATCAACTTCGTCCACCGTTCCATAGGTCTTCCACTTAATGGTATAGTCATCACCGCTGGTTAATGTTTCTCCACCATTTGGATATAGCAAAACAATCTCATTCGGTGCAGAAGTAAACATTCCGGTACTGCTCAAGCGAAATGTCATAAATGTACTGATATCCATATTGTCCTGAGATGTAAGGTAGACCGATTTTCCATAGGTTCCGTTAAGGTGGAATCGGGGTGCCGTATAGTGCTCACCGTAATCCGTAAGCAGAAAGAGGTCCGTTGTGTCCATTTCACTTGCATAAGAAATAAATCCGGGTGTCATGACTTGGCCTTCGTGACCAACGGTAGATGTATCGCTGTAGAATTCCACCGGATCCGGCAAGACAATGGAGAGCAATGTGTCAACATAAGAAATAACCGTATCCTTTCCAGTAGGATTATATTTTACCAGGTAAACCATATTGTCAACGCACTCTGAAAAATCATTCATGACTGAAAAAATGTAGAGGTCACTGGCAGATGAATCGGGGTTCAACCGTTGACATTTATCAATAACGTAAATACTGTCCGTCACGCTCCACGATGGGTCAGTAGCTGCCAATGTGTCCCGGAAAATGCTCAACATAGCCTGGGTGGTATCCAGTGGGAAAAGGTTCTTATTAGACAGTAGAATGGAGATCTCACCCCCAACCGGAATACTGTTTATGACAGTTGAGGTCAATTCAGCGTAGAATAAAGATGAGCGTATACGATTCCGTACATCGTGAGACATTTCTTCAATTGGTGTTTCCGTGGTAGATATAAATGTCATTGGCTCCATCACAACCTCAAATGGGGCCACCATTCGATATTCTCCACCAATTGTGGCTCCCCCGACAATGGTCCCCCTTCCATCAATCCGTGCCGCTGAACGAACGATCATGGTGGCCGGGTTGAATGATAAAAGGTCCACAATTGTGGATGTACCTTCAGATGGTGGAGTTGTTACGCTGTCTGTCCATGTGGCCGCATCCGTTGTGGCATAGCTCAACACGGTTGTGCCAATCTTACTCATTCGAATTATAGTTCGAGTACTATCAGACCCATATTCGCTGGGCTTAGCGATTGTGGCCCGCACTTCCACTGTGGACGAATCTCCCAGTGTGTTATAGCCAACCATATCAACATCCAACTTCACCGGAAGGTCAATGGAATTGATCATGTCAAACTCGAATGTCACCCCTGTGAAGGCCATCCCCGTGAACCCTGTGGGCATCCCTGCAATGTTCTGTGTGGACGGTGGGAATGATTCTATAATATTGGCTTCCAGAGACTGGAAGTGGAGCTCCTCCACGGTCACATTAATTGTCAAATTTCCAAGCTCAGAGCCATCCAACGGTATGTAGGCAGTCTGATTCCGCAATCGAGCAGTGAGATCAATGATCAGCTCGGAGAGGGCACTGTCCGCGCCTGCAGGGTTCACAAAAGAGTACCCATCAATGTTGAATGTTTTACTATAGGTGGTATAATCATTATGGAGAGCAGTGTCTACTTTCACGGAATCACCCCCTGATGCGGGTGGCACAAAGTTCCTGAAGTTCATGATAAAGTCCATGTAGAATGGATACGTACTCTTCAGATTGGAGATTGCTATCTCATTGATACCAAAACTGGTTCCCGTTTTAAATAAGCCCGAGTAGATTTCCACCGTAGATGGAAATGTCACCGGGTCCAGATCAGTGGGCATTTCATATTCTTGGATCTCTACTACCGCAGAATCAACACCCGCGATACGCATCTGTATGGAGAAGTCAACCTGAATCAAATCACCAGCACTGATGGTCAGCGTATCAGTATTGTTTGGATGCGCTGCAACATCAAAGTCAAACAGGATACGGATGGCATCCTTCAATTGGCGATCAGCAATGTAGGTGGTCTTGGCAAATGTTTCATCAGTGTCCACTGAATCTTTTGTATGATCAGCCAAAGTATCAGGAGATATGCTGGAACCGGTGAACATGGAAAAGCGTGAACCGGTCAGGGCTGTGGGCATACCATTATTTATGATAGTTGATTTAAAATAACTCGAGTCACCAAAAGCATTTGCCTTGATCAATACACCGGACACCTCTGTAATAAATGTAGGTAGGGTCTCTTCATCTATTGCGGGTAGATCTATCTGAACAGATGGAAATGTTGTATCAAACGCCGCCACAATATTATTCCACGTTGAGGCAAATATCTGCTGATCGCTAGTGGGTGGTATGGCAAAAGGGATCCCATTAATATCGGTCAGAGCTCCAGGGGTGAACGGGATAGACACATTTATCGTTGTGTCTACTGTGACCGATAGATTGGGTGAACTTGCTGGTGTCCCAGAATATGGAACTTCCGCATCTACTTCTACTTCCAAATAGGAATCTTGTATGGCAGTCTTTGGAAGTGTGTCCCCAAACACAATCTGCATGCCTAGTGAGTCAGGCGTTGAAAAGATCTGTTTATTATCAACAATCCCGTCCAGGCCATATTTGGATTGGACCAGGGGAAATTTTAGATCTATAAACCACGTGGGAGTTTTAAAATCAGAGGGACTTTCAAAATCACAACTACTCATAACCATCATGGATACAGTGATCCCTGTAACGGTTAAAAATCGTTTTAGACGGAAAACCGTCGACCTCGGATTGCGAACGCTCTTCATATAAGAGCTAGAATCTCATGCATTTTTAGCTTTCTTTCCATAAAAAAATCCACATCATTCAATGTGGATCTTTACTAGGAATTTTGGCGGGGGAAACGGATCAATATCGGTACTCGTCCTTTTTGAATGGTCCCGCTTGATCAATTCCAATATAGTCAGCCTGATCCTCGGAAAGTTTAGTCAGTGTCGCGCCCAGTTTATCCAGATGCAGCCTGGCCACTTCCTCATCCAGTTCTTTTGGAAGTCGGTAGACTCCAACCTCAAGCTTATCTTCGGCCAATGCAATCTGCGCCAAAACTTGGTTGGTGAATGAGTTTGACATAACAAAACTGGGGTGCCCGGTTGCGCAGCCTAGATTGACAAGACGGCCTTCTGCCAAAACAAAGATTTGATTACCATCCTCAAATGTATATCTATCTACCTGGGGCTTGATATTTTCCTTGGCTACAGAATGATCATTATTCAAAGCACTTATTTGGATCTCATTGTCAAAATGGCCAATATTGCAGACGATGGCCTGATCCTTCATAGTTTTCATATGTTCAAGTGTAATGATATCCCTGTTACCCGTAGCCGTAATAAAGATATCAACTTCTGGCAGTGCCTGCTCAATGGTTTTTACTTCATATCCTTCCATAACGGCTTGAAGAGCACAAATAGGATCCACCTCGGACACCATGACCCTAGCGCCAAAACCCCTCATGGACTGGGCACATCCTTTTCCCACGTCACCGTATCCACAGATCATGGTCACTTTTCCAGCGATCATGACATCTGTAGCTCGTTTGATTCCATCTGCCAGAGACTCGCGATTACCATAGATATTGTCAAATTTTGATTTTGTTACTGAATCATTAACGTTAATAGCAGGTAATGGA
>CAZECA010000046.1:0-8933 GCA_964510385.1 uncultured bacterium
CAGGCTGTATTGATCCCCCAGGACCGCAAAAACCGGGCATACCTCCGCCCCACACCCCAAAGCTTTTCCACAGGGAGTTTCTTCAGGAAATGTTCAATGTTTTCCTCTTTATCTAACACGCAGACACCTGAATCGTCCGGCAGGCGCTTGGCAATGTGGTTTGCGACCTTGGCCAATGTCTTTGTGGGCGCCACGCCAATGGACACAGGAATGCCCGTCCACTGTTTAACTGTTTTTCGCAAATTGGACGCGAACCGATCCATTCCATCGGCCGTGAGGCCACTACAATCCAGGAATGCCTCATCAATGGAATAGATCTCCATGGCGGCGCTGTGGTGGGCCAGGGTGCTCATGACTCGCTGGGACATATCGCCGTAGAGGACGAAATTGGAGGAAAAAACGGCCACATTGTGCTTGGCGTAGACATCCTCCTTCTTAAAGGCCGGCTCGCCCATGGCAATGCCCAATGCCTTGGCCTCGTTGGACCGGGCGATGACGCAGCCGTCGTTATTGGACAGGACCACAATAGCCCGTCCCTCCAGCCGAGGATCAAAGACCCGCTCGCAGGAGGCATAAAAATTGTTACAGTCAACGAGGGCGAACATCGTTATTCTTGATATAAAATATTATTACTGATCAAACTATTTATCTCATCCTCGTCAAAATTCAATTCTTCCTCAAGGATGGTTTTGGTATGCTCGCCAAAATAGGGCGGACGCTGGATCGTATTATCCTTATCTGAATAGGCCCCCTGGCGGACGGCTCGGACGTTCTTATCTGTTACCACCATGTTCAAGGCTGCCGGATCGGCAAAAACATGCTCCAGATCATTGAGTCTACCGGCTGGTATGCTGGCATCGTGGAGCTTTTGCAGCAACGTATCCCTTTCCATGCCCTCTAACGCATCTGCCAATACAGACTTCAGTTTTTCTCTATTCTGGACCCGACCATGGTTCGTTTCAAATTTCGGGTCTATCTCTAGTTTGAGGATATCCATGAGCCCGGCGAACTGTTTGTCATTCCCCACTGCCATAATGATGTATTGGTCATCTCTGCATTTGAACAGGGTACCGTATGGGGCAATATTTGGATGATCAGAGCCCAATGGCTTGGGCACGTGGTCGGCATTGAGAAAATTGGAGCCCTGGTTAACAAGACCGGATAAGGCAGAATCATAGAGTGAAATAGGAATATAGCATCCCTCCCCCGTTCTCTCCTTGGACCACAGGGCCATGAGAATAGCCTCCTTCAGCTGGTGCCCGGCCAATACATCCATCAGTGCCACGGGCATCTTGCACATCTCATGGGTGCCGTTCATGCTGGTGTAGCCTGTTTCCGCCTGGATGATGGCGTCGTAACCGGAACGGGTTGAATCATTCCCATATCCGGTGATATGGCCGTAAATGATGCCAGGATTGTGTTTTTTGATGTCATCATAGGCCACACCCAGTTTTTCAGCGTCTCCGGGTTTGTAGCTGGCAATAACAACGTCTGCAGTTTTCAACAGTCCACACAAAACGTCCCGGCCCTGCTCTTGGGAAATATCCAGAGCCAGTGACCGCTTACCGAAGTTCACTGATGCAAAGTAGGCTGATATGTCTGAATCGTCCTGCTCCCCTGCTGTCTTCCAGGAGCGGGTCACATCGCCATTGGTACGAGGATTCTCGACCTTGATAACCGAGGCCCCGAATTCCGCAAAAAATGCACCCACGGACGGTCCGGCCAGGACCGACGCCAGTTCAATGATCTTTAGCTCGGAGCAGAGGTCGTGGAATTGGCTCATATTTATTTCAGATATACCACCTTGCGCTTGGCCACAAAGTTTCCGGCTTGCAGCTGTGCCAGGTATACCCCCGAGCTCACGGACTGGCCCCGATTACCGGTCCCGTCCCAAGATGCATCAAATCTTCCGGTACCCTGGTGACCCTGGGCCACTGTTTTCACTAGCCGACCCTGAAGATCATAGATATTGAGCAGGATATCACTCTCTTGAGGTAGTGAGTATGAGAGGATCGTGTAGCCATTGAATGGATTGGGATAACTATGGTGAAGAGCAAACTGGCTCGGCACGCCCTCTGGATATGTGTTCATCGCATAGCCACCATCAATTGCCACAGAAAACGGTGCGTTATCCGCCTCAACCGTATCGATGCCATCTGTTACATGGACGGTCCACTCTATCGAAGAGAGAGTGACATTGTTATTGGTCATACCCTCAATGATATCCGCATATGATACTGAAAAACTAGTGGCGCTAGTGTCAATATCCTGATTATCTACTTCAGCACTGGTTGAAATAAAGCGATACGATAGAGATTCACCGTTTGGATCAGAGGACTCCTCCCATGAGAATGTAATGGAGCCACTGTTAATATTCGACGCATCGATCATGACCTCAGAGTTATTCTCCGGTCCGATCAAAGAGAAATCTGTTGGCAGATAGTTTTCACCATCCATGTATCCCACACCACAGAGCACGCTGTCCGGCTCGCTGTGGTGACAGTGGTCAAAGACACTGCATGTTCCCGGTGACAGAATAGGATCTGAATATGGGTAGGTGTCATACTCATCCCACGCAGGTGAAGACATCCAGCAGGCATCACAAACATCTGTACTGATATTCTGGTCGGCATCCTCGGGCCAGTCCAGAGTATCTCCCGGTGCAAAGCAGAAACGACCCACCAGCTCCAAGCACCAGTCCGCGCCAATACTACCATCACTATCCTGACAATCAGAGCCGTACCATATGCTCGCCTGAACCGTCCCCGGAGCGGGACCATTCCCGATCACATCAAAGTAGGCGTAGTTTCCAGAAGCAAAAACAGCGGTCGGGCTGAGTGCGGGCCATGATGCGGTCACTCTAAATCTATTGGCATTCAGTCCGGCATACTCCCAGGGAAAATAAAGACGGAATCGGGATCCTAGGGTAACCGTGTCACCGGTACTCGAATCAATAACAATCGAATAGAGATTCTCTGGGTGACAGGGATTAGAGTTACCATCGCTGCATACATATACGCATGAGTCAACAAGATCCGGACATGTCATAGCATCTCTGGCATCAAAGTCATCCAACCGAATGATATCCCCAGAGTAGACCTGCAATTCCTCCCCAATAAGTATTCCTGAAAATATTAATATAGTTGCTTTTAATATATTTTTCATAATGTACTCCTTTAACTATTTTATGAAGACCATTTTCTTGGTCGAGATCATGTGTTGCGTATGCAACTGATAAATATATATACCGGACGCTGATATCCTTCCACTGGGCCCTGCGCCATTCCAAGTAACCGTATGAGTCCCCGGAACCTGAACTCTATTAACGAGCGTATTAACCTCCTGACCCAGAAGATCATAGATTACCAGTGATACGTGGGACTGTTCCGGCAGATCATATTGAATCTGCGTGACAGGATTAAAGGGATTGGGGAAATTTTGATACAAAGCGTATCTATCTGGTAGCGATGTCTCCGGATCAACATTTGCCTCTATGGCTACGGTAAACGTACCATCAAGGCCCTCACTGTCCACATAGGACTCGCCCTCATTGGCCCGCAGACCTAGAACTGCAAAATCAAGGCCCACATCCCCTAGGGCCGCATCCTCTGCGACTTGCAGGTGCAGTGTCATTAACAGTGTCGTATCCAGCACGATGGGATCATCATAGCCCTCTGCGGTGACAATGAATCGATTGGCGGCATCACTGGCAGACACATCCCAGGAGGCGCCTATACGGTCCGATAGTGTAACATAATCTGTCCAGCTACCATCACCATTAGCATCCTCGTAATCCTCGCCGCTATCATACTCTCCGTTTCCGTTGGCATCCGTGTAAGTCTCCCGGAAAAAAGAGAGTGAGTTTGGTGTGTCCCTAAGATGAAAAAACACGTAGCCAATATCCATATTATTATTTAGATAAATATCGATGGATGAGACCCCGCCGGGGGCCGCGATTGCTCCCACTGCACTGATCTGCTGGATCCCGCTCTCAATCTCATATTGAGTGGCATCCATGGTCACAACCAGTCCATCACCGGACGCATCTGTCCCTGTCACATTCTGCAGCACCAGATCAACCGTTTGGCTAACTGCGGTTGACGCATAATAGATTATTTCAAAAAGATTGCCTGTACCAGCCGCAATAGTGCCGCCGGAGATACTCACCGTGGCCGTTCCATTTGTTTCTTCCTCGTATGCAATGGTCATACCCTGTGTCCGGGTGGTTGGCTCCACGCCAACGATTTCCAGCACGTCAGGGTCATCATAGATGAGGCACTCCAGGGATGCAATACTTACATCATTGTCCAGTGCGACAAACACACCTCCGGTCGTATCCCACGATACACCGCTACCAGTGGCAGTTATGGAGGCCGTAACCTCCGCAGATGCTGAACCAATAATAATATCAAATGTCATGTCCGACCCATTCTCCATAATATTATCAACGGCCACCATGGAGGTCACATTATAATAACTGTGTGAGCTGGGAAAACTACTTCCATTGAACGTTGTATTACCGGTGGACCCCGGGTAAGGATCCGCACCATCACCCCTGCCATTATTATTCTCCAGATCAAATAATCCGTCTGCCTGTTCCAGCCCCACACCGTAGTGAGGCTCGGAGGCGTTCACATTATTCTGTCCGGGCCACAGGCTTGTCATTTCCTCATCTACGTGCCAGATCAATAGACCGCTGTTATACATATTAATATCGAACCCTGTTTGCTGACGGTTCTCCAATAGAAAATATTCACTGCTATCATGGGGATTATTAATGCGTATAGCTTCCGCATTGGTCTCAGATGGGGGTAAGGATACGCCACTCTGACCAGAGGAGACAAGCGTGGGCGTCATCCAGCCAAGATCAGTCTTACTCCAGGAGTTCATATGGGTCGGATACTGCGGCGAGCCTCCGTCTCCGCCCCAGGCACCTCCGGCCATGAGACACCAGTTTCCGGCGCCAGCTGAAGAGTTGTCCGTGTCATACAGGTCCGGGAGGTTCAACGCATGGCCAAACTCATGGGCGATAACACCAATATTTGTCATGCTGTTAAACTGTGTCTCCGGATTAAATGTATAATCCCTGATATATACCCCATCGTACTGGACCGGATTGGAGAGCCACGAACGGTGAGACCAAATATTTGTTAGGTCACCCTCTTCTGCTCCAGGACCGGCATGGACAATATTAACCACATCCACGTAGCCATCTCCGTCATTATCAAACGATGAAAAATCAAAACCGGCTGCTTCGGCCGCGGCGATTGTTTCGATCACCAATTCTTCCGCCACAGCAAAACCATTATTGTAGCTATAATAATCATGGTTGTTTGATGCTGTGTACCAACCGGCCACCGTCGTAATAGAATTGAATTGACCGTAGGATACCTCATTGAAATAATCATTAAAGCTACCGGTATTATTATAGTTACTCTGGTTCATCAGATTATCAAAATTCGCTACAGTATACGTTGACGCATCATCAGGGTACTCCACAAGGAGCATAGCCAGATTATAGTCTGTGCGTTGTGGGGACAGATTAATACCGCCAATATCCTGATCTGGGACATACCTCTGGACCGGATCAGGCTTAAGATGGGGCTCTACATTCAGACCATAGTTGTTGGGGTCATCCGTGCCGGAGCTGACGATCAAGTCACTGGGAACCAGTGTCCCATTGGCCACTCCCTTGGCAAATGTCCATTCTTCTTCTAAATTCTTTACGATGGTATAACCGGCTTCATTCTCAAACCAGTTCTGCCACTCGTCACCCCGCTGAAATGCTGTGAACACGTCTCCATCCGGCTGGACCAGCTCTAGTGGGCCTGGGTTTGCAGTTACACCATACGCGGCACTGCACAGTACCAGTACACGTATAAGAATATTGAACATGGGTCTCTCCCTAAACTGGTTTATGAATAACATATGATACAACGCCCCACACCTGAAAATCCATATCATCATCTATCTTGATGGGAGTGTAATCTTCATGATCGGGCATGAGAAAAAGGTCACCACTTTTTTTCATGATACGTTTCACGGTGAACTCGCCATTGATAATACCCAGAACGATGCTTTTATTGCGGGGCTCTTCGGCCCGGTCCACAACGAGCAAATCACCGTTCTGTATTCCGGCGCCTTCCATGGAATTTCCTTTCACCCGCACATAGAACGTGGCCGATGGATGCTTGATCAGGAATTCGTTCAGATCGATAGGAAGGTCCATATAATCGTCCGCCGGAGAGGGGAATCCAGCGCTGACCTGCGACTCGATAAGGGGAATCTTCAGTTCGGATGTGGTATCGGCGGTGTAAAATTCCAGCTCCCCTGTCTCAGAAATCTTGTTTAACCGCAGATCATTCATATTCAATATTACAAATGAATCACTTATAATGATGTTGATATTATAGCATTAATATGGGCCGATAAAAAATAATGCTGTTTTGTGTCTAGTAAATGCGTGGATTATCAATATCACCAGACATGCGCATGTTGTACCCTGTGCGTGTTTTCTTGAGAGGTAGCTCCTCATTATCCACCAGATCATCCATTAGATTCTGGAGGTCGGGTGATAGGTTCGTAAAATCCAGCTCAAGCATCTCAATACGGGGTTCTGATCTAAAATTATTTCCACTGATCAGGGATGCGCTCACGTTAGCCTTACCAACAGGCATATCCAGGGTTCCCTCTGCGGAAACCATGCCATTCCTATCTATCGAAAAATCAAATGACAGTTTTTTTACTAAAATAGCTCCATGGGCGTTGGCAAAAGTATTATAGATCAAACGTTCATCCGTGCCCATCTCTCTCTTGATCTCTCTTGGCAGAGTAATTTTTACATCTTGCAAACTGAGACTCGCATTCAGTATTGGCGCTGTCTTGGGCCCCTCTTCAATATCAATAAATAAGTCCCAATCATTTAACGAGTATGACATTTTTTTAATTTCTGTGATTACATACCCTGAGCGATCTCCAACCTTTACAGTAAGGCCGTCGGCACTGGATGACAGAACACCCAGTAAAAATTTCATATAATCACCATAATTGCTATAGTCATAAGCATCCATTGAAAATTCCATATCAAGGTCTCGCACAGTACTTTTTACACGTTTTACCTCAATCTCTACTGAAGTACGATCAATCTTCATCTGAACAAATACATCAGATGCCGTGGCAGAACCCTTACCGTATTCAACTTTATAATAGATATCCTGTGGAAAAATGCTCCCATGGAAGAGCAATGCAAAAACGACTGCAAATTTTATTTTCATTTTAAACTCCTTTTGCTTGAATGGTTTGGGTAGAATATATAATTACAGTCTTTTTCATACCCATCTTCATCCCAACACATTGGAGAAAACATTTCCCCATCCTTGAAATTTACTTCTTCCTTCTTCTGTCCATTTCTATACCATCCAGTCCATAATCCGTCCTTTTCCCCATCTTTGTAATTCCCTTCATCACTCTTCTGTCCAGTCACATACCATTCAGACACTAATCCATCTCGTTTCCCATCCTTGTAAGTTCCTTCTTTATACTTCTGTCCATTCTCGTGCCATTCAGTATGTAATCCATCTTCTTTCCCATCCTTGATAGTTCCTTCCCATTCCTTCTGTCCATTTTCATACCACCTAGTCGCTACTCCATCTGGTTTCCCATCCTTGAAAGTTCCTTCACTTTCCTTTTTCCCATCATCAAATAAAGAGAATACTCGTCCTGAATATGGTTTATTCGTGTCTTTGGTATAATAAACACCGTCTCTTTCAACAAGTGAGGTTTCAAAATTGATTGGTTCTTTACTACACCCAACAATCAGTAATAATGGTAATACAAATAGTAATGTCTTTCTCATTTTGAACTCCTCATTAAACTAATTCCACCAAAATTACACAAAATGCGGGGAAACAAAAAACCCTGCTGGTTAGCGGGGCTCAGTTTTAAAAATATTATTATTTTAATAATAAATTCTTATTTCAAAATATGTTCCGCACTCATTTGTTTCATCTATATAGATGTTAAAGTCCAAAACTTGATATCCGAGATACTTTATTATATTAATAGCGGTATTTCTATTAAAGTCAGGGCACTCAATAAAAATAGCCTTATTAACCTGAGAACTAATCGGATCTGCTTCAACAGTCAATCCCAAGGCTTCCAATTTTCGGATATCAGTAAAACTGGCACCTCGCGTCCAGATTGAACGTCCATTTAAAATTGATAATTTTCTGCCAAATTCGCCAACTTCTTCAGCTTTTTTTGCAGCTTCGGCAGCTAGCCTTTCTTTTTCAGCTTCAGCAGCTTGTTTTTCTGCTAAATCTGCCGGATTATCTCTAAATATATCTTGTATATCTAATACACTAATAGTTAAGTCAATAAAAGAAGGCTCTTCCAAAACAGTTGCTGCTGGTATTGATTGATCCAAGACTGTGTAAGGAACTAGGTCTTGATCTTCATGGTATGTTATTCTTCCTGTTTTCAGCCTGGCATTGCTTAAGTGTTCTTTCGCTTTGTTCAAACTTAATCCTATGACATTGGGTACCTGATAAAAATTTGGAGGCAGGCCTTGGCTTACTGTAACCTGGAGTCCTAGACCCTTTTTCATAGTATCATTTGCTTTTGGATACTGCCACGCGATAGTCCCTTTCGGGTATTCAGGATTGTATTCAGTATACACTGTATCAATCATCAATCCTGCTTGTTGCAATGTTATCTCTGCACTACGGAGAGACACACCAATTAAGTTGGGGATTAATAATAATTTTTCCTCATCAGCTTTTTTATCATTATCGACTATAGAACTACTGGGACCAGTTTTGGATTTAATTGCCTGTCGTGCTATCAATGTATTATACCTATCATATATTAAAACCTCTGCCTGATATTCATCTTGTGTGCCTTCCCACACCTTTTGCCCCTGCTCATTCCAGGAG
>CAZECA010000047.1:0-8261 GCA_964510385.1 uncultured bacterium
CCTCCACAAGGTGACTCGAGTGCAGATGAGGACTCATCACCTCATGAAGAAGAAGCACCAGCTGAAGAAGAGGCTCCCTCAGAGGAACCAAAAGAAGATGAAGCAGTAGAAGAAGAAAATTCCACAGAAGAAGATACCGAATCAGAAGATGAGCCTTCAGAGGATAAAAAAGAAGATAAATAGCGACGATTGGGTTGCAAGGAGACTGAAATGAAGGAAATGATTGAAGTTGTAGTTAAACAATTAGTAGATAAACCAGATGAGGTTCAGGTTAATACCGTTGAAACAGAACAGCGTCTTATTTATGAATTAACCGTTGGTGAAGGTGATTACGGCAAAGTAATTGGGAAAAAAGGTCGAAATATTTCGGCTTTACGCACGCTCGTTTTTGCCATCAATGCTAAAGAAGGAGGCAAACGGGCCCGTTTAGACGTTATAGACTGATATGGCAAAAGTACATCCCATCGCAAAAATATCTCGTGTTAGTGGGCTACATGGCGAAGTTCGCCTGCAGCCCCTTTCACGGTATTTTGACGAGTATATCGAGACACGAGAACTTGGGATCGGTTTTGATCCTGAAATGGTCCAAGACATCAAACTGAAAAAGACAATAGGCGAAGGAAAGAAACGCCGCTTCAAGTTTGAAGGCGTTCTGTCTCGTGATGAGGCTGAGACCCTCATAGGTCAAACCTTATTTGCTGAGGGGCATGAAGGTGATAATGCAGAATTGATTTCAAAGGAACTGTTGGGTTATAGTGTGATCACAGAAGCCGGTGAAGTGGTTGGGAAATTATCTGATATTTTGTGGCTCCCTTCCAACGATGTGTATGTCATACATGATGGTGATGATGAAAAATTAATCCCTGTTGTAAAAGAGATTGTTATTGGAGTAGACCGTTTATTACGCGTCATTATGATTGCTCCTATGGAAGGATTACTTTGAAAAAAATTGCCATAATAACACCTGTGCCAGAGATGGTGGAATCCATCATCGAATATAGTATACTCCGCAAAGCAACAGAAAAGAATGTGGCAGAATATAATGTTGTAAACTTGCGTGAATTTGGAAAAGGAAACTATCGCCAGATTGATGATACACCATTTGGTGGGGGTAGCGGAATGGTGCTGATGGCAGAGCCGTTGATGGCCGCCGTAGAATTTGCTATAGATTGGATAGACCATGAGGATTTTCGTGTTGTGTTTCCTTCTCCTCAAGGTAAAAAATGGAGACATGAAACTGCCGTATCTTTTTGTGAGTATGAACATATCATTTTTATTTGCGGACATTATAAGGGTGTCGATCAGCGTGTTGTTGAAACATTCGTTACTGACGAATTTTCCATTGGTGATTTTGTGGTTACCAGCGGTGAGATACCGGCCATGATTATGGTCGATTCGATGGTGAGATTGATGCCAGGCGTTCTGAATTCTAGGGAGTCTGCAGAGTCAGATTCGTTTTATGGGGACCTCTTGGATAATCCGTATTTTACTAAACCACGCGATGTGAATGGAATGAAAGTTCCGGATGTATTGTTGAATGGTCACCATCAGGAGATAACTGACTGGAAGCAGTCTGAAAAAGAAAGAATTACACAAGAAAAACGCCCGGACCTGTGGCGTACATATTTAGAAAAGACCAATGTCGGAGTAAATGATGAATAAGTTACAAGAAGCAGTTCAAGGACAATTAAAAACAGATATCCCCGAATTCAATGCCGGTGATACAGTAGAGATGGATATGCGTGTCGTGGAAGGCGGTAAAGAGCGGATACAGAAATATCGCGGTGTAGTAATTGCACGAAAAGGCGGCGGTATAGAAGAGACTTTCACTGTACGGAAAATATCAAATGGTGTTGGTGTTGAGCGTATTTTTCCTCTGCATTCACCCATGATTGCTAATTTGAATGTGGTACGCCGCGGGAAGGTACGTCGGGCAAAACTGCATTACCTTCGTGGCCGTTCTGGAAAAGCAACCCGCATTGAAGAGAAAAGATAAATAATAATAATGTTCGAGCGAAAAACCCTCATTGGTTTGCCAGTGAGGGTTTTTTATTAGGTATTTTTTAGAATGGTAGGAGGTACTGGGTAATCGTTATTTACGTAAATTGCAGAGTCACTATTTTATTGAAATACAGGCAATACCATTCACCAGTTACCAATCATAATTATCAATAGCCAAAAATGAATAAATTTGAAAAAGTAGTTTTGGGAATTACCGGTGGAAGCCATTTATCGGTACATGCGTTGATGCTGGCATTGCCCAGCCTGATTCCCATTTTACGTCAAGAATTCAACATAGGATTGGATACATTGGGCTTAGTTGCCTCTGTCAGTGCATTCATGTTTGGATTCGGAGCCATACCCTCCGGTTGGGCTGAACGTCGATTGGGTGGCCGTACACTACTACTCATCTATTTATTTGGTTCTGGACTGTCAGCACTTCTGATATCTGTTTCAAACTCATTTTCAATGATGGTTATGGGACTTGGGCTTATGGGTTTTGCCTGCAGCGTATACCATCCAGCCGGACTGACGCTCATTTCACACCGTGTCAATACACTCACTAAAGGTATGGCGGTTCATGGAATATTCGGGACCAGCGGTTCCGCTGTCGGACCCATCATGGCTACAGCCCTGGCAGCTCTCATTTCCTGGCGGGCGTCCTATGCCTTTTTGGGCGTATTCAATATTCTACTGGCATTCACCACCATTTTTGCGATTCCAACAAGAATGCACGATGAAAATGAGGAAATACTGGAGAATCATGTGGGTCAGACCAACCGTCCGGCCCTTATCTACTTTTATATGACCAATATGCTTTTGGGCATGGCCTATTACGGTTTTACTACCTTCATGCCCACTCATTTTGCAGAGAATACGGATCAATTTCTTCCCTTCATTTCTACTACGATGAAAGCAGGTGTATTTCCCACTATTGTTTTTCTAGCCGGGATCATCGGTCAATTGATCGGGGGAAAGCTGGGAAGTATGTATCACCGACCCAAAATGCTCATGCTCATTGTGGCCGTGAATATTCCATTCTTAATGCTCATGGGATACAGTTCTGACCTCATGCTGGTGATCTTTAGTATCTTCATGGGCATGGCCTATTTTTCCAACCAACCCATCAGCAACACCCTCATTGCCGAATTCACTCACAGCGCCAACAGGGGCTTAGGTTACGGGATCAGTTTTTTTCTAAGTTTTGGTATCGGTTCATTTGCGGCGGGATTCGGCGGATATATTGCCGAGAATATGGGCGTAGGTGCTGTATTTCCTATCATGGGTTGTATTCTCATCCCAGGGCTTTTCACCAGTTATATGATCATTCGAAAATCATGATGGTTGTTTTATACATGAATGTGCATCAATTTTACCCGTCTATATGATCCATAACCAACTCAAAGAACTGCCATCTGTATCTGAAGTATTACTCGAAATAAGTGATAATAAATATATACATATTAGTTATATAACAAAGATTATAAAATCTGAAATTAACCGTTTTAGAGCTGACGCCAAAGCAGGAAAATTAATGCTTAAGCGAAACGAAATTATTGATGCAATTATAAATGAAATTGACCGGTTATCCAAACCAGCCATGAAGAATATAATCAACGGGACAGGCGTGGTGCTTCATACTGGTTTTGGCCGGGCGCCACTATCCAACAAGGTCGCTGCCAATGCTGCCAAACGTATGGAAGGGTACGTAGGCCTAGAATTTGACCTGGAGTCTGGAAAACGTGGCGAGCGTCAGGATCATGTCAATGATATACTCTCGGCTATCTGCGGATCAGAAAGCAGTTTGATGGTTAATAATAACGCTGCCGCAGTTCTCATTTGTTTAAACACATGGGCTGAAGGGAAGGAAGTGATCGTTTCTCGTGGTCAGGAAATTGAGATCGGCGGTTCATTTCGCATTCCTGACGTAGTGCAGAAAAGCCAATGTCGTTTGGTAGAAGTGGGTACCACAAACAGAACACACCTGAAAGATTATGAAAAAGCCATCACCAAAAACACCGGCGCCATCCTCTGGGCACATACCAGCAATTATGTAGTTCAGGGTTTCACCAAGGAAGTATCTCTCACAGATTTAGCAGAGTTGGCAAAAAAGAAGCAGATTCCATTGTTGGCAGATCTCGGTTCCGGTTCCTTGGTAGATATGGCAAAATTGGGGCTTCCTCCGGAAAAATTAGTGGCCGATGTTGTGAAGTCCGGCGCTGAAATGATCACATTCTCAGGTGACAAACTCTTGGGTGGTCCCCAGTCTGGACTCATTGTGGGGAAAAAGAAAACCATCAATGCGATCCACAGAAACCCCTTATACAGAACTTACCGTTGCGACAAGTGGACCATTGCCCTTATGGAAGAAACTCTTAGAACCTATTCTTCTGACAAAAAGGTCAGTAATGATAATCTTTCCATAAAACTCCTGACCACATCCCAGAAAACGCTAATGGAGCGTGGAGAAAAAATATTAGAAGATATTCCCAAAAAGAAAATCAAAGACTTGGGAATATCATTGGTTGAATCATCTGTAGAAGCCGGGAGCGGTTCTCTGCCTGTGGAGACCATCCCAAGTGCTGCCCTCCAGTTCAAACCCAAGATTATAACCGTTAGCAAACTGGCGAAGGCTTTTCGAACTGGAAACGTACCAATGGTTGGCTATACCAAGGGAAAAACATTTTATATCGATCTGAAAGCAGTTCTGCCTAATCAGGACTCTTTACTTATACATGCCATACAGGAAATTTAATGGCCCATGTTGTCATCGGCACGGCCGGACATATTGACCACGGGAAGACCGCATTAGTCAAGGCACTTACCGGCACGGATACGGACCGTCTGGTAGAAGAAAAAGCTCGAGGAATGACCATCGATCTGGGGTTTGCTTTTTTAAATGACTCCTTTACTATTATTGACGTTCCCGGTCACGAAAAATTTATCCGCAATATGGTTGCGGGCGTTTCCACCATCCATATTGCTTTGCTCGTGGTAGCGGCTGATGACGGCATAATGCCCCAGACTCGAGAGCATCTCCATATCTTGAAACTGCTGAAAATTTCCCAATGTGTGGTAGCCCTAACCAAAACAGATCTGGCAAAAGATAGTGAATGGCTTAACTTAGTGGAGCTGGAGATTCGGGAATTGACAGAAGGCATTTTCCAACGGATAGATATAGTTCGAACATCAGTTCAGAAGAATGAGGGAGTTGAAGAATTAAAGCAATGTCTGGAATCAAAAGCAGCTTCATTTCAATCTTCAGAAAAAGAGGGCTTTTTCCGTCTTCAGGCGGACCGAGTTTTTACCATGACTGGGTTTGGTACGGTTGTGACAGGGACGGTCATTTCCGGGAATTTGAAAAAAGGAGAAACCGTTGAGGTGCATCCCGGGCAAATTTCTGCCAAGGTACGGGGAATACAATCCCATGGCGCTAAAGTGGTATCTGTCCAGACAGGCGACCGGGCTGCTGTGAATCTGTCCGGAGTGGAAACTGAAAAGGTCTTCCGTGGATCAGAACTGGCTGAACCTGGAATGTTAAAGGCTATATCAAAATTCACTGCCCACGTTCAATTGACCAAAGATTTGAAAAACGAATTGAAGCATCGCCAGCGTGTCCGGGTCCATTTAGGAACGAGTGAGGTCATGGCGAGAGTGTATTTAACATTAAGCAAGAAAATAAAATCGGGTAGTTCAGGTAATATTATGCTGGAACTGGAAGAACCGATGGTGGCAGTCACCGAGGACCGTTTTGTCATGCGTTCCTATTCTCCCATGCATACCATAGGCGGCGGGACGGTATTGACCACTTTTATTCCAGAGGGTGTGAAGATCAAGGAATGGGTGTCTGCTCTAAAATTAGATATGAATAAACGATTTGGTCAATTGGTCGACACATTCAAGCTGGTTCCTAAAACAGTCTATGAGTGGGGGAATAGCCTCCAATTGACAGATAAAGCAGTCCGGGAACTGGTGACAAAAACAGGAATGAATTCATCCAAGCGCAGTTTTATTTACACTAATGATAATTTAGTGGATTGCACTACATTGGTTAAAAATAGCTTAAATGAGTACCATAAGAATAATCCTCTACGGAAAGCAATGTCCGTTGATGTTTTACAGCAAAAGACTGGTTTAAGCGATAAATGGCTGACCGAGGTCATTGAGATCATGGAAAATGACGGTGATCTTCGTTCTGCAGGTATCGGTGTGGCGTTGATAAGTCATTCAGTGAAACTGGCTGGAGGAGTGGCAAACGTTTCACGGAAGATAGAAGATGAGTTGATTGACCAAGGATTTACACCCATAACAACGAAAGTACTATCGAATAAAATGACAATGAATCTGAAGGAGATATTGGAAATCCTCCATGTGTTGAAAAACAATGAAACATTGGTGGAGATTGAAAACGGTCTCTGGATGCATGGTGAAAACATGGCTAAACTCCGGCAGGCAATGGATGACCATTTTTCTACCAAGAACGAACTGAATGTGGCAGACTTTAAACAGAAAAGCGGTCTGACGCGGAAATTTGCCATCCCTGTGTTGGAATACTTTGACAGGCAGGGTTTGACCAAACGAAAAGGAAATGTGCGCTTAAAAGGTGAGAATCTGTGACTAAAAAATCACCAGCCCAGGGGACTCCCCTTATGCGCCAGTACGTGGAAGTAAAGCGCCAGTACAGCGATACCATCGTTCTCTTCCGCATGGGCGATTTCTACGAAACATTCAGCGATGACGCAGTCACCACGGCGAAGGTGTTGGGAATCGTGCTGACAAAGCGTTCCAACGGCGCGGCTGCCGATGTGCCTCTGGCTGGATTTCCATACCACGCCATTGATAATTATTTACACAAATTGGTGAACGCCGGTCATCGTGTGGCCATATGCGAGCAGGTGGAAGACCCCAAGTTGGCGAAAGGAATTGTCAAACGAGAAGTAGTGGAAGTGGTAACACCAGGGACCATTACCAGCGAGTCGGCATTGAATGAGAAGTCGAATCAATTTTTGGCCTGCATCCACACCCACCGTGAAAATGCCGGTTATGCTATATTGGATCAATCCACAGGAGAATTATTCATTGGCGAATGCTCGAAGGCTGGATTGACGGAAGCATTGGGGACATTTGCTCCGCGGGAAGTGCTTCTGGCGGAGAATGTTATCTACTCGACTGAAATCTGGTACAGGGAACTGAAACCATTTGTGTCCACAGTGGAAGACTGGTTACTGACCTATGATCAAGGTGAGCGGATTATTGCAAAGCATTTCAACGTCAGGAACCTGAAAGGATTTGGGTGTGATGACTTGGAACTGGGTATTGCCGCGGCCGGTGCCATCTTTTACCATGTAAAAAATGCTCTTAATGGATCCCTCACTCATGTGACGTCTATCCATTCAGTATCGACCGATGGAATCATGGGGCTAGATGGTTTCACCATTCGCAACTTGGAAGTATTCAAATCACTGGCCACTCAGGGTACTCACGGCACGCTTATTAACCTGTTGGATGAGACAATGACCAACGGGGGAGGGCGATTATTGAAACAATGGCTGGCTAAGCCCCTGACGGATATAGATCGCCTGAATGCCCGACTAAATCTTGTTGAAGGATTTGTAAAAAATAAGCGTGTATTGAAAAAGGTACGGACAGTTTTGGATAAGGTGCTGGATATTGAGCGAATATTGGGAAAAATCAACCAGAATAAAGCCAATCCCCGGGACTTGATAGGTTTAAAGGAAAGCTTGATATGTATTACGAAACTGAAAGAATTATTGGATTCAGCAAATAATAAAAATTGGAATGTACTATGTAATTCTTTTCAAGACACAGATAAAGCAGCTGAACGGATTTCCACACAGATGAATGATGAAGTACCTGCACAACTGCAAGGCGGTAACGTGTTCCGGGAAGGGATCCACGCTGAATTGGATAAATTACGTGAACTGGCAACCGGTGGAAAGCAATGGATCGCGGATATGCAGGAGAAAGAGCGGGATAAGACCGGGATCAGCAAACTTAAAGTGGGTTTCAATAAAGTATTCGGTTATTTCCTGGAAGTGTCCAAGGTTCACCAAGATAAAGTGCCGGAGAACTATATTCGGAAACAGACCTTAGTCAACGCCGAACGCTACATAACTGAAGAATTGAAGGAATACGAGGAAAAAATCTTGTCTGCCGAGGAGAATATCATTGCCATTGAGTCAGAATTATTTGCAGAACTAGGTCAGTCTATCCTCGATAATGCTGATTTGATTCAAACG
>CAZECA010000048.1:0-7377 GCA_964510385.1 uncultured bacterium
CGGTATCCAGATATGGCCCATGTCCAGCTTGAAATTTTCCGTATCCATAATATGTACCACCGTGCCCTCATCAGCATCATAGGTGCGGTCCGCATCCAGCCAGCGAATGGTGAAGGTGTCGCCCACCTCCAGATTGGCGTCGCTGGCCATTCCTTTTCCTATCAACACTGGAATGGAAATATCGATATGTCCCAAAAGTGCGGCAGTGGGCATGTTAACAATTTTTTGATCTGGCGGAATACCCTTCATAATGGCGGGCATGATGCGTCCTGCGGGATAGATGGATATCTGGCTTACCAAAACCGGAAAAGCATTATCTTGATCGATCAGAGATTGTATCTCTTCAGGCAAAACAGAGTGCGCATCTTCAAATGTCATGGGATCCAGCGGGTTATAATCTGGGTGCCAGTAGGCGCCACCAGCAATCTCTGTGTCCATGGTGACCTGTTTGGCGTGTTGTAGCATGCCATCATACATGGCCGATATGAACAGAATCAGGAAAAATGAAAAAGCAGTTACAAGAACATTCAGAAATGTGCGTAACCTAGCGCCAAACAAATTTTTAAGAGCAATCCTAAACAGCATTATGATGCATCGGCATTGGGAATCTCAATGTGTTCATCTTCGGTTATTTGACCGTCATCCAGGTGGATGATGCGTCTTAAGTAGGCCATGATCTTTTCATCGTGTGTTGCAAAGATGAAGGAGGTTGAGAGTTCTTGATTCAATTTGACCATTATTTCCATAATGTGATGGGAGTTTTCCCTGTCCAGATTGGCGGTAGGCTCATCAGCCAGAACAAGTCCTGGCTGATGAACAATGGCCCTGGCAATAGCCGTTCTCTGACACTCCCCTCCGCTCAACATATTTGGGCGCGAGTCCAGTTTGTCGGACAGCCCAACAGATTCAACTGCTTGCTCCACCAGTAGCTTCCTCTCTTCCTGTCCAACCTTGTTCAGGATAAGGGGCAGTTCCACGTTCTCAAAAACCGTATAAACTGGCAGAAGGTTGTAGCTCTGAAAAATAAAACCCATATGCTTCCGCCGCAGGCGGGCCCGATCGCTGTGGGATGTATTGTTTAGGGCATTACCCATAACGTCCACCTGCCCTTCTGTTGGGGAGTCCAGCCCTCCGATAATGTTTAGCAGTGTCGTTTTCCCGGACCCTGATGGCCCGATCAAACCGGTGAACTCACCTTTATTTATGGTTAGGTTTACATCCTTGAGTGCGGTGAAAAATTCGCCGCCCACTGGAAAATGTTTGATTAGGTTTTTGATGGTTACTGCAGAACTATTTTCCATTATTTATCCTAATGATTGTAAATAAACATGAACTGAAAATTTGTACCAAAACCTGCCGCAGTGTTGGGCAGCAAAAAGTCTTGTGCATTGTAAGCAGAGCGTTTCGGGCTAATTGAAGCAATGAAATTTAAACTATATTGATCGTACGTGGCGCTCCACCGCAAATAATTATAATTCTTTTCTTCTTCCCAATCTCGTTGAGTAATAAACATGAGCTGGTGAACTATGCCCAGTGGCATACTGGCCATGAATGCAGTATAAATGTGATCTACATTATTTTGCGATTCGCTTATCAACATGGATTCTGACGTGAGTAAGATACCAGTGGAAATGGGCACAGTATAATCAGCTCCTACAGTAACCAGCGTAATATTATAATCCTCGGAAAAAATGAGAACACTCTCATTCCATAGACCTAGAAACCCATCATACCGAAAATCCAGGGCCGCCCTAGTGTGTACCTGGTCGATCCAGGATCCGGTTTGGCCAATGCTCTGTGATGAGTCGGCAGTGTCATGGTGAACTGTTATTCCCCATTCGCCTAAATGTGTGGAAAGCTCTCCCCTCCCCCCGTAGGAAACATCACCGTGTTCGTTTTGCACTGCCCATATCCAAAGCGCCAATGAATTGGACGGATACCAGCGCAGACGAAAAGCATCTACGCCATCTGTTTGACCTGTGGGATCTTTCAGATCAATGGTATCGAACCAGGACAATGACCGCAATATCTGTGCCGGTCCAAATGTAATCTTTTGGAGGCCCAGCCGGGCTTCAATTGTTTGGCTGGAAAAACGTACCCATGCACGATGGGGATCAAAACCATCTAATATTAACGAATCTCCAGAATAATATTGTTCAAACCTGTAGGCCAGTTCAATATCCAAAAGCCTGTCCCTTGGAATGTCCTTAAAAAGGGAAAGTGTGGGAATGTAACCAATGCTCGTTTCAAAGGATGATTGGTTTTCGGGTTCATCATTGCCATTTAAGCCACCTATCCACAACTGCCCCCTTGTAGTTAATGATTGAGCGGAAACCAAACACGGAAGCATACAAATAAAAAGTGGCCAAGTTTTTTTCATTTTTCACCCTGCAATATGCTTATTTGTGCTGATTTTTTCTGTATTTCATTATACATAAAGAAACAATGTCTTATTTTATTTGTACTATACAAATAATATTTATGCAATATGTTTCAGGCAATTAATCTCGTGCCCATTGAAAATCAATCAATGGGAGTAAATGGACCCTGGTTACATTTTCATTAGGATAACCATCTGGATACACGCCATAGACCAGTTTATATCCCAATGAAACCCTGAACCGTGGTGATCTTTCCCAGGTCAGCATTCCTTTATGCTCCAGCGCAAGATTCCCTTTCATTCCCGGAACCAACAATACATCTCCATCCATTAAATAGGACAGATTTTTTCTCATGTGACCATTCATATCTAACCCAAGCCGGAGGGACCAGCCATTATACAAAACGGCCAGACGATGATAAACAATTGGAAGGTCAATGGATGATTCTTCAACCAGGTCAGATGCGCCCAAGGCAATGGAAATTCCGATTTTTCCGGTCAATACCCTGCCCCGGTCCAACGGTCTACTGGCAAGAACCATGTTGCTTATGATCAGCATGGGCGGAATATCAAACTCTGGTGAAATAAGGGCAAACATATTGGGCTCGCCGATATCCATTCCCAGGGGACTCTGGAGTTTTTTTAAGAGAGGCGTGGGATACATAAATGTATGGTTTGTCGACAAGATAAGTACATCTGTTTCAAACCATTTTTGTTTTACGTTCACGTTTGGCATAAGCAACGAAGATAGTTTATAAAATGATATTTCGCGTGTCTGGCTCTGGCCCCACCTCGCAGGTTGAAACAGACCAAGTTCCCAGCGCCCCTCGGGGATAGTATAAGCTGTCCCCGGTTGCCACAGGCCCGGCTGACAGCAAACTACTGTCGCAAATAATATAACACTGAGGCGCCTCATGGGAGCGTAACCATACAGGTAACGGGTGCGTGATCAGATAGCATACGGGTATCCTGATGGGTGGTCCCGGAATTTTCAACCACGCTTAGATTGGTGAAAACATAATCCAGCTTTCTGTCCCACGGTAAGGAGCTACCTGTGCTGTGTGTTTTATGATCATTTGTAATGGCCAGATGAAGAGGAATGGCTGGAGCATATGAGCTGTATAACGGCTCAAGGAGGTTCCGCTCATTATCAAAATTGTTGAAATAACTGCCCTCTCTATGAGGCCCCCCATCAGAATCAACATGAATTTCATCATCATCGGCACAATGGTCTGTTTCGCAAAAATCATACACCGGTGCACCAGGAGGAATGGAGTTCAGGTCTCCTCCAGCGACAAAAATACTATTGCCATTATCTAATTTGTCCAGCTCTTCAATAAATGAATCAATATGTTTTTGCTTTGTATCATCAGTGGCAAAGGCCGTGGAATGGGTAACCGCGGCATAAAAATTTTCCTGGTCCGGGATGCCTATTTTTACCTTCAACACATTTCGACGGAGATAAAAAAGCTTGGTCAGGTCATCCTGGTCGCCCCGCAGCGGTAATTGGATCCGCTCTGCGCTTTCGATCTTCCACTTGCTTAGCACAGCATTTCCCGCATCAATCCTACCGATCCCATCACTGGGAATAATCTGGGCCTGCCACATGGATGCAAAGGCGCCATAATTCAGATCCGTGTGATCCAAGATCCATTGGACCTGATCAACGTATGCTGTGCGTTTGGATTCGGCATCGATTTCTTGGATTAAAACAATGTCGGGGTCTAGTTCATTGATCCTAGAAACGATGGAATTAAGCGCTGTTATTACCTCGTCTTCAGTAAAAATAGATCTGTCACCGCAGGAATCACCAAAGAAAGGGAGCCGGCCAATACCAAAACGTATATTCCAGGTCATAACGCTCAGGGTAGAGTTGTCTAAAGGCGCGGTAGGATTCTTGGCTGTGTACAATACAGCATCTTCTACGTCATCAAATGTGGTGACCAGCGGGTCACAGCTGAACAGGAGAAACGCAGTTATAAAGAATAAGGATTTACCCAATCTCATAATATGAACTTATTACAGATTCATTACTTCTTTTAGCAATTCCTCATCGTTAGGGAAAAAGCCCGACGGAATCAGGCGGGGAATCAATTTTTTTAAATTTGGGTTTTGCTGAAACACATCCTGAAATATAATCATTGCCTTATCTGTTTCTCCAGCAGTCGTAAGGGTGACTGCGGTCCAAAATGGCAGCTCTGGGTTCTCCGGATAATATTCTGCAGATTTCTCATATTCTCTTAACGCATTATCCATTTCCCCAAGCTCCAGATAATGATCGCCCCTATTGGCATGTTCATACGCTCTATGAACATTTATCAAACGTTTTAGCTCCTGTATGGGCTCAGGGTGGTCCTCAATACGTAACTCCATTTTGATATCATTCCAAGGCTCAGGTGTTGGATTTCCTTTTACAATCAAAATAGATGCAGATTGTTTTCCCCGGAGATCGCCCCCTTCTTTTTCAGCGGCTTCCATGGCAGCCATCATCCGGTTCGCTAGATCCCCATCCGTGTTTTCATAAGCCTCGGCCATGGCATCCCAAACTGTATTGTTTTCCATGATGTTGGCCTGCACCGTATAATAGTCTCCGGTTCTGAAGCCGGCTTCAGCAATACATTTATCTCCTGTGTGGCTGGCCACATTTCCTTGTGCGTCCACCATCCCCACCTGCCTTACGCTGGCGCCTGGGTCCTCAGCGACCAACCTTGCCAATGCTTCACTGGCTGAAAGCCCTTTTCCCATTAGCTCTAGGCCATGGGGCCCATATTCCACCTTGGCAATGGATTGTGTGGCCACCGCGCCCACGCCTGCTTTCGCCCAGGGTACAATAGAACCCACTGAGAACCAATGGCTCTGTACGGCAACCCCCAGTTCGCCGGTGGCCTTATCAAAAGCCACAATGGAGTATGTGCTGATGGGGCGTGTGGTCTGCCCATTCATAATAGAGCACCATAGTGCAATAAATAATACTATCCGTAATTGTTTCATGATCGCTCCCGGTTAACGGTTGACATTAAGCTGATTTGACCTTTACATCAATTTATGTATAGATTTTCCTATATGAAGTACCTCCGTTATCTCTGTATGCCTTTTTTAGCCATTGCGGCTATTTGGTTTGGTGTAAAAGGTGTGTATTGGGCTTGGATATTTTTGGCTTTGTTAGATATAGGGATTATTCTTGGAGATGCCTTTTTGGGCGATGATACATCTGTGCCTGATTATAAACACCCCTGGCTTCTCACGTCTCTTGTATATATTAATCTGCCATTATATTTAGTGTTTCTGGCTATCGCTGTTTATATGGGCGGAAATGTATCCATACCTGTTTTTGAAAATATGATTTTTGCACTGACCGGTCAGAACGTTGCTGCCGGGAGGGCCATAACAGAATGGTGGCACCTGGTTGGGTATATTTTTTCCGGCGGGCTCCTCATGGGCGCGGCCATCATTGTACCGGCCCATGAGCTAGTGCATCACAAAAAGAAACGGATGGATTGGATCATGGGGAACCTCATGATGGCCTTTACCCTGGATTCATCCTTCGCCATTGAACATGTGCAGGGCCATCACAAGAATGTAGGTCTGAAGAGTGACCCCGCTACGGCCAAAAGAGGGCAGGGACCCTATTCATTTTTTATCAGATCATCTATTCAGGAACACAGGGACGGCTGGGCCATTGAAATGAATCGGCTTAAGAAAAAAGGGGATGGGTTTTTATCCATTCATAATCGAATGCTTAAGGGGTATGCCTTAAATTTGATCGTTCTGATATTTGCTTTCATGCTTGGAGGTGTCGGAGGACTGGTCATATTTATTGGTATCGCCATTTTTGCCAAATTCTTCTTGGAAACGGTCAACTACATGGAACACTATGGGCTCGTGCGGGTGCCCGGCACTCCCGTTGCCGCCAGGCATTCCTGGAATACCAACAAGCGTGTCAGTAGTATCATACTTTATAACCTGACCCGGCATTCACACCACCACGAGCAGGGCAGCCTGGAATTCTGGAAACTGCGGCCCCATCCTGATGCGCCGGAAATGCCATATGGCTATCTGACCACTCTGTATATGGCTGCATTTTTTCCGTGGCGGTATAAAAAGATGATGGAAACAAAACTTGAAGAGTGGCGGGACAACTATGCCACGGAAGAAGAAAAAGCATTAATGGCCTGACTCAGGCTTCTTCAAAAACTCCAGTCTCTTTATTCTTACGCACCTTATCGTAATCAAAACAGCGGCCATTCATGGCCACATAAACACCATGAGGTAGCGACTGAACAAAGCCTAAAGCAGCGCCCAGATTGAACAATCCATCGGAGCTCCCAAACTTATAGGGGATCATGGCCCCAGTAAGAACGATGGTCTTTTCCATTTTTGCTACGGCCAATACTTTGGCCGTAGCGGTCATCGTATCGGTACCGTGGGTGACAACAATCTGGTTTTCATCGACATGTTTGCAGTTCTCCATAATAAGGGTGCGGTCCTCCTCCGTCATATCAAGACTGTCGACCATCATTAGGGTGCGGATATTCACGTCAAGCCTGGAGCGGCCCAGCTCCAGCATTTCTCGCATGTGGGTATCCTTGAAATATAGCTTACCTTCGATTTCGTCATATTCCTTATCAAACGTCCCTCCCGTAATAAAGACGCGAATACTCATAGACTGTTCACAATAGCTCCAACACATTCTCCGGGGGCCGGCCCATGACCGCTTTTTCCCCTTTTACCACAATGGGCCGTTCCATAACCTTAGGAAATTGAGCCATAGCTCGAAACAAGGCATTGTTATTTCCCATAACATCTTTCATATTGTTTTCCTTGAAATCTGCCTCGCCCTTTCGGACAAATTCTGAAGGTCTTTTTCCAAGTTTGTTAGACAGGGATTTTAATTCCTCTATGGTTGGGTTGTCCTTTAAATATTCTATGATGTGTGGTTCAACGCCATTGTCACGCAACAGCTGTAGGGTCTGCCTACTCTTGCCTCATCTGGGGTT
>CAZECA010000049.1:0-7048 GCA_964510385.1 uncultured bacterium
CCCGACACGCGGATTATGATTCCGCTGCTCTAACCAACTGAGCTACTCCGCCATAAAATAAGCTAGCAAAATTAGAATTTCTCTTGAGTAAACCAAAGGCAAAAAGACAGTAAAATTATCATTGTTGAATGATTATGACTCTGTAATTTCCCACTGAATATTTTATCACTTTCGGAGAAAATATGGCAAAATCTGTACAAAATTTCATGGATGACGTTATTACCCGGAACCCGGGAGAGAATGAATTTCATCAGGCAGTAGAGGAAGTAGTGGGCAGTCTATGGGATTTTCTTCAAGATAATCCTCATTATTTTCATGCTAAGGTTCTTGAACGTATTGTAGAACCTGAACGCGTCATTATTTTTCGAGTCCCCTGGAGGAACGATAATGGAGATGTAGAAGTAAACCGGGCCTATCGAGTGGAATTCAACTCTGCCATTGGCCCCTACAAGGGAGGACTTCGATTCCATCCGTCAGTCAATTTGAGCATCTTAAAATTTCTTGGTTTTGAACAGGTCTTCAAAAATAGTTTGACCACGCTGCCAATGGGTGGCGGAAAAGGTGGATCCGACTTTGATCCAAAGGGTAGATCAGATAATGAGGTTATGAGCTTCTGCCAATCATTTATGACAGAATTATATCGTCATATCGGTCCCGATACGGATGTACCAGCAGGCGATATTGGTGTCGGAGGACGGGAGATCGGATACTTATTCGGACAGTATAAGCGGATCAGGAATAAGTTTAACGGTGTTCTCACGGGTAAAGGAATACATTGGGGAGGAAGCTTGATCCGTCCAGAAGCAACTGGATACGGCAATGTATATTTTGCACAGGAAATGCTCCAGGCAAATGGAGAATCATTTGATGGAAAAACTGTGGCCATTTCCGGATCTGGAAATGTGGCACAGTATTCCGTTGAGAAGGTCAATGAACTGGGAGGGAAGGTCATCACTCTATCTGATTCAGGTGGTACCATTCATGATCCTGAAGGCATTGATTCAGAAAAGTTGGCATTTGTTATGGATCTAAAGAATGAAAAGCGAGGCCGGATTAACGAATATGCAAATGAATATAATTGTGAATATTTGGAAGACAAACGTCCATGGTCAGTTCCCTGTGATGTCGCTCTACCATCTGCGACACAAAACGAAATAAACGGTGATGATGCTAAAGAATTGGTGCAAAATGGATGCGCATGCGTATCTGAAGGCGCCAATATGCCTTCAGATCCAGGTGCCATTGATGTTTTCATAAAAAATAAGATACTCTTTGGCCCAGGAAAAGCAGCCAATGCTGGGGGTGTTGCCACGTCCGGTTTGGAAATGAGCCAGAACAGCATGCGAATGAACTGGAGCAGGGAAGAGGTAGACTCAAAGCTTCAAGTGATCATGAAAAACATCCATTCTGCATGTGTAGAAAATGGTAGAGATGGCGATCTTACCAATTATGTTAAAGGCGCCAATATTGCTGGTTTCATTAAAGTGGCAGATGCTATGCTGGATCAGGGCGTAGTTTAAGAGTTATTTTGAGTAATAAAAAAGGGGCTGTTGCCCCTTCTTTTATTATATGCCCGTTGCTTCGTGTTCGTTCATGGATTCAGTTGACTCAGTTATGGGCTTGACGATCTGACCAAAACCTGTCCTCCCATCGATCAGCACAGTCATAGGACCATCCATTTCGATCAATTGGGTGTATTTTAATCTTTTGGCCACATTCTGTTCCTTGATCCACTCATGATCCAGAAAATCATTTTTAGAGCGATGGTTTACTGTGAAATACCCTAGTCTCATGGATGTAACATTCTGAAAAAAGTGACTGCCAAATGAAGGGTCCACAGGAAATCCAGACAATCCAACTTCAATTATAACTTTTGCTCCGCTGATCTGCTGCCATTTTACAGGAATTCCCAAAAATGGATCAGCTGTTCCCCATCGTCCAGGACCGATCAAAATATATGTCTGATTCTTTTTCATTTTTTTTGTAAGAGTCTCGATCTCAGCTGCAATATCTTCAGTCTGATCTGATCGGAATGTTTCTGGGTCCACATAGATAACATTAGTGATATCTTTAAATTGCCCATTACCTAAAGTAAGAGAACTTTTACAAATCAAATTTTCCGCAGATAAATTGAGATCAACATTCATTTCATCTGATATTCCCAGGACCATTGGTTTTATCTGCAGAATACAGAGCTCTGGTTTCCTCTCTTGGTATAGATTTACCGCAAATTCAATCTCTACTTCACACCCAAGTGCACGTCGACCTAATTCTAATAAACGATTAAGAATATCTGCCAGAGGAAACATACCAAATTTTAGAATGGGGGCAAATGTGATCACTCGTGTACCCTTTTTCTTCAATGAGTCACGAATGACTTGATCCTGTTCAGAAACAACACTTGCTAGCCAGGATAATTCACCATCTTTTTCGGCCTCTTTAAGGTCAAATGTATCCAGATTTTCCGTTTCTCTTTTAAGCAGTGATCGTGTATTTTTTTTCAGATCTAAAGCATAAAACGTATTTTGAGAATTTAATAAGGTGGATTTGATTGAATAATACTGGGGTAAGATTGCTGGATATTTAGGAGAAAAACGCAGCGATTTTTCTCCTTCAGCAACGGTTCTACCTAATCCCAGTGCAACATAGGCCACTCCCTCATTCCTCTCCATATATGAAACAGGATAATAATTAAAACTTTGAGCTGTACCACTGAAAGTAGGGTAGAAAGTATCACGATGAACTTTTCCGATAAGCTCCATAATAATGACAGCCATCTTTTCCTCTTCATGGGAATGAATAGATGCATCGATCAGAGCGATGGCTTCCTGGTGAAACAAAGATGCAAATACACGCTTAACTGCTGCTGATAGCTGATTAGATCTAACAGATCGTTTTGAATTTCTATTGGGAATCATATATGTTGCATACGCACCGGATAAAGGCTGGTACTGTGAATCTTCCAATAGACTGGATGATCTAATAGCCAATGGCGTACGTATTAGATCAACAATAGATTGAAGAGACTGCTCAATGTCGGGTGACAAGTCTGCCTTTTGGAAGATTTTATCTACTTGCTGGTTGGTCTTCGTATTCTGTACTTTTTCTCGAATGTCATTGTCCCGCATGAAACGCTCGAATTCAGAAGTGGCAATTACAAATGAACGTGGGACTCTTATATCTACGTCCGGAAAATCTTTGTTAAGATGGCTCTCACTTAGCAGAGAATTGGAGAATGCGATTCCCCTAGCTTTTCCCCCAAGTGAACCTGGACATATGCGCATAAAATTCTTTTTTGGATCCAGATTCTCAGGTGAAAATTCAACTATGTGTGCTTCCTTTTTTATGCCTATAGCATCATTGACTAACTGGATCAAAAGATTGCGATGTTCATTCGTGTTTTTGAACTCTCTGAAGTTCAGAGGACGAATCTTAGATGCTAATACAAATTCTCCTCTGGCAGCCAGCCAATTAGAAAAGTGATTGCTACCAGCATGAAACTCTAATGATTCATCTGGTATTGTTTTTAGTGCCTGTTTAAGTCCTACAAGATCGGTCACGTGATCCAGTACAGTACCGTCTGGTGTTTTAAAGATAAAATCTCCAAAACCAAAATTGGTTGTGATAAATTTTCTGAGGTCTTGGAGAAGAGTTTTTGAACGTTTATGAATAAAGTTCACATTGAGATCTTCAGCAAGTTTGGAATTTATATCGTAAGTAGACTGGAGAAGAATGGGTATTGATGGATCCATTTCTCTTGCCCATCTAACAAAAGACTGACCAGCCTCTGGATCAAGTTTTTCACCTTTGGGGAATTTGATATCTGAAATAATTCCCAGAGTGTTTTTTTGGTATTTTTCGAAGTAGTATTGGGCATCCTCATAGTTAGTTGAAAGCAAAATTTTTGGGCGAGCCCTCATGTGCAGCAGGCGTTCTGTATCAGTTAAACTTTTGTCCATAAGGTGTTTAATATTTCGTGTGATCTCCTTATAGATCAGTGGTAAGATAGTTGAATAATATCTTGGGCGGTCCTCAATCAAAATAATACAGCGAACATCTCCAATTTCTACATCTCGATCAATATTCAATCTATCTTCAATCTGCTTTATAATAGCTAGAAATACATTCGCATCTCCTGTCCAAACGAACGCCTGATCAACTGAGGTATCAGTCATATTTTCAGGAAGCTGTTTTAATTCAGACTCATCAAAAGCCAGTAAAATAATTGGAGTGTCTTCTTTTATCTTTTTGATGCGTTTAGCAATAGTAAGAGGGTCCATATCCGATATTCGCATCATAACCAACACAAGATCGATCTGTGACTGTTTGAGCATTTTTAATGCATCTTTTGCTGTTTCTGCTCTCCAGAGCCGAGGAGCATTACTCAAACTCATGCCAACGTATTCCTCGAGGATCTGTTCAGTTAAACCGCCGTCCTCTTCCAAAACAAATGCATCATAGGGGCTGGCAATGAGTAGGATATCATGAACGCGATGCAAAATAAGATCTTGCATCATATATTTGTTTGCACTAGTTCCAATTTGAATGTCCATGGGCTGAAAAATTACTCTTATATTTTGTTACAAAGCATAATAAATGATATTAAGTTTTATGCTGTGTTATATATATATTAAAAGTATATATCAATTAGTAAAAGTTTTGATCTATCTAGAGACGTGTATAATTAGCATAGTAAAGTAATTTAATGATCAATAGACTTAATACATTTGACCTCAAGGATAAACGAGTCCTCATGCGTGTGGATTTTAATGTTCCTATGGTAAATGAAAAGGTTATGGATGATTATCGTATTCTATCTGTCATACCGACAATTGAACACTGTGTAAATCAAGGCGCAAGTATTGTCATTATGTCTCATTTGGGTAGACCAGAAGGTAAAGTCGTTGATGGAATGAGTTTGATACCAGTAGGTGAAAAATTAGCCGATCTTTTGGAAATGCCCATCAAATTTTCTGATGATTGTGTCAGTGAGGATGCCCAGGACACATCACTTGGTCTAAACCCGGGAGAGATTCACTTATTGGAAAACCTACGATTTCATGAAGAAGAGATTCTTAATGACCCACGATTTTCTATGAAACTTGCAAAACACGGTCAAGTGTTCATCAATGATGCATTTGGAACGGCCCACCGTGCCCATGCATCAAATGTTGGCATTATAGGCCATTTTAAGCAAAAGGGGATTGGTTTTTTAATGGAAAACGAGATGAAATTTCTTCAGGAATCATTTCGGCAACCCAAACGGCCCTTGACCATCATTCTGGGTGGCGCAAAAGTGGATACTAAATTATCGTTGATCTATCGATTCATGGACCGGGCAGATTCTATCATTATTGGGGGTGGTATGGTCTTTACTTTTTTTAAAGCTCTAGGAAGAAATGTAGGTAGTTCGCTTGTTGACGAAAGTATGATCTCGCATGCTGAATTAATATTAAATGAGGTAAGAAATCGAAAAGCGAATCTTATTTTTCCAAATGATTTTATATGTGCAAAAAACGTAGAAGAATCACCCGCAGGTGAATTTAAACGCAATGATATTCCTGATAATTTTATGGGTCTGGATATTGGTTCTCAATCAATTAATAAATTTGTGGATGTGATCAATGGATCTGAAACCATTTTATGGAATGGGCCAATGGGTGTATTTGAAAATGTAGATTATTCCTATGGATCAAAAGCTATCGCCGAGGCGTTAGCAAATTCTACTCAAAACGGAAAGATCACTATTGTGGGGGGAGGAGATACTGCTTCTGCAATCCGAGACTTTGGTATGCATCATGATGTGTCTCATGTTTCAACTGGAGGAGGCGCATCATTAGAATTATTAAGCGGAGAAAACTTACCGGCATTCTCAGCACTGGAGTCATAGTGAAAGAAAAACGTACAATTGTAGCAAATTGGAAGATGAATAAGACGATCGAAGAGTGTAACTCATTCGTCGACAAATTCATGAATATGCTTTTGGAAAAACCCAAGTCAAAAGTTATATTCTGCCCGCCATTTTCGGCGCTTTTTTACATGGCTGGATTAATGAAGGATACTCCTTATGGCATTGGGGCACAAAATATTCACTGGCATGAGGAAGGGGCCTACACAGGTGAGATTTCCGGAAAAATGTTGATTTCCTGTGGCGCAACATATGTGATCATTGGTCACTCTGAACGAAGACAATTGTTTGGCGATAGTGATGAATTGATTAATAAACGTTTGCATGCAGCTCTTGCCAACGGATTGACTCCGATCATGTGTATTGGTGAAACATTGGAAGATAGAAAGGATGGTAAAACTCTAAACGTTATTCGTGAGCAATTGCATATTGGATTAAATGGTATTAATGTTGAACAAATGGGAAAAATAATTTATGCATATGAACCTGTCTGGGCTATAGGTACAGGAGAGAGGGCAGAGCCCCATATGATTAATGAAGTTCATATGGATATACGTAAAGTCATAAGCGAATTGGGAAACAGGAAATCAAATGAGACTACGATATTATATGGTGGGTCTGTAAATAAAAATAATGTTAAAGAATTACTAAAACTAAAAGAAGTAGATGGATATTTAATTGGTGGATCAAGTTTGGATGTAGATGAATTTGTATCCATCATCCAACAATCTGAAGAAACGTAAAGAGGATATATTGTGGTAGGATTTTTAATTGCAATTCATACATTGATCTGTATTCTGTTGGTCGGGATCATTTTAATGCAGGCTAGCCAGGGCGGTGGTTTATCTGGAACCATCGGAGGTGGGATGTCAAATGCAGTATTAGGCAGCAGAGGCACAGCAAATATTTTGAGTAAGGTGACCGTGTGGTTGGCAGTTGGATTTATGTTGCTAGCATTGATCATTGGGTTGTTTAGTGCACCAGCAGAGGTACAATCAGAATCCATTTTGAAAAAAGAGGCCAATGAAAGAGCATTAGACCTTTCATTGCCAGCGACACAGGAACTTGATGATATTGAATAACAATGCCGAAGTGGTGGAACTGGTAGACACGCTGTCTTGAGGGGGCAGTGGGAGAAAT
>CAZECA010000050.1:0-6994 GCA_964510385.1 uncultured bacterium
AACTGAGCTACGGCCCCGAAAAATAGTTATTTAATTTAGTGGAAGTTTGTGACGTCAGGCAATCTGACAATGTGGTACAAGAAGAAAGAGATCACTCCTTTTCTTTTTTCTTCTTTTTGAAAAAACCGAATTTTTTCTTCTTTTTTGGTTTATCGCTTTTCTTGTCTTTTGATTCAACTTTTTCTTTAGCCTTGTCAGGATTTTTCTCTGAAGCGGTTTTAGATGATTCTAATTTCTTCTCCCAAGCGCTCTTTTCCTTATCAGAAAGCTCTTCTTTCACTTCGGATACAGATTCTTCTTGATCATTTCTGTGGTCCCATCGGGACTTTAACTCATTTCTCTGATGGTCAGTCCGTTCTTTCAAGTCAGCGATCATATCTGCTACTTCACCCTTAAATTCAGATACCGTCTTATCCAGTCGGTCTGCTAATTCATTTTGCAAAGGTTCACCATGTACCTGTCCCACTTTATCTATGAGCCCATCCACGGTGTCTTTTACCACCTGTTGTTCTGTTGTTAATTCTTCAATTTGATCTAATTCTTCAGCCATATTTGCTCCATTCACTCCTTTAATTTATCCATTTCTTCCGGTGTGAGTGCAAAAAAAGTTTTGGGTGAGGATAAAATATTTATTGTTTGAAATACCTCCCTACCAGCTAAAAGGCCAAGCACACTGCCCATAAATCTAAAATGCCATGTATCATCATTCTCAGGACGGACCTGTAGATTCCAGCCTTCCGCAAAAGTTATTCCAGCCAGAGCTGATAATCCATAAATGGCAAATTTCCACTCTTTCTTATTTAAAATGGAATCTCGGTATGATATTGATTCCATATCCCAAATCGGAATTTCTTCTAATGATACTGGAGTCTGAATCTTTAAATACTTTTCCTTGTATTCTTTTAATGTTCCCCTTATACGCACTCCACTTCTATGTTTGATTGTTATATATTGATCTTCCAAAATATTTTCTAAAATATCATCTGTTTGTAGATATGTAAGATTCTCGTGAACCAACTTTCGATCTTCTTCCGTGATCATTCGTTGGATATCCACTGATTCTTTCATCTCCAAAAATTCCTTCATATGGAGTCTACGCCTGGACGTCTTTTGTTGAGAATATTGAACAAATGTTATTTTTGCAATCACCGTTTTATAGCTCATCTCATAGAACTGGGCACTCTCGAACCCATCAATATCTGTAAAAACATTATAAAATAGATTCTCTTCTGCATCCAGAGTAAGACCAACCTTTTTACTTAATGGAATGATCTCACCCTTCTGGCCATTGAGAAATGAAGCGGCCAAAATAAATGATAAAATAAAACTAGTTTTCGATAAGTTCAATAATCTCGCCATCATTGGGAAATCTATCCAGTTCTCTCTTTGAAAAGATCAATTTATCATTCTTGGTAACCTCGAATACTCCACCCCCTGATGGAAGCAAAGTTAATTCTTTTACCTTTGTCCCGTATTTTTCCAGTATATCGCTTGCCAGACCGGCAGCCCTTGGTAAATAGTTTCAAACGTTACAATATTCGATTCTGATATTCATTAAACACCTTCAAAGTTTAGAAACCAAACAATAGCCACAATAATCATTCCTACTGCAAGGGCAACCAGTAAGAGGGCAGCTCTTTTAAATGTACTCGCACTGGCATCATACCTGTAAACGGTTTTTTCTCCATCCTCAACTGTTACCTTGCCCATTAGAAGTCAAAGGCTGTCTCAATTGTGGTCTGCTTAACAGGTTCAAGTGTATTTGTTCCAGTACCATCATCCCGGTAGAACTGGCGGAAATCCCAAATAACACTCACCCCGGAACTGACCTCATATCCCAAGCGGTAACCCAAAACCGTATTCAACGATGGATTACCAAAATCAAAGGGGTCCGAATCATTATTACGCTGATAAAAGGCCGTTGCCACACTTAATTTTGGTATTTTTTCCGGATTCAGGTTCAAAGCAGCAACGAAACTTTTTACTGTATCCGTTTCTGAGGTCATGTTTGCGTATGAACCGCTTATACTTGCAAACCCAAAGAGATCTGCACTCAACGAACCATACATACCGTTCAGATTCTCATTCATGGTCGAATCTGAAAAAAGTAGCATATCTTTTGTATTGATAAATGTTCCTTCATCTGTATAGGATGGGACCACACGGGTGATGTCATAAGACTGATCAAAAAATTGTGGCGCATAGTAACCGCTCTTAATTCGATATTCAAAACTCATATTTAGGAATTTAAATAAACTCATTCTTATGCCTGGGATTGAGAAACTGCTACCACTTCTAGCGGGCCTATAAAACATGCTCGTACTATCTTGTGAACCTGCCTCTGGTATATTCAAAAAATTGAATTCAGCATACACATCCAAGGAGACCACTTTATTGCTAAAAATGGGATACCCAATATCTAATGCATATCCCATGGCAGATGCCTTATTATCCTCAATACTGAATGGAGTTTGCTTAAGTACTAGGTCATTATCCATTGCATCATAGATATTGTCACCATCAGCATCAATATCCCATGAGCTAGAATCAGTACCTGAATGGGGATCAGGGATACCATCACCATCCGTATCATTCCACAATGACTTATCATCTGGGAAATCATCAAAAATATCAGGATATGTATCCTCATCATTATCTTTTAGGCCACTGAACTGATTCATATCCATGACAAAGTTCGCACCAATAGTCAGTGGGAATGTTTTTGATACTTTGTATGTGCCCCGCAATCCAAGCAATGTACCACCCCTTGAAAAATCTTTCATGTTTGACATGAATAGTTCTGTACCAAAATTTCCAAAATTGACTCCGGTGTTGATACCCATCTGACGTACTGATGGAAATTCCATCATGTTAGAGTATCCCATTAGGATGCCACCATAACCCAAGGTAACATTATCCAAGGAACCAAATTTGATCCAGAATGGATCTTGTTTCTCTCCCCATCTTAGATACAGTATTTTATCAATCAATACTGAAGGATCATTTTTTACATCCCATTCATTTGGACGAACATTTCCCTCATTATCAATGTAGACTACCAGGTCAAGACCGACTCCTAGTTTTCCAAAACTGAATTCAGGACGCAGTGCTAATTGATTATAGAGAGTTCCATCAATGGTCACTGAACCGATACCGAGTCCCATATTGAATGGTCCTTTATCTTCGGGAGCGGATGGGGTATCTCCTGCATCCTCCGGAGATTCAGACTGATCCTCAGTTTCGTTCTGATCATCAGCATCAGTTTCCTCTTCCGCTTCTTCAATTTCTTCTTCTGTCTCAGTCTCTTCCTCTACTTCTTCAGTTTCCTCTTCCGCTTCCTCTTCAATTTCTTCTGCTTCACCTTCTGGCTCATCGGGATAGTCTTCAGGATTGAAAGGTTGCTCTGTCAATGTACCCATAGCGTTGGAGATTGCCTGCTCACCAGGCTGAACATTTATAGTCTGTCCACTTACAGAGTTGTATACGTCAAAATTACCTTCCTGACAGAAAAATTGATCAATACCAGCAGGATCAGATACCACTGCAAATTCAGTTCCTTTGACAGATGCAACGGATACGGGTGTTTCCACACGAAATGTCTTATCTCTTTGAGGAGAAATATTATTAAAAATCGTCCCCTGCTCTATGTCCAAGGTGCGAGTGCTGGGAGAATCAATGAATTGGAATTCAGTATTTTCACGGATCTTGACAACCGATTTGTCATCAATAAAAATAACCATGGCAAAACCGGACTCTCCAATGCGTATCGCATCACCGTTACTGATACCTGAGCCAGGTTTAACTTCCGTTGAAAAAGATCCTTTGCCAAGGGATTTGAGCATTACATCGCCCTGTGATTTCATAACACGTGCGATCGATTCAGCATTAAGTTGAGCTCCAACTGCACAAATGATCAAAAATGTGTACAAACGTTTCATAATCTTACCTGTGGATTGAGTTAAATCTTTGCGAATTTACTCCATTTGTCACATACTTCAAGTGATGTAGTTATCATTATGATCGATCAGCGCACCGTGTAGAAGCTCAATAATTGATATAAACTTCACACCTGTCGCATGACTCATGGATGTTTCACACATAGTCCCGTTGGATACTCCTATAGCTTCATCAGAATATTCAGAATAGTTATTAGCACACTGTGAGGAAGCACTCTCTGTAAGTTCAGGGAACTTGAGCCCCCTATCACCTCCTGAACCGCAGCATTCGCTTACTCTAGGCAATATACTTTGATCGGTAAAATTTTCTACGATACGGTTTAATTTTTGTGTCAGATCCATCTTCTGACTGGAGCAAGTATGATGTATCAATATTTGTCTATCAATATTTTTTGATTCAATTTTACCTAACCGCTCATAAACCAGTTCAACAATGCTAACAAACTTGAAGTTAGTTTCAAACGTTTTCATATGGTATAAACATGAGTCTATATCAAGTAATATAGGAATATAACTATCATTACTTAATTTATTTAATTCATTGAAGGTTTTTGCTGAAATATCATCATGAGCCTGCTGGAATCCCTTGGATGAGAATGACATTCCACAGCACATTGATTCAATATTCTCGGGGATAATCAATTCAATATCTAATTTATCGGCTAGATCCATCATCATATTGATGTTAGATCTATTATTTTCCCCTGCCATAGTTCTATTCAAGCAAGATGGGAAATATATGTATCTCTCACCCTTTCCACTTTGAAAAGTTTTTATAGATGGTGCTGCGAGCCTCAATTCTTTATTCCATGAGGGAAAATTCTTACCCATGAGCGAAGTAACTTTCTTCATAAATGAATCCCCCAATACGGATCCTGTACGCAATCCTCCACGTATGCTTCTCTGAACGAGAGAAAAATTAGACGCTAATGATCGAGAAAGAAAATTTCCAAACAATGAATGTTTCGATACACGAATGTCCTTTATAAACTGTCCAGTGTCAATGTTAACAGGACATTCAAGTTCACATAATCCATCCGTCACGCAGGTCTGATCCCCAGAATACTCAAAATCTTTTCGTAGTTCTTCGAGTTCATGATGAGAAAATTCATTTGATTGCATCTCCCTGGAAATTGCAATACGTTGCCTTGGAGTCATAGTGAGATTCCTCGAGGGGCACACAGATTCACAGAACCCGCACTCCACACACAGGTCCACTTTAGTATCAACCGGTGGCAAGAGTTTTAGATCCTCAATATGAGTCGTATCCTTTTTGTTCAACAGTACGCCTGGATTAAGAATATTCCTCACATCCGCGTGTCGCTTGATAGACCACATGATTTCATACAACTCTCCACCCCACTCCGTCTCCACAAATGGAGCCATATTACGCCCAGTTCCATGCTCTGCTTTCAGGGAACCATCAAAACGTGATATCGTCATAGAGACCAAATCTCTCATCATACCATCAAACATTTTAACACCGTTTTCAGCATTCAGATCGATAGATGATGCAAAATGCAGGTTACCATCCTTGGCATGCCCAAAAACGACAGCATCGTTGAATTTCCACGCTTCAAAGACACTGTGTAGTTCCTTTACTGCCAGAGGCAGATCATTCTGATCTACACAAATATCCTCAGCTATGACACTAGTTCCGGAAGACCTCAAGGCGCCCACAGTGGGATAAAGACCCTTGCGCACTTTCCAAAGATTCTCCCTCTGAAGGGGATCAGAGCTGAAATCATTTGTCAGATATCCACCGGCTTTTTCTACTTCCATTTTAGTTTCAAGAATTGATTTCTGAAGAATGTCCGGGTCATCAGACTCGAACTCACACAATAGACCTGCCGTTTCACTATTTAGAGTGGAATAGTCATAGGGCTGTGTTTTAAGATATTTTGCCGTGGCCAGTGATGCATGATCCATCACTTCCAATGCAGATGCACCCTGGCCACTTAAAAATGGGACAATGGCGCAGGCACTCACAATATCATCAAACAGGATTAGTCCTGTGTATTTTAGTGGAGGGTCTGGAACTGTGTTTAACACAACTTCTGATATGAACCCCAGGGTACCCTCAGAACCAATTAGAAGGTGAGAAAAAATATCCAGAGGATGTTCGTGATCTAAAAAAGAGTTTAAAGAATAGCCAATGGTATTTTTGATTCCATACTTTTTCCGAATCTTATTTTTAAGTGTATCCCTTTCGGTGATCCGTTGTTTGCAGGCTAAGAGTCCCTGAACCAGATCATTCTGCTCCTTCAAGAAACGCTCATAATTGTCCGCCATACTTGTGTCATATGTTTTACCATCAGCGGTAATGAACCGTATAGACCTCATGGTATGGTAGGCATTATTCTTCACACCACAGGCCATTCCGGAGGAATTATTAGCAATGATACCCCCGACCATGCATGAATTGATTGATGCAGGGTCCGGCCCGATCTTTCGATGATAGTTGGATAAAAATATATTAGCGTGACCGCCAATTACACCAGGCTGCATTCGTATAGCCCTACCCTCATCCAGTATTTTCCACTCTTTCCAATCTCGAACTGATTCAGCGATTATACCTGGACCCACGGCCTGACCAGATAAGGATGTTCCTGCGGTTCGAAAAGTGACAGGAGTATTAGTCTCATTACAATGCTCTAGAATGGACTTAACGTCAGATTCATTTCGAGGACGAACAATCGCCTCCGGGACCACTCTATATAGACTGGCATCGTGTGCGTAGGATAATCGATCAATCAGACGATCTGAGTATATATCGGATGAGATAGGAAAAATCACTTCAAAAAGTAAGAAATGGTAGTGGGCTCATAAAAGAAAGGGTTTCACTGAGAATGTAGATTCTTCGCAATCTCAACGGGAACATCCACAGTGCGATTATTTTTATAGTCAAACGTAATTATATGAAAGAGTCCTGTGCACACCGGATGATCATTATCCTCTTGGAAAATGGCGCCCAGATAATCAAAGCTCTTTGTTCCCACTCGATTTATCCTGTGGCAGACAGTCAGTGATGTGGGATG
>CAZECA010000051.1:0-6412 GCA_964510385.1 uncultured bacterium
TACGGCGGAAAAACTTCATCGGAAAAGATGAATTTCCCTACCAGACACCAGTCGCATTCCTATATGATAGCGGCGATTACCACGCCATGTTTGATAAGCTGGAAGAAAATGGAGATTACAAAGGCATGCGTGCCGCTCAGGAAAAGGCAAAGGAAGATGGCCGGCTTGTCGGCATTGGTGTAAGTGGTGCTGTAGAAGCTAGTGGTTATGGGCCAGCTGCAACAGTAGGTGCTTTGGGTTTTTATGGTGGCATGTGGGAGCACGGAGGAATTCGGGTTCATCCAACTGGCAAGGTTACCGCTTTTACCGGTTCTCACTCACATGGACAGAGTCATGAGACCACTATGGCTCAAATAGTAGCCGACAAACTGGGCGTTGATGTAGCTGATGTGGATGTGGTTCACGGCGATACGGATTTAGTAACCCAGGGAATGGGTACCTATGGTAGCCGTAGTGCGGCGGTTGGGGGTGAGGCACTTTCCAATGCTGCCAAAGGTATAAAGGATAAACTGGTTACACTTGCTGCCCATCTTATGGAAGTGTCTGAAGATGATCTCGTATACGATGATGAGAATGGCAGTGTCCAAGTAAAAGGCGTGCCGGATAAATCCAAGCCATTTGCCGAATTGGCTTTTGCTGCCTATAGTGGTCATAGCCTTCCAGAAGGAATGGATCCCGGACTAGAAAATGCGGCCTATTATAATCCCGGTAATTTCACCTTCCCATCCTCAGCACATCTAGTGCAGGTGGAAGTGGATAAGGATACAGGAGAAATAGAAGTCCAGAAATACATTGCTATTGAAGATTGTGGCAATGTGATTAATCCTATGGTAGTAGAGGGTCAGATCGTAGGAGGCATAGCCCAAGGAATTGGACAGGCTCTTTATGAGCATGGTATTTATGATAATGACGGTCAGTTGGTAACTGGTTCGATGCTGGATTATACCATGCCCCGGGCCGACAATTTCCCTATGATTGATTCTGACCGCATTGAGACTCCGTCCCCTAGTAATTCACTAGGTGTAAAAGGCGTTGGAGAAATGGGCAGCATTACTTCTCCGCCAGCGGTAGTTAATGCAGTAGTTGACGCATTGTCCGATTATGGAGTGAAACATATTGACATGCCACTCACCTCGGAAAAAATCTGGAATATCATTCAAACTAATGGAGGTTAAACTATGCATCCAGCAAATTTTGATTACCATCGCGCCAGTTCAATAGATGAAGCTGAATCGTTGTGGAAAGAAAACTCAGACGCCAGTTTTTTAGCGGGGGGGCATAGCCTCATACCGGCAATGAAATTGCGCCTATCCGATCCAGGAACGCTTGTTGATATTTCCGGCCTTGATGATCTTAAAGGGATCAGTCGGGATGGTGATACGGTCCGTATTGGTGCCTTGACAACCCACGCAGAAGTCGGAAGCTCTGACGTGGTCAAAGATGGCTGTTTTTCGTTATCTGAAGCAGCCGGTATGATTGGCGACCCACAGGTACGTAACCGTGGGACAATTGGTGGAAATGTAGCTCACGCTGATCCTGCATCCGATTATCCCGGTATTTTAATGGCGCTTGGAGCAACTATCGTAACCAGTAGTAGATCTATTGTAGTGGATGACTTTTTTACGGGGCTTTTCGAAACGGCATTGAATGATGGCGAGGTCATTACGGAAATACAGGTTCCGGCAATAGGTGCTGGAAGTGGATCAGCATATACCAAGTTCTTCAATCCTTCTTCCCGTTACGCCGTAGTGGGCGTAGGAGCGCTTGTTTCAAAATCCAATGGTTCCTGCTCTTCTTGCCGAATTGGTGTTACTGGTGCCGCAGACCATGCTTATCGGGCATCGGTAGCGGAAGAAACTCTGCAGGGGTCTGATCTGGGGGATGATGCAGTTGCTGCATCAGCTGCAAAAGTTGCTGATGGTCAAGAAATGCTCAGCGACCTGTCGGCTTCTGCTACTTATCGCAACCATCTTTGTGGTGTAATGGCAAAACGGGCTATAGCGGAAGCAGTTTCAAGGGCTTGATGCTGTCCCCCAAGTGTTAGTTCCACCCTTTTTCCAAATTTGCCCGTTGGTGGTGATGGACCGCTAACGGGCGCTTCTTCAGGTTCTTCTCCATATAGCCCATTCAGCCAGGATCCAGATTCATCTTACAATAAGGATCCTGATCAATTCATAAATATACCAGCTGGTATATCCCAAATTGGAGAAGGGGACCATAAACACGTTGTCAAAGTAAATTCATTTGAGATTGGCAAGTATCCTGTTACTAACCGTAATTACCAACGTTTTTTAATTCAAAGCGGTCACAAATCACCCCCATACTGGAAAAACGATCTTCCTGATTCTTTGAATGACCATCCTGTTGTGGATATAAGTTGGCTTGATGCCCTTGCCTACTGTAATTGGCTGAGTGGGATAAGTAATCGTAAGTATAGATTACCCACGGACGTTGAGTGGGAAAGGTCTTCGCGAGGGGAACAAAATTTTATATATCCATGGGGGAATTCTTTCTCAGCTGAAAATTGTAATTGCTGGGAAATAGGAGTGGGGTGGACTACTCCTGTAAACTGTTTTTCTAAAGGTGCTAGCAAATATGGTGTTCTGGATATGGTAGGCAATGTTTGGGAATGGTGCAGTTCACTTTATGCTGAATATCCTTACCAAGTTGATGATGGTAGAGAAGACTTAACTGCAAGTGGATGGCGTGTCCTCCGAGGGGGATCATGGATGGATCATGAATGGGGGGTACGTGCTGCCAGACGGCTAAGTGGTAATCCTGAAAGTATAAGTCATAACACTGGCTTTAGAGTAGTGAGAGAATCATACTTATAAAGATTTGAATTGATAAATAGAACAAATAAACAAGGAGGGAAAATAAGTGATTAAAAAGAGTGAAGTAATTAAAGCACTCAGAGATTGTTATGATCCCTGTTGCCGGGATCGGGGAATCAGTGTAGTTGATATGGGATTAATCGAAAACGTAAAAGTAAAGGGTCGCAAGGTATATATTGAAATTTTATTAACGACAGGTTGGTGCCCTTCTGTTTCAATCTTATTTCAAATGATGAAAGAACGAGTGGAACAGTTTGATCAAGTTGACGAAGTCGATGTTAATGTAGTTTGGGATCCCGTTTGGACTATGGACAGACTATCTGATTCAGCACGAAAAAAATTAACACTTCCCTTGGAAGAGCTAATTCCTCTAAGGGAAAAACGTTTAGCAGAACAACAGAAAGGAGGATAAGAAAATGGCTATACCAAAAGATGTATTTGTATTTGACTGTGTATGTCACATTTTCAATTTTGATAAATCAAACGCATTTGGACCGGCAGGTGATCTTTTTGATGAACACCTGTATGCTTTTCATGCTTTTTTAACAAAGGAAGGTGAGAAGGTAATAGACCGGGATGATTTCTTCCGCGAGTGGAGTGTGGATGAAATCTATGATATGGTTATTGAAGGCTCAGATACTGATATGATTGTATCCCAACCTTTACCTCTTACAGATCTCTTCAAGGATGGTCTATCACCGTGGAAAAAGTGTGCTGAAATGGCCCAGAAACATCCTGACCGAGCTGTATTTTGGGGATCAGTCAATCCACTGGAAGGAAAAAAGGCTCTCGATTTGATGGAAGTCCAGGTGAAGGAATACGGCGCCAAAGGCTTCAAATTCTACAATGTCCGATATGACTACGGTCAGCCCTTTCCCTGGCGGATGGATGATCCACGTGTCGCCTACCCTGTATTCGAGAAGGCACAGGAACTGGGTGTAAATCTTATTGGTGTGCACAAAGGTGTACCCCTAGGACCTCAGCCCATTGAGCATACTCGTACCTGGGATATGGATGGAGCAGCATCTAATTTCCCTGACATCAATTTCGTTATTTTCCACATTGGCCTACCGTGGCTAGACGAAGTTTTGTGGCAGACCATCCGCTATCCCAACCTGTACGCTTCTATTGCGGCAACACTCAACTTTATTGGACGCCATCCGCGGGTATTTGCGGAAGTTATGGCCAAGCTAATGTGGTGGTGTGGTGAAGACAAGGTAATCTATGGCGGCGAGGCTCCAATCTGGCATCCGCAGTGGGCCTTGGAAGAGTTCTGGAACTTTGAGCTTCCTGAAGACCTAACTACAGAATACGGATACCCACCGCTGACAGAACAGGCCAAACGGAAGATATTGGGTGAGAATCTGGCACGCTTGCACGGCATGGATTTAGATGCTAAGAAAACGGAGTTAGGTAAACCTAATTCATAAAACCATATGGATCAGAAGGGATAGGGAATGTTTCCTATCCCTTCTGATCTGATTGTCATTTTCACTCTATCTGGATTTAAACGAACAAATTTTCCAAAATTGTAATAGAAGCATGTAATGTCTTATACTAGTGAATTTGTAGAATCTATTGAAAAACCAGGTCAATTTTGGGAAAGGCAATCTAATAAAATAAGTTGGTTTCAATCCCCCGAAAATATTCTCACAAAAGATGAACATGGGTTTTACCAATGGTTTAAGGGAGGAACACTAAATACGTGCTATTTAGCACTGGATAAACATGTAGCTACTGGACGCGGAAGCCAGGCAGCGCTCATTTACGATTCTCCTGTAACAAATCAAAAACAGACATTTACTTATGATCAACTTTTAGATCAGACTGCCCTTTTTGCCGGTGCTTTGGCGAATCTAGGGGTAGGTAAAGGGGACCGTATTATCATATACATGCCTATGATCCCGGAAGCAGTTATAGCTATGCTAGCCAGTGCACGCTTGGGTGCGATTCATTCTGTTGTATTTGGTGGCTTTGCTGCCAATGAACTGGCTTTAAGAATTGATGATGCCAAACCTAAGGTGATTGTATCCGCTACCTGTGGCATCGAATTCACAAAAGTAATTCCATATAAGCCACTTCTCGATACTGCTATTGAAGCCGCTAAAAATAAGCCGGCACACACAATAATTCTAAAGCGTCCCCAGGCAGATTGCACAATGGTAGCAGGTAGAGATCACGATTGGCATGTACTTATTAATCAAGCCAATCACCACAAATGTGTCCCTTTACAGGCCACAGATCCTTTATATATACTTTACACTTCAGGTACGACAGGAAAACCCAAAGGAATCGTCAGGGACAATGGCGGTCATGCTGTTGCACTAAATTACAGTATGGAAGCCATTTATGATGTCCATCCGGGAGATGTATATTGGGCTGCTTCAGATGTAGGTTGGGTTGTAGGTCATTCTTACATTGTTTATGCGCCTTTAATCCGCGGTTGTACAACGATCCTATTTGAGGGTAAACCGGTTAAGACACCTGATCCAGGTGCCTTCTGGAGGGTAATGTCAGAACACAAAGTAAAATCCTTTTTCACGGCGCCGACAGCCTTTCGAGCTATAAAGAAAGAAGATCCGCAAGGATATTATAAAGATGGTTATGATTTGTCTTTGTTAGAATCTGTATTTCTTGCAGGAGAACGTCTTGATCCACCAACCTATGAATGGTTATCCGATATGTTGGCCTGTCCGGTGATTGACCATTGGTGGCAAACAGAGACAGGTTGGGCAATTTGTTCTAACATGTTGGGTATAAATTTGAATAAAATAAAAATGGGATCCGCTACATTACCTGTACCAGGGTTCGATGTGAAAGTATTTGATGAAAATGGGGTAGAAACCAGAGCAGACGACACAGGAAGCATAGTCATCAAATTGCCGCTGCCTCCCGGATGTCTGCCTACTTTGTGGAATGATGATGAGCGATATAAAAATTCCTATGTCTCAGATTTTCCCGGTTATTATCTGACCGGTGATGGTGGCTATAAGGATGAGGATGGATACGTATTTGTAATGGGAAGAACAGACGATGTTATTAATGTCGCAGGTCACAGATTGTCCACTGGTGAAATGGAAGAATTGATTGGGGGCCATGAAGCAGTCGCCGAATGTGCCGTATTGGGGATTGAGGATGAACTAAAAGGACAGGTTCCAGCTGGTTTTGTTGTGCTTAAGGATGGGTATACAATTGAAAATGATGTTTTAGTTCCTGAATTGGTAAAGATTATCCGCAACAATATAGGCGCCATTGCAAATTTCAAACAGGCTGCAATTGTGAAAAGATTACCCAAAACCAGATCAGGTAAAATTCTGAGAAAAACCATCCGCAGTTTGGCAGATGAAGGGAAGGCTGTTATGCCATCCACGATTGACGATCCATTTATTCTTGATGAGATTAAAGAAGCACTATATAGTCTTGGAATTGGGAAGGCGTTTCAGCTTCGATCGAATAAATAAAAAAAAGCTCAGAGGTCAAATATTAGAATGGTCTTCTGAGAAAATATTAATATTTATACGTACACTGCAGGTTCAGATTCAAATTTTTCTAGGCATCCACTGCAGCAGAAATAGTAT
>CAZECA010000052.1:0-6095 GCA_964510385.1 uncultured bacterium
TCAGTTGGGAGAGCGCGTGAATGGCATTCACGAGGTCGTCGGTTCGATCCCGTCTGGCTCCACAATTACAAATGCCGCAGAAGCGGCATTTTTTATTAGATTGGAATCAAGATGAAAAAATATTTTTCAATATTAACTTTTCTAATTTTGATCGGATGCGAAGAAGAAAAGCCAGGTAACGATATCACTTACGATTTGAACTGGGAAACTCTTCCGGCACCGCTTGCCCCTGATTCAATGATCAAGCATGATGACGTCTTTTTTGTGAACGAACAAAAAGGATGGTTGGTCACCCGGAACGGACAGATTTACAATACTGATGATAGCGGTATCTCATGGGATCTACAATTTGAGGATGACATTTATTGGCGCTGTGTGGGCTTTGCAGATGATCAAATCGGCTGGGCCGGGAACAAATTAGGAGATGACGGGAGATTACTTTATCATACGAGTGATGGAGGTGAAAACTGGAATTTGATAAATAATATTCCTGAACCTATTCCTCCGGGACTTTGCGGAATTTTTGTATACAACAGCAGCATTGTCAATGCCTGTGGTCGGATCTTTGGGCCAGGATATTTTATGCGTAGCGAGGATGGCGGAGCTAACTGGTTCACATTAGATCTGAATGATATTGCTGAAATGCTTATTGATCTTTACTTCTGGGATGAGCTTAATGGTATCATTGTTGGCGGCACTTCTGGCGGATTTGATGATTCCCATGCAATAATATTACGGACTGAGGATGGTGGTGAAAATTGGAATGTGGTCTATGAAGGAAACCGGGAACGTGAGTGGTGCTGGAAAATTTCATTTCCAACAGCTGATGTTGGATATGTGTCAGTTCAAAAAGGGGCATGGGGTGAACATGAAGATGAGTACTTTTTAAAGACTACTGATGGAGGAGATACTTGGACAGAGCATATTTTTTATACAAGTACCGAAAGTGCTGAACATGGTTGGTATTCTTCCCAGGCCATTGGTTTTATTAATGAAGATGTAGGTTGGATGGGTAGCTACATTGACCGGCCCACCCTTTTTACTTCTGATGGTGGAGAATCTTGGACAGAGACTAGTTTTGGCTGGCATGTGAACCGGATTCGATTTTTATCGGATCAGTTGGGCTTTGCTGCAGGTCAAACGGTATATAAGTATTCTTCCGATTAAACAAATATGTGATATATTTCGAAGGTTAGATATTATCAATATTTTCGTTTAATACAAATCACAGACAAAACAGATACAGATATGCAAAAACTTTCGATTCTATTGATCTTTTCATTTATATCTTTTAGTTGTGCCAGCTTGAAGATACTGCAGGAAGCTAAACGCTATTACAGCGCTGAATTAACTAATCCTGAGGAGGCTGAATCCTATCCAGAATTAACGGAACGAAATCGATTAATGGGACAGTTGTCCCAAGAACGTACATGCTATAATGTGAGTCGCTATGACCTGAACCTTAACATTGATGTTTCAAACAAATCAATTGGTGGATACAACACTATTACAGCGTTGGCTGTGAGTGACTTTACAAAACTTCAGATTGATCTACGAAAAGAGATGAATATTGAAAAGATCGTTTTTTCGGATTCAGAGTTACAGTATTCACGTAAGGAAGACGCAGTGTTTGTTGAATTTCCTTCTATTTCTGCCGGGACTGAATTTTCATTTACCGTGCACTATAACGGAACTCCCCGTGTTGCGCCTCGGCCGCCTTGGGATGACGGTTTTGTCTGGGAGAAGGATAAGGCAGATCGCGACTTTATCGCTGTTACCAGTGAAGGGTTAGGTGCTAGTCACTGGTGGCCCTGCAAAGATCATATCTCTGATGAGCCCAATAGTATGGCTATCAATATCACTGTCCCCTCTGAATTAATGTGTGTTTCTAGTGGGCAATTAAGAGAGATAAAGGATCTCGGAGATGGCAAAACGGAATATCGCTGGTTTGTGAATAACCCTATAAATAATTACAATGTATCTGTAAACATCGGTCACTATGCTGTTATCGAGGATACCATCCATTCTTTGGGAAAGGTACAGGATGCGACCTATTATGTATTGGACTATAATGAAGAAGTGGCACGTGAACATTTCAAGGAAGCACGAACTATTGTACGTGCATTGGAACATTATTTTGGACCCTACCAGTGGTGGGATGATGGTTACAAGTTGGTTCAGGCCCCTTATTTAGGTATGGAACATCAGTCAGCCGTTACCTATGGAAATGATTTTCGTATCTATGACAAATCCAGGTCACGAAATATTTATGGATTTATTGACTATATCACCCTCCATGAAACTGCACACGAATGGTGGGGAAACAGCATTACTGCCTGCGACCCTGCAGATGTTTGGATCCATGAAGGGTTTGGGACGTACACAGAGGCTCTGTATGTGGAATATCTTTTGGGATATGAAGTTTCATTGGACTTTTTGATTCAAAAAAGACGCGGTATTGGAAATAGAAAAGCCATTGTTGGTCCTAGGGATCAAAACTTTTGGGGATTCAGTGATGCGTACAATAAAGGCTCTTGGATCATCCATACCTTAAGAAATGTGATAGATAATGATGAACTGTTTTTTGCCTCATTGAAAGGTTTCGCGGTCGATTATGCAAAAGGGATAGTGTGCACGGAAGATGTACGGGATTACTTTGCTGAAAAGACTGATCTGGACCTGACCAGATTCTTTGATCAATATTTATTTAACCGCATGATCCCTACACTTGAATTTTCACAGAATAACGGAAAATTTTATTTTCGATGGACAGGAACCATAACTGATTTTGGTATGCCTGTAAATTTATTGGTTAATAAGAAAGAGGTCCGGATCTACCCAGCTGCTAAAATTCAATCCATTGAAATTCCCCAGTACTCAACAGTAGAGATTAAAGATTGGGAATATTTGATCATCAAAAAAGAAAATGATGAACTAGTTCCAAGTAGTATGATTAGTAGTAGTTATTAGAATTATGTATTTCGTAACTTTTTGATTCAAGGTAGGCAGAATGAACAACAATAATTTTAAATCATTATTTCAAGTTCTGAACAGTGAGCAGCATATCCTTATGCGTACTGATCAGAAGGCCTTTACACTGCTCTCCATTTTGGGTGTGTTTATGGTTTTCTTTATTATTCACTTTCTCAAAATTCAGATGGACTGGTTGCGTTTTATTTTAGTTATCGTATACTTTGTCGCAGCATTTATGGCCATTGTTTATCTGGTCTTGGTCATAGTGCCACGTGTTCGATCAGACAAAATAAAAGAGAACAACCCGGAAATAAATGCAACCTTTTTCGGGGGAATCAGTACCTTCCTATCTGCAGAAGAGTATGCAAGCTATTTAGCAGACATTGCCAGTGATGAGAGCAAAACCTATAACATGTTTGCCGCGCAGGTTTTTGCACTGGGAAAGATAAACAATTACAAGAACAAACATTTGCGACAAGCTATTTTGTATTTCGCGGTGGCCATAATGTCAGAATTATTGATAATAATGTCTATGGCTTGGGGACGGGCACTGCCATTTCTGTTTCCAAATTAATGAAAAATTTATTTATTATTTTATGTTTGATGTGGATTGGCTGTGCCACACCAGGTGCAAAAGGACCACCCGGACCGCAGGGTGAGCAAGGTCCTCAAGGCGAACAAGGATTTCAGGGGGAGCAGGGCACTAAAGGCGATCAGGGACCACAGGGTTCGCAAGGACCCCAGGGAATTCCAGGTACCGTTGATCCCGAGCTGACCAAAAAATTAGAGACTCTTGTTAGTGGTGCACTAAGTGGCAAGCCTAAAGAAGTTGTGTCTGCTTCGGTTCATTTTTCATTTGGGATAGCACCGCCGATCATGGGTTTTGCCGTAATGACCAACTTTGGAAATATTTATCAACTGAAGAATAAAAATCCTGTCACAGTGGGTGATGATTTTGAATTTTTGGTCCGTATTGCTGAGCATAAAGATTTCGAATCACTTTCTTTCCTATCTGGAGGAGAAGGGCAAAAGCATTTTTACCTTGCAATCACTGAGAGTGGAAATGCGTACACATCTGAAGACCTAATTAAGTGGTCTCGAAAATCAAATATTATTTTAGAATGATATATCGTTCCGCAGTTCTAGCGGTTTTATTTGTTTCATTTATTTATTCGGGTCATCCCATTACCATTGATGGACTATTTTATGATTGGGATAGTGTGCCTTTAGCATATGAAGATCCGGTGGCAGATGGAATTAACGTAGACTTCGCAAACTTGAAAGTAACTTATGATAATGAATTTTTGTTCATTTATTTTTCCTTACATAACGGAGAGGTCCTTCTTCAAACTGATAGCGCGATAGATTTATATATAGATGCAGATAATGATTCTACAACGGGCTTTTCTTTCGATGGAATCGGCGCAGAGCTCCATTGGGAATTTGGACAGCGCAGCGGTAATCACTATGTGGCAGATGGAATTATTCCTGTTGAGCACAGAGATATCACATTCAGATCAGCACCAACCATCACGTCACAGGAATTTGAGATCTGCATTTCACGGAACACTTACGCTCTTGAATCAGAACATTCTGAAGTATTAGTTCAGGGAAGGATTATTATCGCAGAATCGTCACCTGGTTCGGATAGTGTTCCGAACGAGACGGGTGGCGTTCTTTTTTCTATAGGTGAAGATTTTGTTGCGGAACCAAGTCCCATTTCTTTTGATAAAAGAGAAGAGTCTGACATTCGCCTTGTTAGCCACAATGTTTGGGGTTCCTCACTAATGGATGATGATTATCAGGAAAGTTTTCAGCGTATCTACCTGGCACTAGAGCCTGATATAGTTTGTTTACAAGAAATGTATGAGAATACGAATGAATTACAGTCACTATTTAATAATTGGTTTCCAAACACACAGTGGTATGTCAGCAATCAGTTTAGGGATAATATTATCATATCAAAGTATCCGGTCCTGGCGCAGGACTATATGACGACATCTGAAAGAACAATGGTCGCGAAGCTCAATACTGAAGAAGATCTGGGTACAGATCTTCTTATCTTTAATTCTCATTTGTCATGTTGTGATAATGACGAGAGTCGACAGTATGATTCTGATGAATTTGTATCTAGCTGGCGCGACTGGAGGGAAAACCAGAATGGACCGTTCACCCTGGAGGAAAATACACCATTTGTTTATGTGGGAGACTTAAATCTGGTAGGCGACCGGCAACAGTTGATCACATTAACAGAGGGTGATATCGTTGATGAATCAACTTTTGGTAATGATTTCTCTTTGGACTGGGACAATACACCCATTGCAGACCTATTCTCTAGGCATTCGCACAAACGTATGGGCTATACCTGGCGCTGGGATTACAGCTCTTACAGTCCAGGTAAACTGGACTATATTCTATATTCAGACAGCGCGCTGGATACATCTAAACACTTTGTTGTGAATACACTGACAATGGATTCACTATCACTATCAATGCTTGGCCTGGATGCAATGGACAGCTATAATTCTTCAGATCATTCTCCCAGGGTATTGGATATCCGACCGCAGCAGTTCAGCAGCATACTAGATGAATTTGTACCATCAAATATCAAGATAGAGCATCCGTATCCAAATCCATTCAATCCAAATACAGAAATAAAAATAGAATTGAATTTACCAACAGATGTATCAATTGAAATGATTGACATTCAGGGGAGATATGTAAAATCTGTTTTAAAAAAATATTTCTCATCAGGAGAGCATACAATTAAAATAAATAGTGATGGGTTGTCCAATGGTATCTACTTTCTTTCAGTAAAGACCGAAAAATTTCAACGTACATTTAAGGTTGCATATCTTAAATGAAGAAAAGGAAGATTGTGTTCTCTACTGACCCGTCATACAGAGATATTGTTGAGCAGAACATCAGAGCGATAGATAATCAGGATCAGGAGTTAAGAGTATGGAGGCAAAGATTGGGTGGCGGAAGAATAGTTTCGATTATAAAGGGATATATTGGAACGGATGAGGATCTTAAAATTTTGGGAAAACAATTAAAGTCTCAGTGCAGTTCAGGAGGTTCAGTAAAAAATGGAGAAATCTTGATACAGGGTGATCATCGGG
>CAZECA010000053.1:0-5808 GCA_964510385.1 uncultured bacterium
CATTGCTCTCAGCCAAAATATATCCTGCCAGTGTAAATAATGGTATGGTTGGTAATGAGGGTGAAACAACTATTCGGTATGCCTCAGCAGGTATTGCCGAGATGGGTGTATAATTACTCCAAAAAAGCAATCCTGCAAGACCACCAAGCCCTACAAAAATAGGGGCTCCATAGTAAAGAGATAACAACAAGGCTGCGCATCCAATGATCAATAAAAATGTGTTCTCATTGAATGAGTCAGAGAAAGCGATGAAAATCCACATAAATGCTAGAATAATCATTACACTTTTAAGCAATCGTTCTTTAAAACTATTAAAAAAGATTTGGATAGCCATCAAACCGAATCCCAAAGGCATGATTATCTGAACAAACCACCTGGGAATATTTGGTGCGATATTCATAGGAAATTGAAATTCAACTAAAACAAGATTCCAGCTGCCCCACATTAAAGAAATGATCACTAGAAATGAAATATTTTTAGCAAGCCATCTTCCAAAAATAAAAGTATCATCTATCTGAAAGATCGGCTCGGTGGTCAAAGCCAATAGCTTGTTTTGACGAGCGGCCAATACTGCACCAACAAAACCGATCCAGAGAGTCAGGTGCTGCACCAGTACAGGTGATGCCGGGACACCTGAACTACCAAATAGACGGGATATGGTTTCAAAAACAGGCAGGAATGATAAAAGAAAAAATACAGATAAGGCTAAAATATCTTCTCCCCATTGAAGACGATAGGTAAGTTGCTTTTTTGGTTCAGACATTATTCAGGTGAACGGAGGGCGTCTAACGAGTCTTTTTGCATCATGAGTTCCATGACTCTATCATATGTATCCTCTGGAATATAACTTCCTCTCATCTCCGGATACCAACTTCGAATATAATTTTTCCAATGATTTAGTTCTTCTTGGGTAGGACGATGAATGGTCAGGCCATATTCCTCCATAACACGTATTGCTTCTTCATCCATGTATCGCGTCGTATTCTGATGACGCATACCAATTTCTACTGCTATTCCTTTCATTTTCTGTTGATTTTCAGTTGAAATTCGATTCCAAATTCTTTTATCAATTATGACACCAGCTGTTAGTATGCCCCAGTTAATATCCAGCATATAATTGGCACTGCTAAACCATTGCTGAGAAAGAGCATACAAAGGCGTAGTGGATAAAGCATTTATTAGCCCAGTTTGCAATCCGCTTAATATATCGATTGACGCCAGTGGTACAACCTGGAAACCTGCCTGTCCCCATAGTTCTTGTCCCCTATAATCACCGGCCCATGAAAAAATCTTCATCTCCTTAAGATCATCCAGATAGCGAATCGGTTCCGATGTAAACCATTTTGCCCAGCCCACATCAGCCCACATTAGCACTTCAAAACCATTTTCCCTCATACCAGCTTCTAAATCATCTTTTAACTGATTTCTCATCCAATCCACATCATCATAATCATCAAATAGCATTGGTAGTACAAAACTGTTTGCATGTATGTTTATCTCGGATAACCCTTCAGTGGAAACTGCTGCCGCATGGATCTGACCAATCCGAATTTTACGGATCATATCTCTCTCATCTCCGACCACACCTCCTGGATAAATTCGAAGGATTATTTGTCCGTCAGTTGCTATTTGCCATTTCTGACCCATTTCGACCAGCATTCCATGCCAATCTGTTCCTTCCGGTACTAGAGTAGCCATTTTAATGATTGTCTTTTTCGGAAAAATTAATCCGACGATCACAAAATATAATAAAAATTTAATCCAAAGCTTCATTTAGTAGAAAAGTTCATCCTTCCGTGAAAGTAACCAATGTGCCCTGTCTCGTGCAATAATATTCCCCAAAGTTAATTCTTTATTTTTGGAAGCATCAATTCGGGTCACCACATGCAGAAATTTTTCAAATTCTTCTTTGTTTTGTTCTGACACACACACATTTTCAGCAAATGAAACAATAGCACCAGCATCATTTCTACGTGAATATACCATAGACTTTCGAAAGTGATAGCGAGCCTCTTCAATATTTTTGCCTCTGATATCCGTTCTGGCCATGGAATATGAAATCATAGCTGAATGCAAAGCACCATAATTCCATGATGGATCAATTTCTAGTGCAGTCTCCAATAAATACCCAACAATAGGTAATTGAATAATCCATTTTGATTGTCCCCTGCTGGAGCTAATTGCTCCACCTTTTGCTGCAGCCAACCAGTAGAGGTAAGGAATATCTTCTTTAGTGAATTCAATATCGGACTTGATCCAGTCTGAAATACTTGATAATTGCGGATAACGCAGTTTGACGGCATGGCGTCCTAACTTAATCGCTTTTTCGAAGCTTATCAATGCTTCACCATATAAGGCCTTTCCTGCATTATAATCTTCATCTATTAGTCTGTCCGCATTTTCTACAATAAATGCGTAAGTATACTGGGTTCGAAGTTTTACTGCATTTAAGTATGTTTCCTCTACTCCATCATCCAATATTTCTTCGGCAGATAATACTTTTTTGTAAAAAATATCGGATGCTAGATCAGGATAATGCTGAAGGTAAAACCCTGTAGAACATGATGAAAACAACAAAGCAGCACTTATCAGCCATATTTGAATACGATCTTTTAAAATCATATTGGGAATTTATGGAGATTTTTGGAAAAGATTAGAAATGTCAGTGTTGAAGTTCGCTGTATAGTGGAAATCCATCACACAATTCCTTAACAGCATTTTTTACTGAATCTATCACTGTTTCATTTTCGTGGTCATTGACTACTTGATCAAAAAGATCGCAAATGATTGACATCTGCTCTTCTTTCATACCACGCGTAGTCACAGCCGGTGTACCAACTCGGATTCCGCTGGTAATAAAAGGACTTCTTTCATCAAATGGTACCATATTTTTGTTCACGGTGATACCAGCTTTTTCCAATGCTTTCTCAGCTGCCTTACCAGTAATATTCTTATTAGTCATATCAATAAGAACCACATGAGTGTCCGTACCCCCTGATACCAGGTCATACCCTTTGCTTTTGAATGATTCTGCCATGGATTTTGCATTATTCACGATTTGTTCTGAATATTCTTTAAATGAAGGTTTAAGTGCTTCACCAAACGCCACTGCTTTTGCAGCGATCACGTGCATCAAAGGACCTCCTTGAATCCCCGGCATGACCATTGAGTCCAATAATTCAGATATATTTTTTACTCTACCAGATTTTGGAGCTACCACTCCAAAAGAATTTTCACTGTCTTTTCCCATCATGATCATCCCTCCCCTTGGACCTCTCAATGTTTTATGAGTGGTGGTGGTTACCACATCACAATAAGGCATGGGAGATGGATGAATTCCAGCTGCAATCAACCCTGCAGGATGGGCGATATCTGCCATCAAGAAAGCTCCAACGTTATCTGCAATCGCTTTAAAATCTTCAAACTCAATAAATCGTGGATATGCACTACCACCGCAAATGATCAATTTTGGTTTATGATCATTAGCAAGTTTGATCATTTCATCAAAATTTACCCTACCTGTAATTTTGTCAACCTGGTAGGAAACCACATTAAATAATTTCCCCGAAAAATTCACTGGACTGCCATGGGTTAAATGACCCCCATGTGCCAGATCCAAGCCCATGATCGTATCACCCGGTTGTATAAATGTTAATAACGCAGCCATATTGGCTTGGGAACCGGAATGAGGCTGAACATTTGCATATTCACAATTGAAAAGTTTCTTCGCTCTATCCCGTGCGAGATTTTCTGCATCATCCACAAATTCGCAGCCACCATAATATCGTTTACCTGGATATCCTTCAGCATATTTGTTCGTCATCACTCCACCGGTAACTTCCATTACTGGAACGCTTGTAAAATTTTCTGAAGCGATTAATTCAATGGTCGATGTTTCTCGACGCATTTCACTAATTAAGCTATCATAGATTTCGGGATCAGAAGTTTTGAGTTCTGACATTACGATGTTCTACCATTCTGAATCTTTTTTCAGTTTCTCATCTACCCAATCGTAACAATCATTGCGAGTTGTTACATAGCCCTGATTCTTTACATCATCATCCAGCATGAACCATTGAGCTTTCGTGAATAGAACTTCATTTTCTTCTAGCCATGATTTTGAATTATTAAAACGCTTGAATCCCATTTCAGCTGCTTTGTTAAAATTGTTATGTGCCAAGGTTGAAATGATACGGTCATCCAATGAGATAGTTGCACTTCTACAGTCTTGAAAAGATTTATAATAAACGTTCCCTTTCTTACCATATGCTTCTCCATTGGATTTATCAATGGAAATAGCCTTGTCTGCCCAACGGAGAGCTTTACCGTATTTCTGGTTTGAAATATTGACATCACAGATTTTTATAGCGATTTGATAGTCACGTGGATTTAGTTTAAATAATTCTTCATATGCCGTGGATGCTTCGTTTAAATTGTCTGCAGTATAGTATGCTTGGCCTAGTTTGCGATATGCCAATTTGCTTGTATTATCCACACGGATGACTTTGTTCAAAACATTCACTGCTTCTAATGCTGCTTCATTAGATAATAACCTGTCAGCCAGATCAATACCATAAGAGATATTACTTGGATTAGTTCTGAACCGTTCGCGATAAACATCCAGTGGATCCTGCCCTGTTCTTTCAAAAGCCAAAGCTATCTCACTCTGGGCTTTTTCATTTGCAGGTTCCTTTACAAGAATCTGCTGAAGTATATCGATCTGGTCAGAAAAGAGTTCCTCTTTTCCATACAATTCAGCCAGTTCTATTTTAATTTCTAGATCATCTGGAACAAGGTCACTTAATCTGATTAATTCTGAAATTTGTAGATCAGTTTTACCTTGTTTTGAATAAGAGTATACAAGTCTCTTACGAAGTTGAACATTGTTTGGTAAAGATTGGAGTCCTTTCACCAAAACAAATTCAGAACTGTCGTACTGACCCAAATACTCGTACGCAATTGCGTAATATTGATACACCTCCTGAGGGTCATCACGATCACAACCCAACTCTACTAATTCCCTGTAAACATTGATAGTGGACTGCCAATCTCTGTTTTTATAATATTCTGCTGCACTGCTTAAAAGTCTAGGACATTTTACTTCTCTGAGTGAATCAAGATAAGCATCATAAGCTAAATCATCATCAGATTGCCCACCCTCTGGCGGGACACACATAGATAAAAATAATCCTGCTACACCTATTGTCAGTATTTTTGAGTAATGAACTGATTTCATAATCCTTAACCTCATTTTGGTCTTCTTTTTATAAACCACCGGTCGCCTAATTGAAAACCTACCGTAACTTGTTGAACTGTTTCTTCCCATACTGGATCACCTGAACGCACACCGTATTTATATGCAATATCGATCTGATTATTAGTGACACCAAATTTAATACCAATACCAAGGGAAAAACCCATTTCATTGGCTATTTTTTCATGTTTAAATAGAGCTTCTTCCTTAAAATAAATTCCACCCCTATACTGCATCTTTTGCGGCAACCTAAAGCCAACATTATTGGCATAACGAATTATTCCAAATGAAATTTGATCAGACTGTGTAACGTAGAGTGTGTTTAATGGATATAATTCTGAATTCTTATCACCTGAATCTTTCCAGCGAAATAATTCTAAAGTGAAAAATGTATTTTCTTTATATTGATAATCAAACCCTGCGCCGAACTCTTTTGGATCATAAACATTAGTAAAAACATCAAGATCTGCGCTTGGAATATCTGCTGGAGAGGGAAGGTCAGACCCATCATAAAAACTATTATTATTTATATCTTCAAAGGGTTGGAACGAATA
>CAZECA010000054.1:0-4751 GCA_964510385.1 uncultured bacterium
AAAATTTGAGATCTCACCTTCAACCCACAACTGGGTAAACGACCTTTCCAGAATATCCTTTATCTGATTATTTAGATCAGTTACTGTGAGGGTTGACTGATCTAACTTCATTTTGGTGGGGTAGGTGAACCCGCATCTACCCAACATGAATACCAAAAGGAAGCAACCATCACAGCTGCCTTTCCCAATCGATCATGGACTACATCTTCTGTTTCAGCGTAGAGCAGTTTCAGGTACCTATCTTCATAGTGGAGTGTTTTATAAGTATTAAGCTCTTTTGCCTGGACAAAAGAAAGGTGTTTCCTAGCAATATTGTCTGCTTCTAAAAGTCGAGGGTATAACTGGAATGATTCCCTGGTGATCTCCAAAGATTTGGCAATACGGTCATTAATCTTCTGTATTTCGCCTTTTGGTTCAAAATTGGGAATTAACTTATCCACCATTCTTGACTCCCAACGAAAGTGAATGCCTTCATTTCCGGTAAACTGACCATTATAATTGGCACAGGTGTGCAATGGCATATGGAGGTCAGCCACATAATGGCCTAGGTGGCCCATGTAATAAAGAGCTTCATTCCATCGTTCCTCCTTAAACATTTTCGTTAGAGTTTTGGCTGTCTCATCAATAGACCAGGGGGCGATTCCCCAGTCATTTAAATTTTCCTGTCCAAAATTTTCTAGCAATTGATCATAGGTAACATTCAATTCAGGAAAGGGAAACTCATCATAATAGTCCGCATCAATGAAATGACGGTTAAATTCACTCGAATGGATTTCTTTGATGAAATCTGCGATAGGTGCATATAAAGCCAATTCATAAGCGCGAGATTGAGTATACAATCCAAATTCACCCTCAATAATTTCGGCGGCTTTTTGATTTATACGCCGATGGACATCATATCCCCAGCCCAGAGCAAATGTGCTCAGGGCCATGGGAATAATGATAAAGATGGTTCGCAGAGTGCGCACCAAAAGGTTATACCTTATACTTTCTTTTTCTTATGTCGATTTGCACGCAAACGTTTCTTACGTTTGTGTGTATTCATCTTTCGCTTTTTGCGTTTTTTACCGCAGGGCATAGTTTACTTTCAATGTTGAGTTAAGGAATCGTTCACGCGTTCCCGCATATGTTTTGCAGGTTTAAATGTAGGTGCATTGCGTTCTGGCAAATAAATTGGTGCACCCGTTCCTGGGTTACGTGCTTTTTTCGGCTTACGGTGTTTCACACCGAAAGTCCCGAATCCACGTAATTCCACGCGTTCATTCTTGGCTAGGGATTCAATGATGGCAGTCATGACACCGTTCATCACGGTCTCTGTCTCTACCTTTGTCAATCCTGTCGCTTCTGAAACTTGATCAATGATATCTTGTTTGGTCATGGTTTTCTCCGTTACAGAATTCTTATCCTTGTTTCACCCATACAACAAGCTTTTGTCCGGGGAATATGTACTCCCCATAATTTAAATTATTCCACCGGCGAATCTTGCCAGCCCGAGTATTATAATCTTCCGCTATATGTCCCAATGTATCTCCACTTCGTACAGTATAGACAACTTTAATATGTCCAGGAGGGCCATCATGAGATGCATAAGCGCCCCGGATGGGTATGGTCAACTTTTGACCGATCTTGATCTTATGTCGATTTCGGATTTTGTTTACTGCTGCCAGATCATGAATCGATACCTTATACTTGTTGGAAATAGTCGAAAGGCTTTCTCCTTTACGAACCTTGTGAACCACGTATTGTGGTGCAAATCGTTGATCCTCTGGTAAGGAATTAAAATTGACCTCGAAATCGTCTCCCTTTCCTTTTGGAAGTCGCAGTGAATAGGATCCATTCTGGGGTGTGGCAGATTGTCGTAATTCAGGATTGTAATATTGTATAGTCTTTAATGATATGCCTGCAGATCGTGCCAATACAGTTAAGTCAGCGCTTTTTTCTAATTCAACTATGTCAAATTCAAATGGAGCTCTCCTTTTTTCAGAATAATTTTCAAATCCGTATTCCTCTGGACTCCTGGCAATAATCGTAACAGCAAGGTAGTATGGGATATAATTACGGGTTTCTTTTGGTAATGAATGCAACTGCCAGAAATCAGATGTTTGATGGAGCCTCATGGCTCTATGAACACGCCCTGATCCAGAATTATATGCAGATAAGGCCAAGTACCAGTGGTCAAATTCTTCAAATAGATCCTTTAAATGAGCACAGGCAGCATATGTTGATTTTACAGGATCACGCCGTTCGTCTACGTACCAATCCCTTTTCAAATCATAGATTTTTCCAGTGGAATACACGAATTGCCACATACCTGCAGCACTAGCTTTAGAAAGAGCTTTGGGATTCAAACCAGATTCAATCATAGCAAGATAAATCAGTTCTTCTGGCAGTTCCTGTTCTTTTAGTATCTCATTAATCAAGCCACCATATTCATGCATCCGATCCAACCAGATTTGAAATTGTCGGCGACCTTTAGTTTGAAAATAATTAATAAACTGATCAACCGTTTTATTTCGCACCAATGGAATGTGGCCGGCCCTATCATCCACAACAACAAATTTTGTATTGCCCATTTCCATTTCTACGGGTATAGAAATATTATCAATCATTTGCCGGGCATAAGCTGCCGTGATGGGTGCATCGGAAAGGTCCAGTGTATGCAACCGTTTTGTATATATATCATTGAGTGATGCAATGAATCGATCAAATTCTTCCTGATCAGCAGGTGTCTTTTCACCCAACTGATCTGCTTCGCCCAATAGGTCATAGATACGATCCAAGTAATAGATGACCTCTAATGTATCTCGATGAACATCAGCAATCATGGCTTCAGATAATAGTACCTTAACATCCATCAAGAGAGATGGAAGTCGGTTCGTTGATCCATTCTCATTGGTATAAAGTGTTTCATCCTGAGAGACCTTATTTGATGTATCAGTTGCAATGGAATCAGATTTTATCGTGTTCTGACCACTGATAAACGTTCCAGTCATTAAGACGCATAGGTAGATTCGTGTAACTTCTTTAAACATAAGGTTTTAGGGAAATTTTGGATGGCAAAATTATATGTCAACTACAGGGCTAGTCAAGTTATTTACTGGACAAAATACGAGAAATTATGGATGTGGTACTGGCGCCTTCAACAAATGGAAGGATAACCACTTTCCCTCCATTGGCTTTAATTGATTCAGCACCAATAATTTCATCTTCCGTATAATCGCCACCCTTTACCAGCACATCGGGTTTCACCTCTTCAATCAATGATGCAGGTGTTGATTCATTAAATATCACCACCAGATCGATACAGGATAGTGCGAGTAAAATTTTTTTCCGATCTTCCTCGCTCTGAATGGGCCGATTTTCACCCTTGATCTCTTGTACAGAGCTATCACTGTTAAGACCCACCACCAATCTATCGCCTAGCTCTTTGGCTGCGCTTAAATATTCTATATGACCCTGGTGCAAAATATCAAAGCACCCATTAGTGAATACAATAATCTCACCGCTGTTTTTCCAATCTTCAATCTGTTTAAAATGGTCCATTATTGAATAAGATCAGAATCTAACGGTTTTCAGAATCATGTTGAGCGTAAATTTTCCACTTCATTAAAAACAGTTTCAGTAAGTTTTACCCTATCTTCAATCGTGTATGGTGATACATTGATAGATTTGCCAATCTCTAAACAGATGGGCTGGGGGCGTAAAATAAATGACCCTTTTTTTGCAATATTAAATGTCCCTTTAATTGCCATGGGTACTATTGAAAGTTGTGTTTGAATGGCCAAAACCACTCCCCCTTTTTTAAAGGTTCGCAGATTTCCATCTAACGATCGTGTGCCTTCTGGAAAAATCATGATGGAACGGGGATATTTATTTAGGGAGACTCTTGCCTCGTCCATTGAGGCTATTGCGGCCAGATGATTCTTTCTATTCACGAAGATGTGTTTACCTAATTGCATTGCCCAGCCCATAAATGGAAGTTTTTTCAATTCAGTCTTGGCCATGAAAACCAATTTATAGGGCAAGGCTGCAAAAACTAGAAAAATATCAAACCCTGATTCGTGGTTGGCCATAAAAACATATTGACTATCAGAATCTAAATTATTAAGTCCGTTCACTTTGTATTGTATGCCGCTAAAGAATAAAATAGTCTTGGACCAGTTCCGACCCACCCATGCGACAGGTGTGCCACTCCAATCAAATACAGAAAATACGATTCCTATTGTGGCCCAGATCGGAGTCCAAAAAATAATTGTGAGCCAGATCCAAATAGATCGGATCAGCCTATAACCTCCGTTCCAGTATAGGACTGAAGCTCTTTTGGGATCATCACTTTTCCATCGGATGTTTGATATGTCTCCAGCAATGCGATCATCAACCGAGGGGTCGCAACTCCAGAGCCATTCAGCGTATGCAAATATTCCGTTTTATTTTCGGATGAACGCCGATATCGAATATTTCCCCTCCGAGCCTGAAAGTCTTCAAAATTGCTGCAGGAAGACACTTCCAACCATTGTTCATCAGCTGGCGACCATACTTCCAGATCATAGCATTTTGCGGCAGCGAAACTCAAATCGCCTGTGCACAACTCCACAACTCTGTAATGAAGACCAAGAGATTGTAGGATTGCTTCAGCGTTTGCAACTAACGATTCTAATTCTTCATAGGAAGTATCTGGAGTAACAAACTTTACCATTTCTACTTTATTAAATTGATGAACTCTCAATAGTCCACGTGTATCTTTTCCGTAT
>CAZECA010000055.1:0-4212 GCA_964510385.1 uncultured bacterium
TAAAGCTAGAATATGGTTCATTTAAAGCCCTTTTCTTTCCTGGGAAGGTACAAATCCGTCACCGTCCCTTCAAATACTTCTGCAGAGAATGCTAACGTCTCACTAAGGGTAGGATGAGGATGAACGGTAAGGCTAATATCTTCCGCATCTGCACCCAATTCTATTGCCAAGGTGCCTTCGGAGATCATGTCTCCTGCACCAGGGCCAACCATGCCAATACCCAGTATTTTTTTTGTATTCGGATTAAAAAGTATCTTGGTTTTGCCTTGAATGGCTCCCACGGCTTGCCCACGGCCGCTGGCTGCCCAGGGAAATTCGCCTTTTTCATAGGCAATGCCCTGCTCCTGCGCCTCCATTTCAGTTAATCCGGACCAGGCTACCTCCGGATGGGTATAGATTACACTGGGAATGGCTCTAGCGTCAAATGCCGCTGGTAGACCACAAATTACTTCTGCCGCCACTTTGCCTTCATGAGTTGCTTTATGGGCCAACATGGGATTGCCAATAATGTCCCCAATAGCAAAAATATTGGGGGCTGAGGTGCGTTGATATACATCTGCAATGATAAATCCTTGCTCATCCATTGTAACTGTAGTTTTCTCCAGGTTTAATAGTTCTGTATTTGGTTTGCGGCCCACCGCAACCAAGACCTTATCGTAGATTTCCTGGTAGGTATCTAAATCGCTCTCTATCGTAACCTGTAGCCGACCCTGTTTTTCTCTTTTTACCTCTGTTACTTTAGAGGAGACCCTGATCTCCTGAAATTGTTTTTTCAATCGGCGCTCCAGAGGTTTGACCAGATCCCGGTCTACGCCGGGAATCAGATGCGGTAAAAATTCCACTACACTTACCTGGGTTCCCAGCGCAGCATAGACCTGGCCCAGTTCCAAACCGATGATACCGCCGCCAATGACTAGCAATGTTTGGGGAATGTCCGCTATATCAAGAGCAGTTCTAGATGTAAGTACACCAGGGTAATCAATTGGAATTCCGGGCAACATAGCGGAAGAAGAACCGCCGGCAATGATACAATTATCAAAGGTGACTTTTACTGTGTCGGAACCACGAGTCACTCTTACTTCACTATCAGATTGAAACGATGCGCTACCTTGCATTGTTTCCACCTGACGGGCTCTGGCCATCTGGGTGATACCGTCGTTCATCTTAGTCACTATTACATTCTTATAATTCCGGATCGCTTCAATATCTATTTTCGGATCGCCAAAGGTTACGCCCAGTGCTTCTAGAGAACTGGCATCATGGATAACTTTGGCAATATGCAATAATGCCTTGGATGGAATACAACCGCGGTTAAGACATACTCCGCCCAGTGTTGGGTCTCTATCAATCAGAAGAACCTTCTTTCCCAAATCCGCAGACCGAAATGCAGCAGCATAACCACCGGGTCCGGCACCAATCACCACTACCTGTGCGAATTTTTCAGGTTCCATAATCAACAGTAAATATATTATTTAAACTGTTCTATATCTTCTAGGATAGCTGCAAAGCGAGAAGTAAAGGCTGCTCCCGCCGCTCCATCAATAACCTGGTGATCATAAGACAAGGAAAAAGGCAGTATGTACCTGGGGGTAATTTGATCTGCAACACTATCATAAACTGCCTGCCAATGACTACGTGAAACACCCAGGATTGCTACTTCTGGCGGATTGACTATAGGCGTAAAATGGGTGCCGCCGACACCCCCCAGGCTTGAGATTGTAAAAGTTCCACCCTTAAGTTCATCGGGCTTCAATTTTTTATTGCGAGCTCTAGTACTTACGTCCATCAGTGCCTCTGACAATTCCAAAACCGACTTCTGGTCTACATCTTGGACCACAGGAACGGTCAACCCCTGAGGTGTATCCACGGCAACACCCAGATGATAATAGTTCTTCAGTACCAAGTTTTCGCCGCTGTGGTCTAGGGAGCTGTTAAACTGAGGCATTTCTTCCAACACTTTAACTACAGCTTTCATCAGGAAGGGTAGAAAGGTTACTTTTATGTTATTCTCCATCGCATTTTTCTTCATTGCTTTACGGTAGGCATCCAAGTCTGTGATATCTGCTGTATCAAATTGGGTCACATGGGGAATGGCCTGCCAAGCCTGCTGGAGTCGTTGGCCTGTAATGCGCTTGACCTTGGTGAGTTTCTGGACTTCCACAGCACCCCACTGAGAATAATCCACATCCAACTGACGATGGTTCACTGTTCCACCTGCTGCTATAGCCAGTCTAATTTTAATGTAATCGTGTAAATCATTCTTGGTAATACGACTCTTAGGACCCGTGCCCTTAATCGCGTGTAGACTGATACCAAGCTCCCGGGATAAACGCCGCACACCAGGACTGGCAAAAACATCCCCCGTTGATGGTGGTTCCCCTATAGGTAGCGGTGGGGATAATTCATTAATAGTTTTCCTCGAGGGTGTTTTTTCTGGTTCTAGATCGGGCTTATCTCCAACAGGTGCCGTTTTTTCTATCTCGGCTGTTGCTAATGATAGTTCAATCTTAAACAGGAGTTGTCCGGTGGTAATTTCATCACCCGGCTGAACCGCCACTTCCCGCACCGTTCCGGTCACATCGGCAGGAATCTCCATGGATGCCTTTTCTGACTCCAGGACCAAAATGGTATCATCCGGATTGATAAAATCTCCCACTGAGACGGTTACTTCACTTACTTCCGCCGCATCAATTCCTTCACCCAAGTCAGGTAATATAATTTCTTTTATCATAGTGCGATTCTACATGTTTCTGGGGTTCGGTTTTTCAGGGTCCAAATTATATTTTACCATAGCATCCTGAACTACAGACATTTCCAATTTGCCATCCAGCGCCAAGGCACGGAGGGCGGTCAACACAATGTAGTATCGGTCTACTTCAAAAAAGCACCGCAGGTTTTCTCGGGTATCACTACGGCCAAAACCATCTGTTCCTAGCGTATAATAGGGACCAGGAACATACGGTCCGATTTGCTCAGATACCATTTTTACATAGTCAGAAACAGCGATAGTTGGCACCTTATGTTTGCTGAGGGATTCTTCCAAGTGCGACTTTTTCTGCTGTTTATCTGGGTGGATCAGATTCCATCTTTCCACATCTTCCGCCTCCCGGCGTAGCTCACTGAAGCTTGTAACATTCCAAATGCCCGGTTTTATATTCCAATCATCTTTTAACAGGTCTGCCGCTGCCAGGGTTTCTCCCATCAGAGGACCGCTGCCCAGAAGCCGTAGGACGGGGTTAACCGCAGCCTGAATCTTATAAAGCCCGCGGATGATATCGGGGGCTACATCATCGGGTATTTCTGGGTGTATATAATTTTCATTTTCCAAAGTCAGGTAATAAACCACATCTTTTTGTTCTTCCAACATTTCTTTCATCCCATGATGAATTACTATCGCAATCTCATAGGCATAAGCCAAGTCATATGCTTTGATATTAGGGGTCGCCGCCGCCGCGAGATGGCTATGGCCATCTTGGTGCTGCAGGCCCTCCCCGTTCAATGTTGTACGACCTGCTGTACCACCCAGTAGAAACCCACGCACACGCATATCCCCAGCGGCCCAGATGAAATCCCAGACTCGCTGAAATCCAAACATGGAGTAATAAATATAAAAGGGGATCATATGAATCCCATGGGTGCTGTAGCTCATACCGGCGGCTATAAAAGATGAAATTGCTCCTGCCTCATTAATTCCTTCCTCTAGAATCTGACCATTCTTGCTCTCTTTATAATAAAGAAACTGATCTGAATCTACCGGATCATAGAGTTGCCCCTGGCTGGCATAAATTCCCAACTGACGAAACAACGGATCCATACCAAAGGTCCTTGCTTCATCGGGAATAATTGGAACAACTTGTTTTCCTAATTTTTTATCACGACTAAGAATAGTAAGTAATCGCACAAATGCCATTGTAGTAGATATTGATCTCTCGCCGGTTCCGTTCAACAATTCATCAAAAATAGAAATGTCTGGAATATCCATTGTTACACTGGGAACAATACGTGCAGGTAAGTAGCCGCCTAGATTCTTACGTTTCTTTTTTAGATATTTTATCTCATTACTATTTTCATCAAGATTGTAAAACGGCGCATGAATTGCTTCATCATCAGAAAGCTTAATGTCAAACCTGTCTCTAAAATAAAGGAGTTCTTGTTCGTTTAGTTTCTTTTGCTGGTGAGTTATGTTTCTTCCTTCACCTGCTTCCCCCATTC
>CAZECA010000056.1:0-4182 GCA_964510385.1 uncultured bacterium
TACGGTGATACCTTTGGTACAACGGACTCTGGTGCTGATTGGGATGTGGATGATATTCATGAGATCGTCAATATAGTTTCAGATCTGAATGCCACCTGATACGTTTATAGGGACCGATATAGTTGACGTGTCCCGTATAAAAGAACTGATTGATTCTAGGCCACGATTCGTTCATAAAATTTTTTCTCAAGTTGAACAGGATCACTGCAACGGTAAGGCGGACCCATCGATCCATTTTGCAGGGCGATTTGCTGCCAAGGAAGCCATCAAAAAAGCACTCATGACCTCTGGAATAAAATCAGCAATTTCTTGGACAGATATGGAGATCATTCCAGACCATGAGGGAAAGCCCATCGTTCAACTTAAAAAAATCAAAAATATAGATTGTAAAGTGTCTATTTCTCACACTAAAGAAACGGCCATTGCTACTGCCATTGTGATTAAATGACCAATCGGTTCATTACGGCTGATCAAGCCAAAGAACTTGATCGCATTTCTATTGACAGGTACGGCATAAGCGGAATTGACCTAATGGGTAATGCGGGTAGAGCTATTGCAGATGCATCCTTGCAGGTAATAGCAGAAATTCACGATCCAAGAATTGTGATCATTTGTGGTAAGGGAAACAATGGGGGCGATGGTTTTTCTGCAGCTGTGCGGCTAGCTGATTATCATTTAATGATTATTAGCTTGACCCCAAAAAATGAAATTAAAGGTGATGCATTGCATTATCATGATCAGTGCACCGCAAATGGGTTGCAGGTACATTATGATACTGACCCTGATGAAATTGGAGAATGTGATTTGATTATAGATGCCATTTTAGGAACAGGTTGCGAGGGGGAATTAAGTGAAAAATTTAGATTGTGGACTCAATGGATCAATTCCAATTCTGCCAACATTTTATCAGTGGATATATCGAGCGGTGTGAATGGGAATAATGGAATGGCGGCTGAAGATTCAATCTGTTCAAACCTTACGCTGGCACTTGGCTATCCTAAGATTGGATCCATTATAAAAGATGGACAAGATTATGCTGGAAAGATTAACAATGTTGACATCGGATTTTCAGATTGCATTGATAAGCTTTCTGGATTGCAGTGGTCACAATTTAACTCTAACGAAATTTCAGAAATTCTTTCACCTGTCAGCACGGATGCCCATAAACATAGCCAAGGGAAAGTATTATTGATTGCTGGTTCGAAAGGTATGACAGGTGCAGCGCTACTCAGTACGTTTGGGGCATTAAGATCCGGGTCTGGTCTGACTATTACATGTGCCCCAAGTTCCATAGAGGAAATTTACGAAAAAACTATTCTAGAGGGCATGACACATGGATGCCCAGATGACAATACAGGTTACTTTACAACTGATAGCTTCGAAAAGATTATGGAAAAATTGGATTGGTGTGATGCTGTGGTGATCGGACCGGGAATGGGAAGAGCAAAAGATACGGTTAGTCTTTTAATCAAATTATTAAGAAAGATCAATAAACCTATGGTGATAGATGCAGATGGTCTAAGAGCATTTCATGAGCAACCTGAATTAATGAATGAAATTTCAGTCCCCTATATTATAACGCCTCATGAGGGTGAATTTTGTGAATTAATTGATAAAGATCATGAAGGTTTTGTAAATGAATTTCCTTCCATAGTAGAATCATTCATGGAGAATTTTCCAGGGGTTCTTGTTTTAAAGAATGCGCCGACCGTTACATTTTTCTCTGATCTGGCTGTATTAAACAACAGCGGTAACCCTGGGATGGCCACAGCTGGGATGGGGGATGTGCTTGCAGGTATTTTAGGAACTTTTCTTGCTCAGGGATCTAACATATTTGATGCAGCAAAATTAGGTGTATATATCCATGGTTTGGCAGCAGATCAAAAAGTGGCTGAAAAGGGAACGCGCGGGTTGATCGCTTCAGATGTACTTAATGAAATTCCAATTGTATTAAATGAAATTGACTCCTAATCATTATCGATTATTTATGTTACTGTATTTGTTAACAATCATAGTAGCATCAAGTATTCCCGGAAACTCTCTCCCAACAATTATCATATTATCACCTGATAAATTGCTTCATATGGCTGAATATGGGATATTGGGATTTTTGGTATTCATGAGTTTTAAAAAAATGAGAGCTCCTATTTTTATCGGTGTTATATCTTTTGCCGTTTTTGATGAACTCTGGCAATCTATGATTCCAGGAAGAATGTCAAGCGTTTATGACGTGATTGCAGATGTTTTGGGTTTTTTGATTGTTATTGTAACAATGGTTTACTTTACACGAAAAAAATCAGAGATTCAACCCGATGGATAAACTCGTTATTAACGGAAATAAACCATTGCATGGATCTGTTAAGATCAGTGGTGCAAAAAATGCTGTTTTACCAATGATGACTGCAGCGTTGTTGACTGAAGGGAAAACCATCATCAATAAAGTACCCGACCTACGAGATACACGAACCATGATCCGATTGTTAAAAATTATTGGAGCAGAAGTGACTTTTGAGGATGGTAAGTTGGAGATTGATGGATCAGGAGTCAACAAACTAGAGGCTCCCTATGACCTGGTCAAGACCATGCGGGCATCATTTTATGTATTGGGCCCCTTATTAGGACGCTTTGGCAAGGTAAAGGTCTCCCTTCCGGGTGGATGTGCGTGGGGTCCAAGGCCAGTAGATTTTCATCTTAAGGGTATGGAAAAGTTGGGTGCAAATGTGACGCTAGACCAAGGATACATTTTAGCTGAGTGTGAATCACTAAAAGGAGATATGGTCAAATTTGATTTTCCATCTGTCGGGGCCACGGGGAATGTGGTAATGGCGTCTGTATTGGCTAAGGGTACAACCATTATTGAGAACGCTGCTCAGGAGCCGGATATCGTTCAATTATGTGAAATGCTTAACACCATGGGAGCAAATATCTCTGGTATAAATACTGACACGTTGAATATTGAAGGTGTGAGTGAATTGACTGGGACGGAGATTACAGTTATACCTGACAGGATCGAAGCGGCCACATTCCTTATGGCTGGCGCAAGACTGGGTGATATTTCAGTGGAACAAGTAGATGCATCACATCTACAGATAGTCTTGGATAAATTGGAAGAATGTGGTGCCAGTTACTCTGTGGACGGATCTACCATAGCGATACAAAAAACAGAAGATATTAAACCTGTTGATGTAACGACTGAAGTGTTTCCAGGCTTTCCAACCGATCTGCAAGCACAATGGATCACATTAATGAGTCTGGCCAATGGCAGATCTCATATTATGGATACTGTATACCATGACAGGTTCACGCATATCCCAGAATTAAATCGTCTAGGTGCCAAGATCTTATTAGATAATAACGTTGCAACCGTAAATGGAGTTAATAGCTTGAAAGGAGCACAAGTAATGTCCACTGACATTCGTGCCAGTGCATCATTAATTTTGGGTGGATTATTTGCAGAAGGACAAACTAGTGTAAGCAGGATCTATCATATCGATCGAGGCTATGAGAAAATTGAAGAGAAATTCAGATCACTTGGGGCAGATATTTCACGTGTCTCTGAATAGTCAAATTTTCTTTTGTTCTATATAGTGAACGATATACATTCTCACTTGGTACTATTACAAACATCCAGATGAAGATAGTATTAATTGGTGCAGGTGAAGTGGGATTCCACGTTGCCAAAGCATTGAGCGAAGACGGTCATGATATTACAGCAGTTGATATCAATCCGGAAAAGTGTCGCCGAATCACAGAGAACCTCGATGCCATTGATGTTGAAGGCAACGGGGCCAGTCCAAAAGTTCTCCACAAAGCAAGAGTCGAAGAAGCTGATTATGTCCTGTGTCTGACTAGAATAGATGAGGTAAACCTCATTGCTGCTCAACAAGCTCATGTTTTAGGAGCTCGTCATATTATCGCTCGATTGCGTAATCAGCAGTATAGTGATAGAGATTCCATCATTAAACCTGAAAAATTTGGTGTCGATCTGGTAATCCATCCGGAAAAAGAAGCGTGTTTGGAAATAAGCAGATTAGTTCAACATCCCTATGCCACACAGGTGATGGACTTTGAAGGTGGTCGACTCCAAATGCTTGGATTCCGTTTAGACGACAATAGTTCCCATATTACCGGCAAGACCGTACGCGATATCTGCGAAAGTTCTGAAGAATATAAGTTTGGGGT
>CAZECA010000057.1:0-3531 GCA_964510385.1 uncultured bacterium
CATCTGTACAGACTTTAAAATACCCACATTTTCATCGGTGGGGTCCTCATTGAAATCACCCAAAAGTATGATCTCTGCGTTTGGATCAACAGATAATATATCTGCCACCGCATTAGCTAGAAGCCTTGCCGTAGATCTGCGCTTGGGAATGGCCTGCTCCTTGCCGCCGTAATTGGACGGCCAATGATTTACAAAGATATGAAGTTCAAGTCCTTCATATTTTCCCAATACATATAAAATATCCCGAGTGGCTCTTCCTGAAGGCAATTCGTTGCGAATAGCTTTACTAGAGACTACCTGAAAAACTGACGGATCATAGAACAACGCATTATCAATACCCCGACTGTCTGGAGAATCAAAGTGAATAATCTTGTAATCTCTGTCTGAAAATTCACGATTCAACTCGTCTAGTACGAAAAAATTCTCTACCTCGCACAGTCCAAGTACATCGGCATTAATATCTGCCAGAACGGATGCGCAATTTTTCATCTTTAGCTCGTAAATATCCTGGGTCACATTCTTTTTTCCGCCAATCGCGAACTCCTCATCTCGGGTAGTAGGATCATCTTCCAGGTCAAATAGATTCTCAACATTCCAAAACCCCACCCTAAGGTTCTGGGCTGACAAAATTGAAAGTGTCCAGATAAGTGTTATTATATATTTTAATTTCATGTTAACAATCCAATTTAATTGCGGGCCATACTCATTTGAAACTTTTTATCAACTTCGGCATTTATAGTTAGGAAGCGGACACGAATTTTCTCTCCTACCCTCCTTGTTACCTCCTTGGTTTGGTTGTGTCCGCTTCTTTTTTATCCAAAATATCACGATTTCCTGAATGAGAAACGGACGGGAACACCCATGAGGTCAAATGCCTCTCTTAATTGATTTTCCATAAAACGCTTGTAATGGGTCGGAATGAGTTTTGGATAGTTTGCATAGCATGCAAAAAGGGGCGGTGATGTGCTAACCTGTTTCATGAATTTTATCCGGATCACTTTTCCTTTTTCTGCTGGAACGCTCCTTCTCTTGATCACTCGTTCTAAAAATTTGTTCAATTCATTGGTCGAAATCTGACGACTATAGTGTTCATACACCCTGAAGGCTTCCTTCATTATCCCTGACACCCGCTGGCGGGTCAACGCTGAGACAAAGAGAATGGGAAAATGGTCCAGCTTAGGAAACTGGCTTCTAATCTCATCGGAGGTTTCTTTCATGGTGTGGGTATCCTTTTCCACCAGATCCCATTTATTTACAATCAGGACCAATCCCTTTCCGGCCTTGATCACCATGTCCACAACGGATCGATCCTGCTTGCTGAAGCCCTTGTCCGCGTCAATGAGTACCAGGGCCACGTCGCATTGCTCAATGGAGCGGGTCGTTCGCACGGTACTATAAAATTCTACGTTGTCCTGGACCTTACTTTTTTTACGCAGTCCAGCCGTATCAATGAGCACCACCTCCTTTCCATACCATTTCAGCCGCGTATCAATTGAATCCCGTGTGGTCCCAGCGATGGGCGTAACGATGGTCTGTTCTTTCCGAAGAAGTGCATTAACCAAGGATGATTTTCCCACATTGGGCATTCCCACAATGGCAAGCTGTAGGTCGGTACTTTCTTCCTCCCCAGTATCTAATTCATCCAGGTTCAACAAATGAGCAATAATCTCCAGTGCATCGCCTGTTAATCGCCCGGATAAGGCAGACATTGACTGTACTTTTTCGATCCCCAGCTCAAAAAATGCGTGCACCTGTTCATCCTGCTTCATGGTATCGCATTTGTTCACGATAAGCATGTGGGGCTTGCCGCTCTCCCGTACCGCCTGGGCCAAAACCTGATCGCTGGATGTGATATTTTCCCTGCCATCCACCATAAGAACAACAGCGTCTGATTCTCCCATGGCTAGCTGGGACTGTTCCCGAACGGCGGCATTAAACACGTCCACATCTTCCGGAATAAACCCTCCGGTATCGATAAAACTTATACGCTTTCCGCCCCACTCTGCTTCGCCGTACACACGGTCACGGGTGATCCCTTCCTGAGGATCTACAATGGCTTTCCGCTTCCGAAGAACTCGATTAAAAAATGTGGATTTTCCTACGTTTGGACGGCCCACAATTGCTACTACAGGTACAGACATTGCTATGCCTTGATTACGTTAAAAAAATCTTCTGGGCTGTCACCGCAGACCAGTACGGGAACATTCAGTTCCTTGCTCATCTCTCCTAGAGTTTTGTCATCCAGGGTGAGTTTTCCTTCATCATTAAGTATACGATTACTAAAAATGACCTTGTCACCCAGATCCCGACCTTTAAGTTGGGATAAAATATCCTGTGCTGTTAATAAACCAGTGACGGTTACCTCTTCTTTTCCAAAAAAGTTATTTTTAATGGGCACAAAATTCACACTCAGATTTTCTACTCTATTTAGCTTTGGAATGAACCAATTTTCAAAGGTATCAGCGATCAATGATCCAGAGCCAATGGTAACAGTGGTCTCTTCTTCCAATTCAATGTCCAAATTTGCAGACCACAATTCCTTGAACTCTCGGACCTGCCCCACTCCATTTTCCTCCAGCTGGAGATCTTCATAATAGTTTTTTTCAGGCACATCCAGGCCCAGTTTTAGGTACCATTCATCACTCATAAATACAAAACGGCCTCCATCATCCAGTTTAAATTTTGCGTCCAATGTTTCGTATTCCTTAAGTATCTTTTTCGCATACTCATTTGTCACTAGTGGAATAAATGGCAATCCTTCTCTGTGCTTGGTTAGCCCTACCGGAACTATAGACATGCTTTTGGCCATTGGAATGAACTGATGAATATCCGCGATTGTCTTTTCTAAGTGGGGTCCATCGTTCCATGTGGGACACAAGACTACTTGTGAATGGAGCTCTATCCTGTTCTGGGTAAGGTATTCGAATTTGGACAACAAATTATCATCCTTTCCATAGAGAAACAATTCCAGACGTTTGTCAGGGTCGGTCACATGGACCGATATATATAATGGTGTAAGCCGCTGCTCCACCACACGCTTCAATTCTTTCCACCCCATGTTTGTGAGAGTAATGTAGTGTCCGTGTAAAAATGACATCCGAAAATCTCCATCCCGAAAATACATGCCACTGCGCATCCCTTCCGGGTTCTGATCCACAAAACAGAAAACGCAATCATTGGCACACTTGCGGATACGCATATCTTCGAATTCCAGACCAAGATCATCGTCCAGTTCCTTTTCCAGATCGTACTCCACCACGTCACCATTCTGGCGCACACGTAAACGGATATTGTCATCGGAAACTTTGAACCGATAATCGATGATGTCCCGCACACGGGACCCATCGATGGCCTCGATCTTATCGCCGGGCTCAAGACCCAGTTCGGCTCCAAGGCTATTTTCCTTTACAGATATGATCTTCATGAGGGGCAGAAATTACAATGAAGGATGTGTTAGTTCAGCGTGAGAACTGCGGAGAGCGGGCGATGAGAATCGAACTCACGTCACGAGCTTGGGAAGCTCGGGTAATA
>CAZECA010000058.1:0-3148 GCA_964510385.1 uncultured bacterium
AAGTCCTGACCTATACCCGCATGAATGATCACAACTATATCATCACTGGAAATTTCTATTCCATCAGTAGAATATGCCAATTCAATTGCTTCGACAAACAAATCAGTTATCCGCTCTTCATGGATATCATCTTCAGCATAGGGGTGGTAATGATTCATAGTATTGGACAATTGATAGCTCTCTTGTTCTCCTTCTGGATAAATATTTGAATTTTCCAGATTAATACCAAATTTCCCATACGAAACCGATGAGAAATAATGATCTAACGATGTTAATTGGGATTCAAAATATGTTTTATCGTGGGGAGCCGGATCAATGGTATAAATTTCGCAAGTATCATATTCTGCTGTATAAAGAAAGTTCCCATTACCAGTTGTACTGATTGATTCATCCTCCTGAAATGAAACACGTATAACTATTAAAGTTTTATCTCCTAATATTTCAGCAGATAGACTTGAATACATCATCAATACGATGAATAGTAATTTATAATGTTTCATGGGTACGAATTTATAGAGAATAAATAATGGAATTTTAGAATTCCATATTTAGAGAAAATCGCATGGTATTGGCAAGAGGATGGTCCGGCTCACCAGAAGTATAGCCGAAATCAAACCCGTAATTTGCAAAACGAAGTCCAACGCCAAATGTCGGATTCATTATCTTTCCAGTTTTATCGTATAAATATCCCGCGCGTAAGGCAAAATATTTTCCATACCAATATTCCATACCTATGTTGTGCACTAGCTTATCCAGTTCATTCTTAATGGTGCGCTCTTTTGCGCTGCCCACTTCTTTTTGTCCATATTCGTTATATTTTCCCCATCCTGGATCACCAGGATCTCCTTCAGTGGGGATCATTTCACCTTCATCTGATTCGATCTCACCGTTTCCATTTAGATCATTCCAATCGTATCCACCGATAACGTGATCGTATTCATCGCTGGAAGAAGGAGTCATATCCATATCGCCGCCTAGCAGCCAATCATCAAACCAAGATGTAAAAATCCCAATATAAATTGGATCTGAATGAGCTGTTTCCATTTGACCATCTCGATTGTATTGTGCATTCTTATCAGACTGATGACCATCTTCATCATAACCTCCTACGTAGCCGTCACCATCCCAATCCATATCTGGGTATGCTGCCACAAGCAATTTATCGACATCGTATACAAGGTGAAGCTTATTAAATTCTGAATTGACCACGGCATAATTTAGACCCAGCGTGAAATTTGTCGGCTGCGGGTCAGCTTGAGCTGGGTCTATGAATGAGACCTTTGGTCCAATATTGGTCACCGTCAGGCCAATAGTAAGGTTTGGTGTTAAAAATTCTTTCCGTAAATATCCAATATCAAATCCGAAATCTGTAGATGTACCTTTTCCTTGCTCTCCTCCGGCACCGAATTCAGTTAAATGTTGGTAAGAAATTTTTGCATTTATACCCAAAGATGATTTGGGAGATAATAATGAACTATATGACAACGATAATGCCATCATGTAGCTTGTAAAGGTGCCAAGATAATCATCCGGTGATTCCCCCATGCGTATTTGTTCACCAAGATTTAAATAGATTAAATGTCCGCCTAGAGTGCCTAAATAGGGGAAATGCTTCCTGTAAGCAAAAAATTCATAGTACATGTCATCGGCCAGATTCGGAAGCCAATTCACATGCATTAAGGCCATTTCTGAACCTTCAAGGAATGCCAGACCGGCCGGATTCCAAAAACTGGCGTATGCGTCATTTGCAACCGCAACCTGTGCCTCTCCCATTCCTCCAGCACGAGCTCCGGGAGATATCAGTAAAAAGATTGCTCCAGCCTCACTCTGTCCGTAAAGTGGTTTGGAAATGGATAAAAAGGCCATGGTCACGACCATGATAAATCGTTTCATTGGTATGTTCTCCTGTTGCAGACGGTAAAGTCCGTCTCGTTATTCTATATTTATAATAACGATTTAGCTTCGATAAAGCTCCTTTTTGGTGACGGGAAATATATCCTTCACGTCAATCTATAGTCAAGAAATGATTCATTTCTGTGATTGTTCCCACATTAACGCAATAATCCAAGTGAAATAATAGGCACATACGTAATAAATAAGACCACAATAAAACGTACAATAAAGAAAGGTAATGTTGCTTTGTAGATGGTAGGCATATCCCTATCAAATCTATAGGCCGATAAAAAGAGATTAATTCCCACAGGAGGAGTTAAAAAACCTAGTTCCAGATTAGCGATAAAGATTACGGCTAAATGTACTGGATCAATGCCAAAATGATATCCTAATGGCATTATAAGAGGTACAATAACAATGATAGCAGAAAATATGTCCATTAAACAACCAACGACCAATAAGAAAACATTTAACATTAACAGGAAGATATATTTAGAGGAAATGGTATCCTGGACCCACGAAAGCAATAAGGTGGGGATCTGCGCATCAACAAGATAACTTGTCAATCCCATTGCGACACCAAGAATGATCAGCACACCCCCAATGAGCGTTGCACAGTCAAGAACAATTCGAGGAAATTCACTCAATTGAACATCTTTATAAACAAAAACCTCTATTACAAATGTATAAAAAACCATCAACGCAGCTGTTTCTACTAATGTGGTGAAACCACCAAAGACTCCCAGTAAAACCAACACGGGTATCAATATCTCCCACTTTGCTATCCAAATCGCATCAATCAAAGATCTCTTATCTATTTTATCCGAACTTTTTCGTTGGTGTTTTTCCTGGTACATAGACCATCCAGCAATAGCCACAACAAGAATTATTCCGGGTATCAAACCGGCGATAAATATCTCTTTGATAGATACACCCGCAGTGACACCAAATATGATAGCTGGAAGACTTGGAGGAAAAACTGAAGTGAAGCCAGCGATGACCAATACTGAACCAGCAACAGTAATCAACCCAAGAGAAAATAGATCATTGTACCCCTCTTTTCTTAGTAAGGGATAAAGGAGTCCTCCCAAAGCCAAAATGGTTACACCAGAGCCACCGGTCAATGCTGTAAAGAACCCACATAAGAAAACAATTACAATTGGTGTTCCCCCAGGAATCCAACCGAATAATGATCTAAAGATATGAACCAATCGATGGGAGGCATTGCTCTCAGCCATAATATATCCTGCCAGTG
>CAZECA010000059.1:0-2910 GCA_964510385.1 uncultured bacterium
CCCGAAAGGCCAATTTGAATTCAGTTACTGGAACCGTGCTTATGATCTGGAACGTGCTACATTTGTAACGAGTATGTCTGGAACAAAAGTTGTTACGAAAGAATCTAGATTAAGCAAATATGGTGAACAGAAGGGTCTGTTTGCACTTTTGGGAATGGATATTGGTACTATATTAACGGTAGGCATTTCATATCAAAATCTGCTGGGAAGTTTATGGAACGATATTGAAGCGGACTATATTGAATCAGAAAATAAAAGTTTTACTGCGAGTTTGAATCTTAAAAAGAGCATCAGCAAAATCAAATTTGCCCGTATGTATTATCAACAGAGAAATGTGCCAAATCCATTTGATTTTAAATTTACTGAAGGAACCATTATGGGATACCAGGCTGGAGTTGAGATTGGCTCAGGGATGGTACTGAATTACAATTTCCAGCGGTCATTTAAAGATCTCAATGGAGATGGAGATGTAAATGATGCTGATGAAACCGTGAATTTGACTACAATAGAAACGTCCTTCTCACTATGATGAATGCAGCTGAAATTCGAAAATCATTTATAGATTTTTTCTTGGAAAAAGATCATCGATACATTCGGAGTGCGCCTGTAGTGCCCCATGATGACCAGACACTCTTATTCACGAATGCGGGAATGAATCAATTTAAGCCCATATTTTTGGATGAGCAGAAGCCAAAAGATTTGCGAGTTGTGAACAGCCAAAAATGTATTCGTGTTAGTGGGAAACATAATGATCTTGAAGAAGTTGGATTTGATTCATTTCATCATACCTTTTTTGAAATGCTTGGTAACTGGTCATTTGGAGATTATTATAAGGCAGAAGCGATTCAGTGGGCATGGGAACTATTTACGGATCTTTGGGGATTAGATAAAGACCGCCTGTGGGCAACGGTTTATGAAGATGATGATGACGCGTTTAAACTTTGGCCGGAGGTTACAGATATTGACCCTTCTCGTGTATTGAAATGTGGGAAAAAAGATAACTTCTGGGAAATGGGCGACACAGGACCTTGTGGTCCATGTTCTGAGATCCATTATTATATGGGTGAAGAAATAAATGATCAGTCAGCTGAAGGAGTAAATAATTCGAATGAATACTGGGAACTTTGGAATTTGGTATTTATTCAAAACAATCGACTACCAGATGGAACATTGGAAGACCTTCCTGCAAAGCATGTGGATACTGGTGCCGGGTTGGAAAGGATTGTTACCGTCCTTCAGGGAAAGAAGAGTAATTATGATACTGATCTATTTAGCCCGATTATAGAACATACAGAAGAATTAACAGAAAAAAATTATGCTGACAATGTGGCTCCCTTCCAAGTGATAGCTGATCACGTGCGAATGCTTTCATTTTCCATTGCAGATGGTGCTTTGCCATCTAATGAAGGCCGGGGATATGTTTTGCGCCGGATACTTCGGAGAGCTGCTCGGTTTGGTCGTACACTGGATTTGCATGAACCATTTATTTTCAATTTGGTAGATACATTGTGCAAAATATCTGGAGATGCATTCCCCGAGTTGATTGAGAAAAAAGAACACATCAAAAAGGTGATCAAGGCCGAGGAACAATCATTTAACGAAACACTGGATCGCGGGCTACTCCATTTTGATAAAATGGTCGCTAAATTAACAGATGAAACCATACCAGGAAACGAAGCGTTCAAATTATACGATACCTATGGCTTTCCATTAGATTTAACGCAGCTCATGGCTCAAGAAAGAGGCTTGGTGGTGGATGAAGAGGGATTTAATGAATCAATGAATGAACAACGACAGAAGGCCAAAGAATCAGGTAAATTCAAAGCCGATATGAAAGAATTAGATTGGACAGTAGTTAGCGAAGGAGAGGACTCTAATTTTCTTGGTTATGAACAAACAACTTCTGAAGCAAGCATCAAGCGCTTTGCTAAAGTGGATGAATCAATTCTACTGATACTTGATGAAACACCTTTTTATGCTGAATCTGGGGGGCAGATCGGAGATATTGGTATCATTAACGGTGATGGAATCGAGCTTAATGTAAGTGATGTTCAAAAAGAAAATGAATCTATTGTGCATCATTGTACAGGTAAGTTTGATGAAACAAAATCAAACTCTACTGTCATTTGTTCTATCGATAGTTTTTATAGAACCAATGTACGAAAAAATCATACTGCCACCCATTTGATGCATTCAGCATTAAAAGATGTATTGGGAGCACATGTGAATCAAGCTGGATCGCTGGTTCATCCTGACTATCTCCGTTTTGACCTAACACATCATGAAAAAATCTCTAATGAAGATTTAAGGAATATTGAGATAATTGTTAATAGGGAAATTCTTGAAAACAGGGAAGTCGAGACATCCATTAAAGATTTTGAAGATGCTCGAAAAGAAGGCGCTACAGCCATCTTTGGAGAGAAGTATGGTGAGAGAGTACGTGTTCTTACTATTGGTGACTTTTCCAAGGAACTGTGTGGCGGAACTCACGTCTCTCGAACAGGAGATATAGGATTATTCAAGATAACTGAAGAATCATCTCTTGCTTCAGGAATCAGGAGGCTTGTTGCTGTTACAGGTCTCAAGGCACTGGAGTATGTTCAGGATCAATCTGCAGTGCTCACAGATCTACAGCTTCAATTGGCAAGTTCTGCTGAACACCTTCCGGAAAGGGTTGATCAACTCCTGAAACAGAAAAAGGATTTGGAGCGCACTCTAAAGCAAAAGCAAAAAGTTTCTACATCATTTAATATCAGTTCGATTATTTCAAGAGGGTATGAAGTAGATGGCCACACCATCGTGATCGAAGAAACAGATGCTGACAATATGGATACCTTGAAACAGTTTGGTGATCAACTTTTAGTCCAATTGAAATCTGGAATCGGAGTGTTGGGATCGGTGTCTGGTGAA
>CAZECA010000060.1:0-2752 GCA_964510385.1 uncultured bacterium
AGTTCTTCCGGGACCCGTATTAACTGCAACCGCAAAAGCTGTTCAGGATTATGATGGCCAAGGAATGAGTATTCTTGAAATGAGTCATCGTTCAGAACCCATTGTTGGTATGGTGGATGAAACTAGGGATTTGATCCGTGATATTTTAAATGTGCCGGACACATATAATATTCTGTTTCTTCAGGGTGGTGCTAGTCTCCAATTCTCTATGATACCTATGAATATCCTGAAAGATAATGAGGTTGCTGATTATACCGATACAGGGTTGTGGTCTTTTAAAGCTATAAGAGAGGCACAGCGTTTTGGACACATAAATGTGGTATGTACATCGAAAGATTCCATTTATAGTTATATACCCAAAGAATTTTCTCAAAGTGACGATCAGGTGTACCTACATTTAACAACAAATAATACCATATCTGGTACTCAATGGCATGATTTTCCACAGGCAAATGGATATTTGGTTGGGGATATGAGTTCAGATATTTTCAGCCGATCCATTGATGTAAACAAATTTGGTGTCATTTACGCTGGGGCACAGAAGAATATGGGACCTGCCGGTGTAACCATGGTGATCATTCGAGACGACCTCAAGGGTCGATCAGGCCGTGAACTTCCCAAAATGTTGGACTTCAATATTCATGTGGATAAGGGTTCCATGTTCAATACCCCACCGGTATTTGCCATTTATGTTGTTAATCAAACCCTCCATTGGGTGAAGGAGCAAGGTGGCGTTGATGCAATGGATAAAATTAACCGAAAAAAGGCTCAATTACTTTATGATGAGATCGAGCGTAATACACTGTTCAAAAGTCCTGTAGCTGAAGAGGACAGATCGATCATGAATGTCCCTTTTGTATTTGCCAATGGTGGAGATGAAAGTGACTTTTTGAATTATTGCGCTAATCTCGGATTGGTTGCATTAAAAGGACATCGTACCGTAGGAGGATTCAGAGCATCCATTTACAATTCCATGCCTTTAAAGGGGATAGAAACTTTGGTAGATGCCATGCAGAATTATTCAAAATAATGATGAATAAGATTCTACCAAAATCAATAGCCAGCTTCCGCATTACTTTAGGAATAATAAAAGGAAACCTCTCAAACAAGTTTCATAAAATGTAATGATAAAAGAGAAATTAAAAATTATACCGACCCATCCAGGGGTATATCAATTTAAAAATTCTCATGAAGAAGTAATTTATATTGGTAAAGCCAAGAATCTTCGCAACCGTATTCGGTCTTATTTTCAAAAGAATAAATATCAAACTCCAAAAAATCAGTCAATGATTAAACGTATAAATGATGTGGAATGGATCGTTGTTCGCAGCAATGTAGAAGCCTTGCTAACAGAAGCGAATATGATTAAGGAGATTAAACCTAAATATAATATTAATCTGAAAGATGATAAATCCTATCCATTCATTCGTATCACGAATGAACCTTATCCGCAAGTTTACCTAACGAGAAAAATAGAAAAGGATGGGTCAAAATATTTTGGCCCATATACTGATGTAAAGAGTCTTCGATTTTCACTAAAAGCTTTACATAAAATTTTTCCTATTCGTAGTTGCAGTTTTTATATGGATGATGAAAGTGTAGCTGCAAAAAAAGTTAAAGTGTGTTTGGATTACCATATTAAGAAATGTGAAGGTCCCTGTGAAGGATTGGTCAGCAGAGATCACTATAATGCAATGGTAGATAGAATCACAAAATTTTTACAGGGTCGAACAAAGGAGACAGAAGACTATGTACGAAAACAAATGGATATCGCAGCAGCAGACCTCCGCTATGAAGATGCTGCCATGTACCGTGACCAATTAAATGCTGTCAGGAATTTTAGAGAACGCCAACGTAAAGTAGCTGCAGATTTTGATGATCGGGATATTTTTGCTCTAGCAAGAAAAAATGAAATTGGTGTTATGACCATTCTACGGGTGAGAAATGGCCGTATCTTTGGAAGGGAAAAACTTTCATTACAAAATTTGGATGAGGATGAAGCCCCGGTCTATTCTTCGGTCATATCGCGCTTTTATATGGACAGTCATTTTTTACCCAAAGAGATTACAGTAGCGGCATTACCAGAAGGACAGGTAGAACTTGAAGAGTGGCTTTCGAAAAAGAAAGGAAGTAAGGTTCTAATCCGCAAACCACAACGGGGTGAAAAAGCAAAGGAAGTTCGAATTTCCTATCAGAACGCAAAACTGTTGTTAGGAGAATGGTTGATCAATCGTAAGAAGAGGAGAGAAATTGTACCCAAAATGGTAAACCAGTTGCAGGAAGATCTCCACCTCAAAGCTCCACCAAGACGTATTGAAGCATTTGATATCTCACACTTGGGAGGAACAAATACAGTGGCATCAATGGTCTGCTTCATAGATGGTAAAGCAAGAAAATCTGAATATCGAAAATTCAAAGTAAAAACAGTTGACGGTATTGATGATTTTGCTGCCATGCGTGAGGTGGTACACCGCCGTTATTTACGGGTAAAAAAGGAAAAAACAAGTTTACCGGATCTCATATTGATCGATGGCGGCAAAGGTCAGTTAAGTATGGCAGTGTCTGCGTTACGTGAATTAGGATTGGATTATATTACGATCATTGGATTGGCAAAAAGGCTGGAAGAAGTATTTGTGCCAGGAATATCAGATCCGCAATCTATACATAAAAATTCTCCCGGATTGATTCTATTACGACGAATTCGTGATGAAGCCCATCGATTCGCTATTACTGGGCACAAAGCGAGGCGCGA
>CAZECA010000061.1:0-2517 GCA_964510385.1 uncultured bacterium
AGATTAGTTCAACATCCCTATGCCACACAGGTGATGGACTTTGAAGGTGGCCGACTCCAAATGCTTGGATTCCGTTTAGACGACAATAGTTCCCATATCACCGGCAAGACCGTACGAGATATCTGCGAAAGTTCTGAAGAATATAAGTTTGGGGTTATTGCGGTATTACGAAATACAGAGACCATTGTACCCTGGGCAGATTTTGAATTTCAAGAAGGTGATATAGCTTATTTTATTTTGAGGACAGAACACGTGACTAATTTAACGGCCATGCTGGGTAAGGCCGCAGAAAATACACAGAGGGTGATGGTAATTGGCGGTAGTAAGATGGGTCGGTCGTTGGCAGAGATACTTCAACATGACATGAATATTCGATTGGTAGAAGGCAATAGAGAAAAAGCAGAACATATTGCTAACCATATGGAAAATATTTTGGTGATCAATGCAGATGGAACAGATATGGAATTTCTTAAATCAGAAAATATCCATGAGATAGATAGTTTTATTACAGTGACGGAAAATGAACAAACAAATATTTTATCCGGATTATTGGCGCATCATTTTGGTGTAAAACAATCAATTATCCATGTAAGTAACACGGAATTTCTTCCCATTATTCAGGAATTGGGTATAGGCCCAATCATAAGTAAAAATATGTCAACCGTGAATACGATTCTTCGAAAAATCAGAAGTGATATCTCAGATACAGCTGTATTTACTTTTGATGAGATCGATGTGGATGTACTGGAACTTCAGCCGGATCCGGGAAGTAAGGTCACGCAATTAGAACTCTCTGAATTGTCTTTTCCAACTGATAGTATAGTGGGAGTGATCAACCACCATGGGCATCTAAGTATCGCCAGAGGTAATTCTCAACTAACTGAAGAGGATACCGCATTGGTCTTTGCCAAGCAGTCTGCATTTAATGCAGTCCGTAAGCTCTTTCGAGCATAATGAACTACCGTACTATATTAAATATTTTAAGCGCTTTACTGGTTATCCTTGGGATTTCGATGCTGATACCGGCAGGGATAGCCTACGGATATGGAGAGAGCGATCTAAATGGTTTTCTTTGGTCAGTCCTTATCTGTTTTGTTATCGGAATTCCTACTTGGTCAATCACTAGACGAAATCGAAATTTGACAAATAAAGATGGATTTGCGATTGTTACCTTTACTTGGATCACAACTGCTCTGATAGGTGCTCTCCCATTCTATATTTCTGGCATCATTCCAAACTTTACTGACGCATTTTTTGAGTCTATGTCTGGTGTAACCACGACCGGTGCTACGATACTAGGGAGTTCTGTTACTTTACCCCATTTGCCAAATGGGATCGAGAGTTTACCTCACGCTACATTATACTGGCGTTCATTTACTCAGTGGATTGGTGGTATGGGAATTATTGTCTTCTATATTGCGATTTTACCATTATTAGGTGTTGGAGGTGTACAGCTTTTTAAAGCAGAGGTTCCTGGACCAGTAGCTGACAAGATACGTCCACGAGTACGTGAAACTGCTAAAATATTATGGATGGTGTATCTAGGATTCACAGCAGCTCAATTTTTGTTATTACTAATTGGTGGAATGCCGTGGTTTGATTCCATATGTCATGCATTCACTACCATGCCAACTGGTGGGTTTTCCACAAAAAATGCCAGCATTGGTTATTATGACAGCGCTGCGATTCAATATATTATTATCTTATTCATGTTTATAGCAGGGATAAATTTTTCACTACATTTTCATGCGATAACGGGGAAAGTAAATACCTATTTTAGAGATAAGGAGTTTTTAGCCTATTTTGGAATAATTATTATTGTTGCGTTCCTGATTTTCTCAAGTATTTCTGCAGGAACAAATGAATGGTCGGAAAAACATTTCAGAGATTCATTATTTCAAACAGTATCCATCATAACAACCACCGGTTTTGCTACAGCTGATTATGAAGGTTGGGCATTTTTTGCTCAATTCATGATCCTATTCATGATGTTCATAGGTGGTATGGGTGGATCCACCGGAGGTGGAATGAAGATAGTTCGCATGATGCTTTTGATTAAATATGCAGCAAAAGAAACACGCCGCATGCTTCATTTGAAAGCCATCATTCCCATACGTATCGGAAGTCGTTTTATTTCCGATGATATTATTCGGAATACGTTGGGCTTTTTTCTATTCTACATGTCCATTTTTGCTATTACAACGTTGGTGCTAACCACTATGAATATTGACCTTGAATCAGCCATTGGTGCCGCAGCATCTGCCATCGGCAATATTGGTCCGGGGTTAGGTGAATTTGGTCCTTCTGATAATTATGCATTATTACCTGACTTTGGCAAGTGGATGTTATGCTTCTGTATGTTATTGGGACGTTTGGAAATATTTACGGTAATAGTGATCTTTAGTAGAACATTTTGGAAATAATTAAAGGAGAATCATGAAATTTCTTTTGACGGATGTTTCAGATGGTATTGGAATCATTACAATCAATAGACCAGATTCGTTAAATGCAATGAAT